>NZ_JANNML010000074.1:0-13948 GCF_031397825.1 Nocardioides sp.
GAAGAGCTCTCGCAGACCACCGAGGTGAAGTGGGACGAACTCCCCAAGCCGAAGGAGATCTACCAGTTCCTCAACGACTACGTGATCGGCCAGGATCATGCCAAGAAGATCCTGTCGGTCGCCGTCTACAACCACTACAAGCGGGTGCAGTTCGGCGCCACGCACCACGACGACGTGGAGCTGGCCAAGTCGAACATCCTCCTGCTCGGCCCCACGGGCTGCGGCAAGACGCTGCTGGCACAGACGCTGGCCCGCATGCTGAACGTTCCGTTCGCGATCGCTGACGCCACCGCGCTCACGGAGGCCGGCTACGTCGGTGAGGACGTCGAGAACATCCTCCTCAAGCTGATCCAGGCCGCCGACTACGACGTCAAGAAGGCCGAGACCGGCATCATCTACATCGACGAGATCGACAAGGTCGCGCGCAAGGCGGAGAACCCCTCGATCACGCGCGACGTCTCCGGCGAGGGCGTGCAGCAGGCTCTGCTCAAGATCATCGAGGGCACCACCGCCTCGGTCCCGCCCCAGGGCGGTCGCAAGCACCCGCACCAGGAGTTCATCCAGATCGACACCACCAACATCCTCTTCGTGGTGGGTGGTGCCTTCGCAGGCCTCGAGCACATCGTCGAGCAGCGAGTCGGCAAGAAGAACCTCGGTTTCACCGCCGACGTCCGCACCGCCGCCGAGCGCGACGCCGAGGACCTGCTCGCGCAGGTGCGTCCTGAGGACCTCACGAAGTTCGGCCTGATCCCCGAGTTCATCGGGCGTCTGCCGCTGATCGCCAGCGTGACCAAGCTCGACCAGGACGCGCTCGTGCAGATCCTGACCGAGCCGCGCAACGCGCTGGTCAAGCAGTACCAGAAGCTCTTCGAGCTCGACGGTGTCGAGCTGGAGTTCACCGAGGACGCCATCAAGGCCATCGCCGACAAGGCGATGGAGCGCGGCACCGGCGCCCGTGGGCTTCGCGCCATCATCGAGGAGGTCCTCCTCCACGTGATGTACGACGTGCCCTCGCGCGGTGACGTCGCCAAGGTCATCGTGACCGGTGAGGTCGTCCTCGAGGACGTCGCCCCGACCCTGGTCCTGCGCGAGTCCGAGGCGAAGAAGAAGAAGTCCGCCTGACATCGTCGCGAGCGTCGCACGTTGGCGGTCTAGACATCTGTGCGGCAGGCGTTGCCTGAGTTGGCACTGCTTCGTTGTGTCCCCAGACTGGTAGCGAGCAGCATCGCACCGGACGTCACTTGGGGGACACGATGAGCAGCGAGCAGCGGCGACCGCTGGTGGCATTCTGTGCCGTCGCGGTCGTGTGCGCCATGATCATGGTGAGCGCCCTGCGCAGCGACGCGGTGCGTGGCTTCCTCACCACCGGCATCGAGTCGGTGCAGGAGGTGGCCGCGGGCGTCGAGATCGCTCCTCGGACGCCCGTCAAGGCTGCTCCCGTTCCCTGGCCCGAGCCCGCACGTGCTCCCGCGGTCGTCGAGGTGACGCGCCCGGTCGTCTCGACGCCGACCCGCTCGACCTCCCGCCCCGATCGAGGCCACGGGGCCAAGCCCGGCAAGGGCCATGGTGACCGTGACCCGGGCGACCGCGGACGCGGGACCCATGACGGCGACCGCGGTCGAGGCGGCCAGGGCCATGGTCCCGGGTCGAAGCACGGTGACCGTGACGAGGGTGACAAGGGCGACAAGGGCAAGGGCCACGGGTCCAAGCACGGCGACCGCGACAAGGGCGACAAGGGCAAGGGCCACGGGTCCAAGCACGGCGACCGTGACAAGGGCGGCAAGGGCAAGGGCCACGGGTCCAAGCACGGCGACCGTGGCAAGGGCGGCAAGGGCGACAAGGGCAAGGGCCACCGGGGTCAGCGGTAGCCCTCGCCCCACGCGTTGAGCGTCACTCCGTCGGGGCGAGCTCCGCAGCCACTGACAGCTCGGTGGCGTCGGTGACGGTGAAGAGCAGCTCGCCGGTGATCTTGCCCGAGGAGCGCAGGTCCTGCTCGGCGAGCTCCGCTGCCCGCACGAGGAGCTCGGGCCCGGAGATCTCCACGCGGGACAGCTCGGCCCGCATCGACACCTTGGCCTGGGACTTCGCGCTGCGGATCCCGATCAGGGCCGAGGCCACCGCGTCGACGGCGGCCGGGTCGGAGGCGGCGGCGGAGCCGAGCTCGGCGACGAGCGGCCACTCGCTGCGGTGGATCGACCCCTCCTGCCACCACGACCAGACCTCCTCGGTCACGTAGGGCAGGAACGGCGCGAGAAGGCGCAGCTGCACCTTGAGCGCGAGGGAGAGTGTGGCGCGGGCCGACTCGGTCGGAGCGCCACCGTCCTCGGCGTAGGCGCGGCCCTTGACCAGCTCGACGTAGTCGTCGCAGAACTCCCAGAAGAACTTCTCGGTGACCTCGAGCGCGGTGGTGTAGTCGTAGGCCTCGAAGGCGTCCGTGGCCTTGGTGACCACGGCGGCCAGTCGTCCCAGGAGGGCGCAGTCGATGGGCTCGGTGACCTCCACGGAGTTGGCCGACGTGGCGCCCACGCCCCCGAGGACGAACTTGGAGACGTTGAGGACCTTCATCGCGAGGCGACGACCGACCTTCATCTGCGACTCGTCGAAGGGGGAGTCGAGGCCGGGGCGGGCGATGGCGGCGCGCCAGCGGACGGCGTCGGCGCCGTACTTGCCGAGGATCTCGTCGGGGACGACGACATTGCCCTTGGACTTCGACATCTTCTTGCGGTCGGGGTCGACGATGAAGCCGGAGATGAGGGCGTGGGTCCACGGGGCGGCGTGGTTCTCGAAGTGGGCGCGCACGACGCGGGAGAACAGCCAGGTGCGGATGATGTCGTGGGCATGCGTGGCGAGGTCCATCGGGAAGACGCGCTGCCACAGGTCGTCGTCGGTCTCCCAGCCGCCGGCGATCTGGGGCGTGAGCGACGAGGTCGCCCAGGTGTCCATGACGTCGGGGTCGCCCAAGAAGCCGCCGGGCTTGCCGCGCTGCTCCTCGGAGTAGCCGTGCGGCGCCTGCGTCGAGGGGTCGACCGGCAGCTCGGCCTCGGCCGGCATCAGCGGGTGGGCGTAGTCGGGCTCGCCGTCCTCGTCGAGGGGGTACCAGACGGGGAAGGGGATGCCGAAGAAGCGCTGGCGCGAGATCAGCCAGTCGCCGTTGAGGCCGCCGACCCAGTTGTCGTAGCGGTGGCGCATGTGTGCCGGCAGCCACTGGATCTCCCCGGCGCGGTCGAGCATCTCGGCGCGCAGGGCGGCGTCGCGACCGCCGTTGCGGATGTACCACTGGCGGGTGGCCACGATCTCGAGGGGTTTGTCGCCCTTCTCGTAGAAGTTGGCCATGCGCTGGGTCGGGGTCGGCTCGCCGATGAGGTCGCCGGACTCGCGCAGCGCGGCGACCATGGCTTCACGGGCGGAGAAGACGGACTTGCCGGCCAGCTCGGCGTAGGCCGTGGCGGCGCGCTCGGCGGCGAGCCACTCCGGGGTCTCGCGCAGGAAGCGGCCGTCGCGGCCGATGACGGTGCGGACCGGGAGGTCGAGCTCGCGCCACCAGGTGACGTCGGTGAGGTCGCCGAAGGTGCAGCACATCGCGATGCCCGCGCCCTTGTCCATCTCGGCGGCGGGGTGGGCGACAACGGGGATCTCCACGCCGAAGACGGGCGAGGCGACGGTCGTGCCGAAGAGCGGCTGGTAGCGCTCGTCGTCGGGATGCGCGATGAGCGCGACCACGCTGGGGATCAGCTCCGGACGGGTGGTCTCGATCGCGACCGTCTCGCCGTCAGGGCGGTGGAAGGTGACGCGGTGGTAGGCGCCGGCGTAGTCGCGGGCCTCGAGCTCGGCCTGGGCGACGGCGGTCTGGAACGTGACGTCCCAGAGCGTCGGGGCGTCCTGCAGATAGGCCTCGCCGCGGGCGTAGTTGCGCAGGAACGCGGTCTGGCTGACCTTCTGAGCCTTTGCGCCGATCGTCGTGTAGGTCTGGTCCCAGTCGACGGAGAGTCCGAGGGTGCGCCACAGCGACTCGAAGACCTCCTCGTCCTCCACGACGAGCCGGTTGCACAGCTCGACGAAGTTGGGCCGCGAGATCGGGACCTGCTTCTTGGGGTCCGGCCTCTCCGGAGGGGTGAAGTCGGCCTCGTAGGGCAGCGAGGGGTCGCAGCGCACGCCGAAGTAGTTCTGGACGCGGCGCTCGGTCGGCAGCCCGTTGTCGTCCCAGCCCATCGGGTAGAAGACCGACTTGCCGCGCATGCGCTGGAAGCGCGCGATGAGGTCGGTGTGGCTGTAGGAGAAGACGTGCCCGACGTGCAGGCTGCCGCTGACGGTCGGCGGCGGGGTGTCGATGGAGAAGACGTTCTCGCGAGGCTGGGTGCGGTCGAAGGCGTAGGTGCCGTCGGCCTTCCACTGCGCGGACCACTTGTCCTCGAGACCCTCGAGGGCCGGCTTCTCCGGTACGACGACGGCGCCGCTGTCGGTGCGCGTCTCGTCCGGTGCCTGGCTGTCGATGATCTCGGTCATGCCCAAATCCTAGTGGTGGCCATCACCCGCGTTATCCAGTGGTCCCGGGCGCGTGACGACGGCTACGTCTCGGCCATGATCGAGGCGCACGTCCCCGACGGGGCGGCGCCCCGTCGCGGGGACGATCACCAGACCAGCACCGGCTTGACGACCTTGCCGGTGCTGACGTCGCTGATGGCGGTGTTGATCTGGGTGAAGGGGTAGCTGACCATCAGGTCGTCGACGTCGAACTGCCCGGCCTGGTGCATCGCGATCAGCCGCGGCACCATCGTGAGCGGGTCCGAGTCGCCCTCGACGCTGCCGCGGATGACCTTGCCGTTCTGCATGATGTCGATCGCGTCGACCGGGAACTCCTCGGCGCCGAGGCCGAGGATCACCAGCTGCCCGCGGACGCCGAGGGCCTGGGCGGCCTGCTTGATGACGGCCGGTACGGCGGTCGTGTCGACCGCTCCGGTCGTCCCGCCGCCGCTCAGCTCCTTGACGCGGTCGACCACCGGGCTGCCGAGCCCGGTCTGCTCGAGGTCGGCGGGGTTGACGCCGATCGCGCCGTAGCGGGCGGCGACGTCGAGGCGGCTCTGCATCAGGTCCACCGCGATGATCGTGCCGACGCCCTGGGCCTGGGCCGCGGCGATGGCGGCGAGCCCGACCGCGCCCACGCCGTAGACGGCGAGGCTGTCGGTGGGGCCCGACTGCAGCACGTTGAGGACGGCGCCGGCGCCGGTCTGGAAGCCGCAGCCGTAGGGGGCGATCTTGGTGAGGTCGAGGGCCTTGTCGACCACGACCACGTTGTCGGCGTAGGCGATCGCGTGCTGGGAGAAGCTGGACTGGCCGAAGAAGGAGCCGAAGACGGGGGAGCCGTCGCGCGAGTAGGTGGTGGAGCCGTCCATCCGCATCCCCATGTAGTTGATCATCAGGCTGGACTCGCAGTAGCCGACCATCCCGGCGTCGCACTTCGCGCAGCTGCGGCACGACCGCAGGCTGAGCACGACGTGGTCCCCGACGGCGATGCCGCTGACGTCGGCGCCGACCTCCTCCACGACGCCCGCGCCCTCGTGGCCGAACACGTGGGGGAACATCTCCGCCGGCAGCATGGTGCGCATCGTGATGTCGGTGTGGCACAGGCCGGTGGCGACGATCCGCACCAGCACCTCGTCGCCGCGCGGCCCGTCGATCTCCACCTCCTCGAAGGTGAAGTCGTGCCCCTGCTCGTTGACGATCGCGACCGTGGTCTTCATCCCAGCACACTAGAACCTGTTCCAGTCTCGGGTCGAGGGGTCGGGTCCCTAGACTCGGAGGTGAGATGACCGAGACCCCTGAAGTGCCCCGTCTGGCCGAGACCTTCGCCGAGGTCGAGGACGCCCTGCTGTCCCGCTGGCCGGAGACCAAGCTCGAGCCCTCGCTCGACCGCATCCGCGCCTTCGCCGAGCTGCTGGGCGACCCCCAGGCGTCGTACCCCGTGATCCACCTGACCGGCACCAACGGCAAGACCACGACCTCCCGGATGATCGACACCCTGCTGCGCGCGCTCGACCTGCGCACGGGCCGCTTCACCTCGCCCCACGTGGAGCGCATGACCGAGCGCATCAGCATCGACGGCGAGCAGCTCGACGACGAGGGTTTCGTCCGCGCCTTCAACGACGTCGCACCCTTCACGCACCTCGTCGACTCCTCCGAGGCCCACCCGCTGTCGTTCTTCGAGACCATCGTGGGCATGGCCTTCGCCGCGTTCGCGGACGCACCCGTCGACGTGGCCGTCGTCGAGGTCGGGATGGGCGGCTCGTGGGACGCCACCAACGTCGCCGACGCGACGGTGGCGGTGGTGCTGCCGATCGCCGTCGACCACAGCCAATACCTCGGCGAAACCCCGGTCGACATCGCTGCCGAGAAGGCCGGCATCATCAAGGCGGGCTCGCTGGCGGTGCTCGCGCAGCAGACCCCCGAGGTCGCCCAGGTGCTGCTCACCCACGCAGCCGAGGTCGGTGCCACCGTCGTGCGCGAGGGCATGGAGTTCGGGGTGATCTCCCGCGTGCCCGCCGTCGGTGGTCAGGTCGTCTCGTTGCAGGGCCTGCGCGCCCGCTACGACGAGGTCTTCCTGCCGCTCTACGGCGCGCACCAGGCGCAGAACGCCGCGGTCGCGCTGGCAGCGGTGGAGGCCTTCGCCGGCGACCAGCCTCTCGACGAGGAGCTCGTGCGTGCGGCCTTCGCGGAGGTCAGCTCCCCGGGTCGTCTCGAGATCGTGCGACGCAGCCCCACGATCGTCCTCGACTCCGCGCACAACCCGCACGGTGCCGAGGCAGTGGCGGCCGCGCTCGACGACTCCTTCGCCTTCTCCCCGCTGATCGGTGTGGTCGGGGTGATGGCGGACAAGGACTACGAGGGCCTGCTGTCGGCCTTCGAGCCCCACTTCGCCCACATCGTGTGCACCCAGAACTCCACGCACCGCTCGATGCCGGCCGCCCAGCTCGCGCAGGCCGCGCTCGACGTCTTCGGCGAGGACCGCGTCACGGTCGAGCCCGACCTCGCCAGCGCCATCGACCAGGCCGCAGCGATGGCCGAGTCCGGCGAGGACGCCGGTCAGTCGCTCGGCTCCGGCGCCGTGCTCGTCACCGGCTCCGTGGTCACCGTCGGAGAGGCCCGTGCCCTGATCAGGAGGCGTCGTCCATGAGTGACCGTCAGCGCTCGCCACGTCGCGGCATGTGCGCGGCCATCCTCAGCCTCGAGGCGATCACGCTCGGCCTGACCACGCCGGTCATGATCGCGATCGCCGACGTCGGGGTCGCCACGGCGCTCTCGGTCGGGCTCGGCCTCATGGTGGCCTGCCTGCTCGTCGCCGGAGTCCTCCGCGCCGAGTGGGGCTACCTGCTGGGCTGGGCCATCCAGGCCGCCGCGATCGCCCTCGGATTCGTCATCCCGCTGATGTTCGTCCTCGGCGGGATCTTCGCGCTGCTGTGGGGCGCCGCCGACTTCCTGGGCCGCAAGATCGAGAGCGAGCGCGCCGCGGCCTACGCCGCGCTCGACGCCGAGCTCGCGGCCGAGGCCGAGGGGCACACCGACTGAGGCTGGCTCAGCCCCCGAGCGCCCGGGCCAGCACCTCGAGCGCCCTGTCGAGCTCGGCGTCGGTGCAGCCGCCGAAGCCGACGATCAGGCCGTGCAGGTCAGCGGTGCGGCAGTAGTCCGACAGCAGCGGCACGTCGAAGCCGGCGTCGCGGGCGGCCCCATGGGCGGCCAGCGCGAGGGGCCGGGGGAGCACGACGGCGGCGTACATGCCCGCCACCGGCGCCTCGACGTACGGCGTGAGGGCGGCCGCCACGCGCGTCGCGCGGTCGGCGTAGACCCGGCGCGCGGAGCGGACGACCCGGTCCACGTAGCCCTCGCGCAGGAGCGACAGGAAAGCCCGCTGGACCGGCCACGACGCGGCGTCGTGGGTGATCGCGCGGTGTCGCTCGACGCGCTCGCGGACGGCGTCGGGCGCCACCAGCCAGCCGAGCCGCAGGCTGGGAGCGACGGCCTTGCTGGCGGTGCCGAGGTAGGCGACCCGGTCACGGTCGAGGCTGGCGAGCGCGGGGATCGGCGCGACGTCGTAGCGGAACTCCGAGTCGTAGTCGTCCTCGACGACCAGGGCGCCTGCGGTGTGCGCGGCTGCCAGGAGCGAGAGCCGGTCGGCGCCCGACATCGGGGGGCCGAGGGGATGCTGGTGCGCGGGCGTGACGTAGGCGGCGACCACACCCCGCAGGTCGGTGACGGGCCGCAGTGCCGGGAGGTCCACGACGCCACGACCGGTGGCGCGGATCGTCTCGACGGCGGCGCGGTAGCCCGGGTCCTCGACCGCGACGTCGCCTGGCTCCACGGCGGTCATCAGGTGCCGCAGGCCGTCGGTGGTGCCGGCGGTGACGAGCACCTCGTCGGGGTGCACGTCGAGCCCCCGGGTGCGGCCCAGGCGCGCCGCGAGCTCGGCGCGGAGCTCGGGCAGGCCGCGGGGGTCGTCGTAGCCGCGCGGGGGAGTGGCCGCGCTGACCTCGCGCCAGGCACGTCGCCAGGCGGGTCGGTGTCGGTCGTCGATCCACGGGGTGCCGGAGTCGAGTCGCAGCAGCGGCCGCCCGGGGGCCTCGGTCGGGCGCCGGGGAGCCGGGGGAGCCGTGGTCGGACCGCTCGCGGCGACGAAGGTGCCCGACCCGTGCCGACCCTCGAGCCAGCCCTCGGCGACGAGCTGGGCATAGGCCTGCTCGGTGACCGACCGGGCCACGCCGAGGTCGTGGGCCAGTGCCCGGCTGCTCGGCAGGCGGTCGCCGGGTGCGAGGTGTCCGCCGGTGATCCTCGCGCGGACCTGGCCGCTGAGCTGGACGCCCAGCGAGGGGGAGCCCGTGCGGTCGAGGTCGACGATCAGCGTGTTCACGAGTGTCCTGTCGAAGTTGGCATGTAGTGGCCCGTGACGACAGGCCACTCCGTCGTCGAGACTAGACCCATGACGCTCGCGCCGCTCTCGCCCACCGCCCGGACCTCGGTCAACCGGGGTCGCAACCGCGCCGTGGAGGACCGGTCGGAGCTGCACGCCCTGCTGGATGACGCGCTGGTGGCCCACCTCGGCGTCAGCGTCGGCGACCATCCGGTGGTGCTGCCGGTCGCCTTCGCGGTGGACCTCGACGGGCGGGACGAGGGCGGCACGCTCTACGTGCACGGCTCGGTCGCGGCTCGCTGGCTGAACCGCTCGGAGGCGACCACCGTGTGCGTGACGATCACCGAGGTCGACGGGCTCGTGGCGGCCCGCTCGGGCTTCCACCACTCGATGAACTACCGCTCGGCGGTCGTCATCGGGGTCGCCCGGATCGTCACCGAGGCCGACGAGAAGGCGCATGCCCTGGCGCTCACCGTCGACCACATGGTCCCCGGCCGCTCCGCGACCCTGCGCCCCAGCACGCGCAAGGAGCTGGCAGCGACCTCGGTGCTCGCCGTACCCCTGCACGAGGCGTCGCTCAAGGTCCGTGCGGAGGGCCCGGTCGACGACGTCGAGGACGTCGAGGCGGGGGTCTGGGGCGGGGTGATCCCGATCCGCCGGGTCTCCTCGGCACCCGTGGCGGCGGACGACGCGAGCGGGCCGGTGCCCGACGACGTGCTCCGGCGTGCGGCTCAGCTCGGCTGAGTCGCTAGGGTCAGGTGCATGAGCCAGCGCACCCTCGTCCTCCTCAAGCCCGACACCGTCAAGCGCGGTCTGGTGGGGGAGGTCCTGTCCCGTTTCGAGGCCAAGGGCCTCACGATCGTGGCGATGGAGCACCGCCTCATCGACGGCGCCAAGGCCGACGAGCACTACGTCGAGCACGTCGAGCGCGACTTCTACCCGCCGCTGCGGGACTTCGTGACCAGCGGCCCCCTGGTGGCGCTGGTGCTCGAGGGCGACGAGGCGATCGAGGTCGTGCGCGCGATCAACGGGGCCACCGACGGTCGCAAGGCCGCGCCCGGCACCATCCGCGGCGACCTGTCGCTCTCCAACCGCGAGAACCTCGTGCACGGATCGGACTCGCCCGAGTCCGCCGAGCGCGAGATCGCGATCTGGTTCCCGCACCTCTAGGCCACCCGCGGGCCACGCTCCGGTGCACAGCCTGCGGTGATCGGAGTTTCCGCCTCGGTGACGTGGGCACGCTCCTTCCATGGAGCTGCACCCCCTCTCGGACCCCGTCGGTGACCCGTTCTTCGACGTCCTGCGACGTCGGCACCGCGACGTCGACGTCGTGCTGCTGCCACCGGTGGGGCGACCCGACGGCGCTGATCCGGTGTCCGACGAGGTGGTCTCGTCGGCCCTGCTCCGGGTCGAGGCGGTCGCCAGGGGCCTGTGGGCGATGGTGGCTCCCGACAGTGACGATCGGCCGCAGCCACGGTGCACCTACGGCACCGGCCCCGAGTCCGTCAGGGCAACCGCGCGTCTCGTCACACGTCGCGTCGACGGCTTCCACGTGCTCGTCGCCCTGCGCGCCGAGCTCGAGTCCGACGGCTGGGCGGTCACCCGCCCCGAGGGTCCGGTCGAGCGGCTGGTCGCCTACCTCGACGACCTCACCGTCACCGCGTCGTACGCCGAGGGGTCGGGCACGCTGCTCGTCGAGCTGGCCGCCGAGTCCCTGCCGGTAGGGCAGGACCGGGCCCGGGGACTCACCCGTCCTCCCGCCCGGCCGCACGCGGGTGGTCGGTGATGGAGGTCGTGCCGCTCTCGGTCGGCGTCGTCTCCCAGCGGTGGGATGACCAGCACCTCGACCTCGCCGCCGCCGCAGGCCAGATCTCCGGCGCCGGCACCGAGGGCTTCACCAGCGCAGTGTCAGGTGCCGCCTCACGCTTCCTCACCCAGTGGAAGCGCCATGCAGAGACGCTCGGCACCGACTCCGAGGCGCGGGCCGACGGGCTGCGGGTGGTCATCCGCGACTACGTCACCAGCGACGAGGCCGCCGGCCTCGACCTCTTCCTCCTCTCGACCTATGTGGCGGAGCAGCGATGACCACGATCACGCTGCCGCCCCAGCCATGTGCCGTGCCGCTGCTGACCTGCCGGCCGAGCGCGGTCCGTGAGTGCGGCGGAGACCTGCTCGCGGCCTCCGCCCAGATCGACGACCTCGGCAGCTTCGTGGCCGGTGACGCCCGCGTCGGCGACTGGACCGGTCGCGGCTCTGCGCGATACCACGAGACCATCGCCCCGATCGGTCGTCGGGCGGACGCCATGTCATTGGCCCTGCGCTCCGTCGCGACCCGCGTCGATGCCCACGCTGACGAGCTCCAGCGCCTGCTGGACCGTCGTACGGACCTGGAGGAGCGACGCTCCCACCTCGCCGGTGAGGTCGCGCGGCTGCGCGGCGAGATCACGGGTGCGACCGAGGACGACGCGGCGGCCCTGCAGGCCGAGTGTGACCTGGTGCGCCGCGACGTCGAGCTCTTCGACGCAGACGTGACGACCTGGTCGAGCGACCTCGCGTCCGAGGAGACCGCGATGGTGCAGGCCTTCCAGCGGGTGCAGGAGGCGGAGGCGGTTGAGCGGATCTACGGCGGCGTCGCCGACCCGGCCGACGGCGCGCTGGCGTCAAAGCCCGGTGCCGACGCGACCCCGGAGGAGGTCAACGCGTGGTGGGACTCGCTGACCCACGCGCAGCAGCAGGCGATCATCGCCGCAGCCCCGGGCGCGATCGGCAACCTCGACGGCATCCCGGCGGGTCCGCGCAACGCCGCCAACACGGTGGCCCTCGACCGCGACCTCGCCGACTGGACGCACACCGAGTCTCTGGGCGAGCTGACCGACGACGAGCGCACCTGGCTGGAGAACGCCCGCGCCGCGGACGAGGCGCGGCGCAACATCGCCGACCGGGTCGATCCCGTCACCGGTGAGCCCATCGAGACCCAGATCTACCTCTACGACCCGGCCGCCTTCGACGGCGACGGGGCGATCGCGATCAGCGCCGGCAACCTCGACACCGCCGACAACGTGGCGGTGGTCGTGCCCGGCTTCGGCACCGACGCGGAGAGCGCGGGCTACCAGGCCGACCGGGCCGCGACCCTCTACGAGTCCTCCCGCTACCTCGACCCCGACGCCTCCAACGCGTCGATGTTCTGGATCGGCTACGACGCTCCCGACAACGCCCCGTGGGACGAGGGCTTCGACGGCGCCGGCGTCGTCACGGAGTCGATGGCCACGGCCGGCGGCGAGCACCTCGCCGACACGATCGACGGCCTGCGCGCCAGCCGTGACGGCGAGCCGGCGCACGTGACGGCGATCGGGCACAGCTATGGCTCGACGACCACCGGCCACGCCGCCCACGACCACGGGATCGAGGTCGACGAGATCGTCTTCGTGGGCAGCCCCGGGGTCGGAGGCGACACCAACGACGCCGGCGACACCGGCATCGACCCCGAGCACGTGTGGGCCGGCGCCAACAGCCGTGACCCCATCGCCGACCTGGGCAACCACGGCTGGGTCCACGGGGAGACCGTCCTCGGTGCCGGTCTCGGCGACGACCCCGCCGAGGACGAGTTCGGCGCCAACCGCTTCGAGGCCGAGTCGGAGACCCGTGGTGGCGCCTTCTCGTTCGGCGACCACTCCAAGTACTTCGACCACGACACCGAGTCGCTCCACAACATCAGCCAGATCGTCAACGGCAACGACGACGCGGTCGAGCACGCCGACCACGTCTACGACCCGTGGTACGACGGCGTCCAGGACCCGGAGCACGACCGCGACCCGACCACCCCGGCCACCCGGTGAGCGGGCGCTCGGTCCTGGCAGGGTGGTTGCTCGTCATGCTGATGGTGGGCGGGTGTGGATCCGGAGGGGACGACGTGGAGGCAGAGCCGGTGGACAGTGCGGCGTTGGAGCAGCAGCGCGACCGCGTCCGCGCCGCGTCTGCGTCCCTCGTGACCGGTGTCGCCGACGCCCTCGGCGGTCGTGCCTCGCAGACGACCGGGCGGGTCGAGGGGTGCGAGTCGGCCTCCGAGGACGAGCTCCGCACGTTCCGCTACACCGCCACCGGGCGCGTCGACGCCGGTCCCGGTGCCTCCCGCCCGCACCTCGACGCCCTCGGGCCAGTGCTGGTGGCCGCAGGCTTCGCCGACCCCACCCCCGGCTCACGCCCCGGCGGCTCGACCCTCGAGGGCAGCTCCGGTGACCTGACCGCGACCCTCTCCGAGCTCCCCGGCCAGGGCGACTACGTCCTGCTCTCCGTCGAGGGTCCCTGCCTCGAGGTCCCCGAGGCGGACCGGCGTGACTGGCAGCGTCGTACGGACCCGGAGTCGTATCTCTGAGGGCCGGGTGGCTTCGGGGCCGATGCGTCCGCTTCATCAAGGTATGCAGGCGGACCGGCACCTCCCACGGTGGAGCGGAGGCCCCGCACTTCCCACGGCGACACGCCACCCACCACGGGGTGCTCGTCATGGGAAGTGGCGTGTCGCCGACATACCTTGATGAAGCGGCCGGGCGGCCGCTCGCACCTCCACCACCGCGCGTCACATCAGCAACACGCGCCACGGCGTGCCTGCGCGGAGATCGGCGGAGATGAACCTACGCTCGACCTCGGGTACGGCGAGGCGTGCGCGCGTCGTTCCCTCTTCCCCGAGCGCACGCTGCTAAGAGCTGCGAGGCGTTGGGCATGGCGAACAGCTTCATCGGCCGCGACATGGCGGTGGACCTCGGCACCGCCAACACGCTGGTCTACGTCCGGCGCAAGGGTGTGCTGCTGGACGAGCCGAGCGTGGTAGCGGTCAACGACACCACGGGCGAGATCCTGGCCGTCGGGCACGACGCCAAGCGGATGATCGGGCGCACGCCCGACAACATCACCGCGATCCGCCCGCTCAAGGACGGCGTCATCGCCGACTTCGAGGCGACCGAGCAGATGCTGCGGTTCTTCATCCAGCAGGTCCACCGGCGTCGCTACTTCGCCAAGCCCCGGATGGTCATCTGCGTGCCGAGCGGCATCACCGCC
>NZ_JANNML010000080.1:0-43006 GCF_031397825.1 Nocardioides sp.
TCGCCCTGATCGACAACTGCTCCTGCGCATGCAGCCGCCGGATCTCAGCCCAGTCCTCCACTGTCATCACCCAATCCATCGTGGTCGGGTGGCCTACTTTTCGAAGAGCGCTACTGGCCTAGTTTTCGAGGAGCGTCGACATCGTGCGCTTTGCGTACGACTTCAGTGCCTCGCTGATCATGAGGACCGCGCTCGCAACAGCCATCGCGATGTCTGCGTAGGACGGTGCTGTGTAGCTGCTGGGCCTTCGTCATGTCGGTCGTCTGTAGGTCTTCGCGCGTGAGGTGTGGGTCCGTTCGGTCGAGGACGCAGGACGTCGGATGATGCTTGGTCGTCTCGCGACCTGGCCGAGCTCTGTTTCGACGCTGCCGCGCGTCGTACGACGGGGCAAGCAGATGCTCGAGCTCAACAAGGAGCGCGCAGCAGACCACGACCGGCACCCCTGCGCGAGCCGATGTGGGTCTACCGCCGCGACCAGGCGTCCTGCTGGTGCCCGTCGTGCCAGCCCGTCAACGGGTGAGGACGCCGAGGCCCTCGATCCGCACCGGCCGCCGGTCCACGCTCACCAGCCGCACCGTGCCGCTCACCGGCGACGTGAAGCCCTTGAGCACGAAGAGCACCTGCGAGCGAGGGGCGTCGTCGGTGAGGACCAGCGTCGTCAGGAGCCGGTTGCCCACGAAGACCTTGACCCGGCCGTTGCCCGGCGCGGTGCCCGCGACGATCGCGAGCCGCGTCGCACCGCGGACCTGGTAGGTCAACCGGGCGTTGCGCGCCCGGGTGGTGAGAGCGAAGCCGCGGTAGGCGCCGGCCGTCTTGCCACCGCTCCAACCCTTGGTCGCCCTGGTCAGCACCCGGGCGCTCTGCGGCACCGTGAAGCGCCGGGACGCCGGCGTGACGTCGGCGGTGCCCGAGGAGTCGCGGGCGGCCACACGGAAGGTGTGCATCCCGGGCTTGAGCCCGCTGAGCACGACACCGGCCGCGTCGCAGTCGAGCAGTCGGCTGTCGATCGCGCAGGTGAAGGTCGAGCCCGGTGCGGAGGACGCGTAGCGCACCTCCGGCCGAGCGGCCACGACGAACCCGTGCTGCGGCAGTCCGCCGGTGATCCGCGTCTGCGGCGGTGCTCCGGCGGACCCGCGGGTGGCGGTCACCTCCACGTCGTCGGCGGCAGCGTCACGGGCATAGCGCCCACCCACCACCGTCCCGACGTCGTACGTCGATCCGCTCGCCGAGGTGGGCAGCTCCGCGGTGCACTGTGCCGTGCCCGCGAGGGGGCCACCGGTCACGGGGGCGGTGCAGAGCGTGGCGCCGTCGGCGCGGTCGACGAAGCGCACCGTGGCGTTGGTGACGACCCCACGACTGGCGTCCACGGCGTCGGTGACCGTGCTGCGCAGCACCACCGAGGCCGTGTCGTCGGGGCCGGCGACGGAGGTGTCGCCGGTGTAGGCCACCGTCGCGTCCTCGGCGGTGACGGTGACCGGGATGCTCTGGACGGCGACACCGCCACCCGTGCCGGGCTCGCGGACCTCGAGCGAGGCGGTCGCGACGCCGAGGGACGCGGTGACCGGACCGGTCACGGCGAAGGTCGCGGTGCCGGGACGCACCCCGTCGGCCGAGGCGGCCGTGCGGGTCGCGACCAGCCCGGGCACCCCGGACACGGTCGCGGTGAGCTGGTCGCCGTCGACGCTGGTGGACGTCGCCGTGGCCGTGACCCCGGTGAGGACGTCGCTGTAGGCGACGGCCCCGTCCGGCGCATCGGTGACGGTGAGCCCGCCCTCGATGGCGAAGTCGGCGTCGGTGACGTCGAAGAAGTAGTTGCCCACCGCTTCGATCTTGATCCGGGCGCGGGTCGTGGACACCGACGGCAGCCCGACGGCCTGGGTGCCGTCGTTGGGCGTCGAGGCCGCGAGGACCAGCGGGAAGGTTACGCCCCCGTCTGTCGAGAGCGAGATCTTGACCATCGGCGCGAGGGTGGCGGCAGCGGTGCCCGCCACGTCCCAGGTCACGGTCTCCATCGCCCCGGCCTCCGCCGGGGTGCCGGCGGTGGCACGCGACGTGGCCAGGAACGGCCCGGCTGCCGTGTCGACGGTCAGCGTGACGTCGTCGAAGCTGGCGCCACCGCCTGTGGGGAAGCCGTCGCGGGCGGTGAGGCGGAAGTTGAGCTCGGAGCCGAGCAGCGGGTTGCCGTAGTCGGCGGTCGGGAGGAACTCCGAGAAGCACTCCACCACGGGGACCGGCACGGCCACGGCGGTGTCAGCAGGTGCCTCCGGGCAGGCGCCGGTCTTGGCGTTGGTGTTGCCCGAGACGACCTGCGCCAGGTCGGGGAAGGTGCGCGACGGGTTGCCGTCGGCGAGGTTCTGGTCCGGCGAGGGCGACTGGAGCGACTCCTCCCGGCTGACGTCGGCGTAACGGCCGAAGACCCGGAAGAGCGGGCCGGCGGTCTTGGTGTTGCTCACCAGCGCGGTGCCCTGGGCCTCGGAGCCCACGTCGTTCTGCTCCCACAGATAGGTCAGCGTGGTGCCGACGTCGAGGTCGCTGCCGGAGCCCGTCAGCGTGAAAGGCGTCTGGGCGGGGATCGTCTTGTCGGCAGGCGCCACCACGGTCGGGGCGTGGTTGGTCGTGGTCTGCACCACGTTGCCCTGGTTGCCCCCCGGGCCGCCCTGCTGCTGGACGCCGATGAAGGCCGACATGGTGCCGGTCGTGCTGAGCACCTGGAGGCGTGGCAGGTCCTCGCCAGAGCCGACTCCAGGATTGTCGAAGGACAGCTGGAAGCCGCCGTCGTTGGGCGTCAGGTCTCCGTCGTAGCCGCCGAGGGTCGGGACCCGACCGGTGAGGGTGTTCATCTTCAGCTGGAGCTGCAGGGCGTTGTAGGTGGAGTCGTTGGTGATCGTCGCGGTGCGCCCCTCGAAGCCGAGCGTGACGGAGTCGGTCGGCGCGTCAAAGCCGCGGAAGGTCACCGTCTGCACCTCGTCGACGGTGCTCGGGTCGGCGGTCACCACCGCAGTGATCTCGTCGATGCTGCGCTGCGAGAAGTAGGGGTCGGAGTGCGGCTGCAGGTTGTCCTGGCCGCAGATACCGGCGTAGGCCATCACCGAGGAGCCCGACCCGGGCTCGACCGACGTGCCGCCGTTGCGGTTGGTCAGCGAGCAGTTGACCTGGGTGCCGTCGAAGGTGTGGTTGCCACCCATCTGGTGACCGATCTCGTGGGCGACGTAGTCGACCGCGTAGAAGTCGCCCTTGGGGTCCGGCAGCCCGGTGCAGCCCGAGGCCTTGCTGGCCCCGCCCACGACGCCGAGCCCGGCGATGCCACCGCCGTTGATGCCCAGGCCGATGTGGCCGATGTCGAAGGAGTCGGCGCCGACGATCTGCCCGAGGACGAACTCGGTGCGCGTCAGCAGGGCGCCGGTGCAGCCTCCGGTCTCGGGGTCGATGTCGGCCGGGTCGTAGCAACCGCTGTTGCCGCACGGCCCGTTGACGCCGGTGGCCTTGACCAGGGTGTCGAGGTTGAGCGCCGGCGTCTGCTCGATGAGCTGGAACGTGATCGCGAGGTCGTCGTTGTAGACCTGGTTGACCCGGTTGATCAGGGTGTTCTTGGCCGCGAGCACGTTGGCGGTGCCGAACTCAGCCGCATAGCTCGGGTCCGTGACCAGGGCCAGGCGGAAGGTGCGTCGCTTCACCAGCTCGCCGGCGCGGGCCGCCAGGTCGGTGCCCGGCGCCGTGGACAGGATGTCGGCGGTGTCGGCCAGGTCGCGCTCCACGAACGCCTCGGCCGAGCGCGGGACGGCGGTGCCGAAGTAGCTCAGGTGCTCGGTGACCCCTCGACCTCGGTAGGCCGGGTCGACGTACCAGGAGCGCGCGCCGGAGGGGCCGCGCACGGAGGCGTGGAAGCCCAGCGGGGTCAGGTCGAGGCGGATCGTGCGGGTCGGGTCGGTGACGCCCCTGCCGGCGTAGGTGCGGATCTCGGGGTGGCGCGCGGCCAACGCGGGAGCCATGACGGAGTCCTCGACGACCGAGAAGACCTGGCTCGCGCCCGTGGGCGTCGGCACGACGACCCGCAGGGGGGCACTGGTCGCCCTCGCCGGGGTCAGCGCGGCTCGGGCCTTGGCAGCATCGAGTCGGAACGCCCGGTAGGCACGCGGCACGACCGTGACGGCGCGGCTCCGGTCGAGGCGGAATCCGGCCAGCCGGTCGAAGACGCGGGCGACGGGACGGTCGACCGCGCCCGGTGCAGCACCTGCGGCGGGTGCCGCCTGGGCAGAGGCACCGAGCAGGAGCGGCAGCAGGCCGGCGGCGAGCGCCAGGACGACGGCGATGCACAGCGGACGGAGGGCGCGAGAGACCACGGTGAACCACCTAGGCGGAGGATGGAGCGGGGCGGGAAGGTCGACGACGTCGACGACCTTCCCAACGACACCACGAAGAGGCGGTTACGGAACGGCGAACGACGAGAATCGTCGGCGGTCAGGCTCAGCGCAGGAAGACCCCGAGGCCCTCGATGCGCACCTGCTTGCCGTCGAGGGTCCTGATCGTGATCGTGCCGGTGCGCGGCGGGGAGAACCGCTCGATCGGGATCAGCACCCGACGCGTCAGCGTGTCGGAGTCGAGGGACACCCGACCGATGCGACGGTCGTCGAGGAACACCTCGACGCGACCGAAGCCGGGGCCGGTCGTCGCGACCAGCGCCACCCGGGTGGTGCGCCTGACGGCGTAGCGCAGCTCGAGGCCACGCGCGCGCGTGGTCACGTAGACCCCGCGGTGGGCCTTCGCGTCCTGCTTCAGCGCCCACCCGGCGTCACGCTTCAACGTCTTGGCGCTCAGCGGGACGGAGAAGAGCCTCGTGGCGGCCGTGCGATCGACGGCCCCGGTCGAGCTGGTCGCCGCCACGGCGAACCGGTGCATGCCGGGAGCCAGCTTCGTCAGCGCGACCCCGGCCTGACCGCACTCGAGGGCCTTGCCGTCCAGCGCGCACCGGAAGGTCGAGCCCGCGGTCGAGGAGGTGTAGCGCACGGTGGTGCGGTCACCCACGAGGAAGCCGTTCTGCGCCACCCCACCGGTGATGGTGGTCTGCGGCGCGGTGCTGCCCGGCGGCGGGGGCGGCATGGTGCCGCCCGTGATCGCGAAGTCCGCGTCGCTGAGGTCGAAGAAGTAGTTGCCGACCGCCTCGACCTTGATCCGGGCCTTGGTGGTCGACACCGACGGCCAGGTGATCTCCTCGGCGCCGTCGTTGGGCGTCGAGGCGGCGAGCACGGTCGGGAAGGTCAGACCGCCGTCGGTGGACAGCGAGATCCTCACGGTGGGCGCGAGGGTCGCGGCGTCCGTCCCGGCGACGTCCCAGGTGATCTCCTCCTTCTCGCCGGCCTTGGCGGCCTCGCTGTCCGCGGCTCCGCGCGAGGTCACCAGGAACGGTCCGGCAGCCGGGTCGAGGGTGAGCGTGACGTCGTCGAAGGACGCTCCACCGCCGCTGGGGTTGCCGTCGCGCGCGGTCAGGCGGAAGTTGAGGGCGCCCGAGAACTGCGCGTAGGCCGCCGTCGGCAGGAACTCCGAGTAGCAGTCGAGCGTGTCGCCCCCGAGTGCGTCGATCGGCAGTCCCGCGGGCGGCGGACAGGTGCCCGTCTCGGCGTTGGTCGTGCCGGCGAGGATCTGCCGCACGTCGGGGAAGGTGCGCGAGGGATTGCCGTCGGCGAGGTTCTGCCCCGGCGAGGGCGACTCCAGCGAGGACTCGAGCGAGACGTCGGCATAGCGACCGAAGACCCGGAAGAGCGGACCGTCGAGCTTGAGGTTGTCACCCAGCAGCGTCCCGAACAGCGGGTTGAAGCCGGGGTCGTTCTGCTCCCACAGGTAGGTCAGCGACGTGCCCGCGTCCGCGTCCGTGCCCGAGCCCGTCAGTGTGAAGGGTGTCTGCACCGGGATCGTCTTGTCGGCCGGTGCGACGACGGTCGGAGCACGGTTCGTCGTGACCACGCGGGTGCCACCGTTGGTCTCGGGACCGCCGTTCTGGAGGACGCCCACGAACCCGGTCACGCCACCGGTCGTGGTGCCGATGCCGAGCCGCTGCACGTCGGCTGTGCCCACGAAGTCGACGGTGAAGCCCTCGGGGCCGACTGCGCTGGCGCCGTCGTAGCCCGTGACCGTGCTGGCCTTGCCGGTGAGCGTCAGGATCGCGGCCTGCAGGCCGGCGGCGTTGTACGTCGCGCCCTGCGTGATCGTGACCGGCGCGACCCCCGGGAAGGTCAGCTGGAAGGTGTCGCCGGCGTCGAGCCCCTTGAGGTTGACGACCTGCTGCTCGGCGAGCAACCCGGGGGCCGCCGTCGCGACGGCGGTGACCTCGTCGATGCTGCGCTGGGAGAAGTAGGGGTCGGTGTGCGGCTGCAGGTCGTCGTTGAAGCAGATGCCGGCGTAGGCCTGGACCGACGAGCCGGAGCCCGGCTCGACGGAGGTCTCGGCGTTGCGGTTGATCCCCGCGCAGCTGCCGTTGGTGCCGTTGAAGGTGTGGTTGCCACCCATCTGGTGACCCACCTCGTGGGCGAAGAAGTCCACGGCGTAGAAGTCGCCGTCCGGGGTGTCGAGCGCGGTGCAGCCGCCGGCCTTGTCGGCGCCGCCGACGACGCCGAGGTAGGCGACGCCGCCCGAGCCCGCGCCGCTGCCGAAGTGGCCGATGTCGAAGTTGTCGGCGCCGACGATCTGACCGGTCACGAACTTGTTGCGGTCCAGCACGTCGCCGCCGCAGGACTCGATGTCGTCGGCAGCGAAGCAGGCGTTCGCCCCGCAGGGACCATTGACCCCCGTGGCCTTGGCCAGCGTATCGAGGTTGAGCTTCTCGCTGCCGTTGACGAGGACGAACTTGATCGCCATGTCGTCGTTGTAGAGATGGCTGGCGCGGTTGATGACGGTGACCTTCTCGGCCAGGACGTCGACGCCCTTGTCGGTGAAGTACTTGGCATAGCTCGGCTCGGTCACCCAGGCCATCCGGTAGACGCGCTGGGTGACGACCTCTCCGGCGGCGGCCCGCTGCGCTGCCTCGCCGGCGATGGCGTGGGCGCTCTCGTTGACGCCGATCTCGTTGTAGGTCTCCTCGTTGCGCGGCAGGTCGCGCGCGAAGTAGCTCACGTGCTCGGTGACCCCGCGGCCGTTGAAGGCCGGGTCGACGTACCACGCCCGGTTGTGGTCGAGGTCCCGCACGGAGGCGTGGAAGCCCGCCGGCGTCAGGTCCATCCGGATGGTGCGGCTCGGGTCGACGGTGCTGCGCCCGGCGTAGGTCGTCAGCTCGGGGTGGCGGGCAGCGAGCGCGGGCTCCATGACGGAGTCGGTCACGACCTCGAACACCTCCTCGGTCCCCTCAGGAGTGGGTACGCCGAAGCGCAGCGCCGCGGCTCCCGCTGCGGCCGCGCGCTGGGACGGCGCCCCTGCGAGCTCGCGGCGGGCCAGACCGGCGTCCAGCCGGACGGCGGCGAACGCGGTCGGAGCGACCCGGACACGGTCGCCGGTCAGGGTCAGGTCTCGCAGGGTGGTGAAGACGGAGTCCTCGACCGGCGCTGGCGCGGACGCCGGGGCAGGCCCGGCCGTGGCCAGGGCGGCCGGCAGCAGCGCGAGGACGGCTGCCACCAGGGCCAGCACGAGGGAGAGTGCGAGAGGACGGACGCGGCGATCGGACACGAGAGGAGCTCCCAGGGCAGGGCACGGAGGACGGACCTCGACGACCGACTGGTCGTCAGGTGTCCAAACGAGCCTGTCCGGAAGCGGTTACGCGCAGGTGTGGGTGGACCTCGTCACGCGGCAGAGGCGACGACGTCGCCCTGCGCGGTGCGCACGTTGACGGAGATCGGGGTGGCGGCGAGTGCTGCCTCCTCGACGGCGACCGCGAGCGAGACCTCGCTGAGGACCTCGGACAGCGGGGCGTCGAGCGCCGTGCACAGCGAGGCGAGGAGCTCGGAGGAGGCTTCCTTCTGACCGCGCTCGATCTCGGAGATGTAGCCCAGGCTGACCCGGGCCTCGGCGGAGACCTCGCGCAAGGTCATGCCGCGCTGCATGCGGCGCGCGCGAAGCACGTCGCCCAGGAGCCGACGAAACAGCACCATGCGGGTTCCCCTTCCCAGATCTGTGGCCGATGAGTAGCCCCAACGCTACCGGAGAGGCGTTTCTTCCTGACGGAGGATCTCAGCAAGCGCCGACAATCCCTCCTCGCACGTGCGTCGCTGCACGCTCGCACGCTCACCGGGGAGCTCCAGGGCGAGCACCTGGACCAGTCCAGGTCCGGCGACCGCGACGAAGACGGTGCCGGCGGGCTTGCCCTCCTGCTCCCCCGGACCGGCGACCCCGGTCGTCGCGATCGCGTAGTCCGCACCGGTCAGTCCGCGCACACCGTCGGCCATCGCCCGCACGCACTCCCCCGACACGACGCCGTGCTCGAGGACCAGCTGCCGTGGCACGCCGAGGAGGGTGAGCTTGAGCTCGGTGGCGTAGGTGACCACGCCGCCGACGTACGTCTCCGAGGCGCTGGGCACGTCGGTGAGCCGGGCCGCGAGCTGCCCGCCGGTCAACGACTCGGCGGTGGCCAGCGACGCACCACGCTCGCGGAGCAGCTGGTGCACGAGCGCCGCGTCGTCGGTCCCTGCCCTGCGTACGCGTGCCATGTCCTCGATCGTAGGAGGGCTGGACGCACGGCGGGAGCCGACCCCGCAGGGCCGGCTCCCGTTCGTGCATCTCGTGCGGCAGTCGGTGCTACCTCCGAACGACCCTGATGAACGATCGGTCGGTCTCTGCGGCGACCTGGTCGTTGCCCTCGAGACTGACCACGAGCGCGTATCGACCCACGCGGTCGAACTTCGGCAGCAGCAGCGTGACCGTGCCGTCGTTGCCCAGCCGGCGAGTGAACTCCTCACCGGCGACGCGGACCTGCACGATGCCGTTCACGGGCTCACCCTGCGAGACCACGCGGACCTCGACGCGGGCTCGCGTTCGGTCGACCACGATCTTGCCGGGGTCGACGGCGACCTTCACGTTCGCCGCAGCCTTCTCGACCTGCACGAACGTGCTGCTCGCGGAAGGCTTCACCGTGTCCGAGCCGTTGTAGCGGACCTGGATGCGGGTGCGCCCGGCCGAGTCGAACGGGCCGACCTGCAGCGTCGCCCGCCCGGCATCGTCGAGCGAGGCGATGTCGACGGCACGTCCGTCGACCGTGGCCGTCACGATCCCGGTCGGGGTGGTGCCTGGCGCCGTGACCTCGACCCGCAC
Organism: Nocardioides sp.; assembly: GCF_031397825.1. Classification (GTDB taxonomy): domain Bacteria; phylum Actinomycetota; class Actinomycetes; order Propionibacteriales; family Nocardioidaceae; genus Nocardioides. Next base: position 9,229 of record NZ_JANNML010000080.1, read on the forward strand.
GGTGCTGCGGCCTCGGTTCACGACGACCGTGTCCGGGCGGGCGTCCGCGGTGGTCGTGGACTCGACCAGCTCGGCCTCGGTCACGGTGACCGTGGTGCTGGCCTCCGAGGGAGCGACGCGGGCACTGCCCAGGTAACGGACCACGATCGCCTTGGCACCAGCGGTCGTGAACGGACCGACCGTCAGCGTCGCGGACCCGCCGCTCAACGTGGCCGAATCGACCACCTCGCCGTCGACGACCGCCTCCACCACGCCCGAGGCGGGTGTTCCTGCGGCCGCAACGTTGACGGCCACCTCTGCCGTCTCCCCGATCTCGATCTCGCTCGGGGCCGCGCTCGCCGTGGTGCTCGAGGTGCCCTTGGCGACCGTGAGCGCCACCTGTGAGGTCGAGGCAGCGTGCGTCGCGTCCCCCGCGTAACGGAGGGTGAGCGAGTACGTGCCCGGCTCGAGTGCGTCACCCGGCACCGCGATGGTCGCAGTGCCGTTGGACAGTCGTGCCTGTCCGATCTCGGCCGCCCCGTTGGAGAGGCTGACCAGACCGGTGGCTGCTGCCGGTGTGACGGTGACCTGCACCGAGCCGTTCGTCCCGTACGTCATCGAGGCAGCCGTGCCGCTGACGGTCGTCGGCGTCGGCGGAACCGGCGCATCGACGGTGATCGGAACCTCGACCACCGTGCCCGTCGTCGGACCGCGGACGGTGAGCGTCTTCGCCCCGCCGGTGGTGCCGGCCGGAAGGCTCACGACGACAGAAGCAGTGCCGTACTCGTCGTTGACGGCCGTGCCGATCGTGTTGTTCACCGGGAAGGTACCGATGGCGCTCCCATCGAGCGACACGACCACGTTGGCGTCCTCCTGGTCCACCGGAGCCGACATGGCCAGCGAGGAGAGGTCGAACGCCACCGTGCCGCCCGACGAGTAGGACGCCGGAGCACCGGCCGGGAACTTCACGCCCACCGAGCGCTGGCTGTAGTCGACCGGCAGCGGTGCGTCATCGGCGAACTCGGCGAAGTAGTCGACCTGCGCCTGCAGGTCGGACTTGCCGGTGTCCCGCTTCCCGGTGCCGGCGTTGAAGCCCCCGAAGTTGTCCCCTCCCGAGGCGAGGAACGAGTTCACGGTGACCGAGTAGACCGTGGCATCGTCGACCAGCTGACCGTCGAGGTACATGGCTGTGACCTCACCCTTGGTCCCCGCCGGCGATCCCGCTGCCGGCGGCAGGTAGGTGTAGGTGAATCCTTCGGAGGTCCCGAGCTTCAGGAACGGTCGTGACACGCCAGCGGGCTGCCACTGCTGCTCCAGGACCGTCTCGATCTGGGCACCCGTCAACCGCATGTTGACCAGCGTGTTGGCGAACGGCTGCACCACGGCAGCCTGCTTGAACGTCACCTGGCGAGGGAACGGACCCGTGCCCGTGCCGGTCAGGTCGGCGCGCAGACCGCCCGGGTTCATGAACGCGATCTGGGCGGCACCCGCCTCGGGCGTCTCTGTCGCCCACTGCTGGATCTCCGCGACGAGGTTGCCCAGGGTCGACTCACCGCCACGGTTCTCGGTGGTGCCGTCGACAAGCTTGGCGCGGCTGAAGGCACCACCGATGTCGCCGAGCGGAACCGCACCAAGCACCTCGGCCTCGGCCACGGCGTCGGAGACGATCGAGGCCGTGGTGGCGTCGGACGGGAAGTTCGCAGTCTGACCGGTCTTCAGGTTCACGACGTCCTGTGTCTTCGCCGTCACCGCGCCCGTGGCGGTGTCGACCGTGAAGACCAGCTTGTTCAACGCGGCACCGTACTGCCCAGCGGAGACCACCGGACGAGTCGTCACCGGGCGAGCCTCGGTGACCCACTCCGGCACGACCACCGCGTGGTTGTAGGCAAGGTGCGTGTGCCCCGAGACGATCGCGTCGACGTCGGCGTTGACACCGTTCACGATCTGACCGAAGGCCGAGTTGTCCGTGGCCGAGGCGATGGACGTCGTGGCGGCCCCCTCGTGGACGAGGAGCACGATCACGTCGGCGCCCTCGTCCTCGAGCAGCGATGCCTCCTCGTTGACGGAGTCCACGATGTCGGTGACCTCGAGCTGCGCGATCCCGTCCGGCGAGACGAGGGACGGAAGGTCCTCGGTCACCGCGCCGACGAAGCCGACCTCGACAGCGCCGAACTGCTTGATGAACGTCGCAGGCACGGCGTCGTCACCGGTGGCCCGGAGCTTCAGGTTCGCCGCGATGTACTCCCATGCGGCCCCACCTTCGGGGTTGCCGGCCGACTCGGGGGCCAGAACACGGTTCACCAGGTCGTCGTACCCCTGGTCGAGCTCGTGGTTTCCCACCGCGGAGACCTCGAGGCCGGCCTCGTTGAGAGCGTCGATGGTCGGCTTGTCGTTCTGGATGAACGACTCGAACGTCGACGCGCCGATCAGGTCGCCTGCGGCCGCGAACACGGTGTCCGGGTTCTGCGAACGCAGCTGCTTGATCGCACCCGCCAGCACCGCGGCACCAGCCTCGGCGCCTGTCGCGTTGTTCTGCAGACGACCGTGGAAGTCGTTGGTCGCCAGGATCTGGATGTCGCGGGTCGCCGGCTCGACGACCACCTCGGCCAGGTCGAGCCCGACGATCTCGGGATCGTGGTCGGAGGAGGAGAACGGGTCAGCGTTGTAGAGGGCGATGGAGTTGAGGTTGTAGTTGTAGCGGCTGTACTGGTAGGCGGTCGACTCGGCCGAGTTGATGTTCCAGACGTCCGCGCCCGTCACCAGGGAGAGGGCCGCGTCGTTGGCGAGCACGTGGTCCAGCGAGCCGGAGAGACCACCGAAGCTGTAGGTCTCCTCGCCCTCGGTGTCGGACTCGATGGGGGTGTAGGCGCCACCGTCCGTGAGCACCTGGAGCGGGTCCTCCTGCGAGTAGGAGTTGAAGTCACCCGCCAGGAAAAGGGCCTCGATGCCGCGCAGCGTCTTGAAGTCGGCCGCGAACGCCTTGAGCGCAGTGGCCTGACCGATGCGGTCGAAGTTGAACCCACCCTGCCCGGTGTCAGCGTTGTCGCCCGACGACGGGGCGCCTCCCTTGGACTTGAAGTGGTTGACGATGACGCCGAACGCCTCGTTGTCCGGGGCACCGACCGCCTTGAAAGCCTGGGCGAGTGGCTCACGGGCGTTGTCGAAGTTGGTCTCGTCCTTGAGGACGACGGAGGCACCGACGAGCTGCACGTCGGCGGGCTTGTAGATGAAGCCGGTGCGGATGACGTCTTCCTGTGCGGGAGTGGGCAGATCTGCAGCATCCGGCGACGGTGCGAAGGCCCACGTTCCAGGGGCGCTGGCGGTGTTGAGGGCCTCCACCAGCTTGCTGATGCCGGAGTCGCGATTCAAGCGCGTGGTCTTGCTGTTGTCGGTGAAGAACTGGACCGAGTTCTCCAGCTCCTCGAGCGACACGACGCTGGCGCCCAGCTTGTTGATCGCGTCGACGATCTTGGCCTGCTGACGCTCGAAGCTCACCGTGTTCGCCGCACCGCGCGGGCCGTTGTTGGTGCAGGAGTTGTTGGCGATGCGGTTGGCTTCACGGTCGGTGAAGTAGGTGCAGGTGCCGTTGCCGCTGGCCTCGAAGGCTTCGCCGGTGGTCGGGAAGTAGTTGAGGACGTTGAAGGTGGCCAGTCGGATGTCGCCGCCGACGGACTCGGGAGCAGCGGTCCGGGTGTTGGCGAAGGTCGCCGTGCCGGCACCGGTGTCGGTGATCGGGCTGGTCGGCTGGAAGCGCCAGAGACCGAAGCCGAAGTCGAGGATGACCGGGCCGGTGAACGTGACCGGGGCACCGACGCGGACCGGAGTGGTCGGCGAGAGCCACGGCAGGTTGACGTTGCGGTTGGTCGTCAGGTAGTTGCTGCTCGAGCCGTCGTCCAGGACGACCTTGCGCAGGTCGTTGGCCGCCGTGATCTCCTGCGGGTTGCCGGTCTGGAAGTCACGGACCTCCGTCGGCTGGATCAGGGGCGTCGTGCCCGATGCCAGGCCGATCTCGCCGAAGGTGTTGATCGTGAAGCTGTTGGTCACGGTGAAGGGGCCCTGGGGAGCGAGACGCTCGCCCTCGTGGGCCTCCTTCTCGGTGTCGGTGTCGAGCTCGGTCCACGGCAGCGACAGGGGCGTCACCGGAGCCAGCGCGGTGATCGACTCGATGCTGCTCGACGCGATCTGCGTGCGACCGAAGGACTCGCTGACGATGCCCGTCACCCGGACCGAGGCGCCGAGCGCGGGAACGGAGGCGGACGCGGCCTGCACGAAGATGCCGTCGGAGGCGTTCGGAGTCGCGTCGGTAGCGCCCCCGGCACCGCCGGTCTGCAGGAAGAATCCGTTGAGGCCACCGGTCGGGTAGGCCGCCGTCACCACACCGGTCGTCACGACGTTCTCGGTGACGAGGGGACTCGCGTTGGTGGTGCCCTGGATCTCGGCGATCGTCTTGGCGACCGGAGCCGGCGGCGGGGGCGGCGGCGTGACACCACCTGACGGCGTGGGCGAGGGCGTGGCGACAGAGAAGTCCGCCGGGTTGTTGTCGGTGTCCGCCCCACTGGTCGCACGCTGGGCCGCGGTGGAAGCTGTCAGCGCGGTGCCTTCGGTAGCACCTTCGAAGGTGTTGTTGCCGGTCCCGTAGCCCACCATGTCGACGAGACCAGGATTCCCCGCCACGTTCCCGGTGGCGGTGAAGACACCGGTTCCATTGACGAGGAACGCCTGGCCGCTGCTGCCCGACATTGCATACGATCCCGAGGCGTCGGGAGTCGGAAGAGGGGCACCGACTGCAGCAGTGGACGCCATCTGAACCAAGAAGTGCTTCCCTGCGTCCAGCGACCCGCTCAGGGCGACGGGACTGACCCCGTTGGGCACGGTGCCCCCAGAGCTGCGGTACTGAACCGACAGGCCCTGCAGGCTGATGGCCGACGCTGTCGGGTTGTACAGCTCGACGAAGTCGTGCGTATAGGTGGCCCCGCCGTTGCCCCCACCTCCGTACACCTCGCTGATGACGAGGCCGGTGCCGGCGGGGTTGGCCGAGGCAGGACTGCTGACCGCGAGCGAGAGTGAGGTGGCCAACAGGCCGAGAGTGGCGGCGGCAACGAGCCCGCGGCGCGGTGAGGCGTGCGTGAACACAGACAGGAACCCTTCGAGGGTGGGGAGAGTGAGGCAGGACTCGGGCACGGATTCGGCCGAGATGTCGAGCAGAACGACCGCGAAACTACGGCTGCCCGGCCCTCGCAGCGTCACGTCACTGCAAACGGTCGAGGAACTTCGGGGGACGAGTTCGTGCCGTGCCACCAGGGCACGAGCCCTCGCTCGGCGTGGCGCTCTCGGACACGCCGAGCGAGGCCCGCTGAAGCGAGCCGGCCTGGACGCACGGCGGGAGCCGACCCCGCAGGGCCGGCTCCCGTTCGTGCGTCGGGTCGTGCGGTCGGTCAGCGGACCACGCGCACGACGTGGGTCGTCGTGGTCTGCTCCACCTCGTCGTCACCGCTGTAGGTGATCGACAGCTCCTTGTCACCCGTGGTGGTGAACTCGGGAAGCCTGACCGTGGCCGTGCCGCCCTCGAGCTGCACCGTGACGGGGTCGCCCTCGACTCCGGTGATGGTGATCGTGCCGACGGGTCGGACGCCCTCGGCCTCGACGGTGATCGTGAGCTTGGTGCGGGTCTTGTCGACCTTGACCTTCGGGGGCGTCTGCTTCACCGAGACCGTCGCGGGCAGCAGGACCGGCTCGTCGACCAGGTCGAGGCCGACGACGACCGGGTCGTGGTCGGAGGACCGGTAGGGGCCGGGGACGTAGAAGTCGGTCGCGTGGACGTCGAACCGGCTGTACTCGAGCGCGACGGACTCCCCCGAGTTGATGTTCCAGATGTCGGAGCCGGTGAAGCTGGCCTGGGCCGCAGTGTTGAGCAGCACGTGGTCCAGCGAGCCCGAGAGACCCGAGAACGAGTAGGAGTACTCGTCGTTGCCGCTCAGCAGCTCGCTGTCGTCGTAGCCGGCGTCGTAGAGGACCTGCATCGGGTCCTCCTGGGTGTAGGCGTTGAAGTCGCCCACGAGCAGGACCGACTCGGTGCCGGTCTCGTCCTGGACCGTCGGCACCCACGCCGCGAGGGCGGTGGCTTGGGCGACGCGGTCGGGGTTGGCGTTGCCCTGGCCAGTCATGTCGTCGACGCCGGAGCCCTTGGACTTGAAGTGGTTGACGACGACCATGAAGTCCTCGCCGCCGCCCACCGGCGTGAAGGCCTGCGCGATGGGCTCACGGGCGTTGCCGAAGGCCTGACCGTCGGCGCTCAGGGTGCCGAGCGCACGGGCCTCGCCGAGCCGGGTGACGGCGGCGGTGCGGTAGATGATGGCGTTGGTGATCACGTCCTGCTCGGCGGGGGCGGGCAGCTCGCTCGAGGACGGGTTGGCCGCCCAGACCTGCGAGCCGGCCGCTGCGTTGAGAGCGGCGACGAGCGTGTTCGTGGCCTCGTCGGGCGTCTCGACCAGGGCCGCTGAGTTCTCGATCTCCATCAGGCCGACGACGTCGGCGTCGAGCGCGTTGATCGCGGCGACGATCTTCTGCTGCTGGCGGGCGAGGTCCTGGGGGTCCCAGGCTCCTCGCTGGTCGCAGCCGCCCGAGACGGTGTTGCCGTCGCCCGTCCGATCGTTGAACGCCGCACACCCCGCGTCGCCGACGTTGTCGTCGTCGGCGTCACCGAGGGTGGTGAAGTAGTTGAGCACGTTGAACGACGCGACCTGGATGTCACTGGCGCCCTCGGCGTCGATGAGTGCCGCGTCAGGCGCCGCCGTGCGGGTGTCGGCGAACGTCGCGGGCGAGGTCGCGTTGTCCGGGCCGACGACGGTTGCCGTCGGCTGGAACCGGTAGGTCGGCGCGGACGGCGAGCCGCCCTGGCTCAGGATGACCGGAGCGGTGATCGTCGTGGGGGCTCCCACACGGACCGGCTCGGTGGTCGAGACGTACGGCGGCGTCTGGTCACCGTTGAGCAGGCACGGCGTGGGGCGGGTGCCGCACACGCTCGCGGTGAACGACTGGGCGGTGAAGTTCGTCGACGCGCCGTCGTCGAGCGTGATCGCGCGGGCGGCGTTGTCGGAGGCGACCGCGGTCGCCTCCGCGGAGCCGGCGTCCGCGACCTCGGTCGGCTGGATCAGCGGCCTGTCTCCGAGCGCGAGCCCGACCTCGCCGAACTGGTTGGTGGCGAAGGTGTTGGTGACCGTGAAGCCGGTGCCGGGGGCGTAGAGCATGCCCTCCAGCGACTCCTTCTGCGCGTCGGTCGCGGGCCAGGCGACGGTGGTGCCCGGGGTCGGCGCAGCGGCCGGCTCGGTCAGCTCGACGATGTCGGCGGCAGCGCTCACGGTGACCTGGGTCAGACCGGCGTACTCGCCGGCGACCCCGGTGACCTCGACGTGGTCACCGGGGGTGACGGTCACCGGACCGGCCGTGCGGTCCTGGTGGACGAAGAGGCCGTCGGAGACCGTCTGCGTCGCGAGGTCCCGCGCGCCTCCCGTGCCGGGGGTCTGCAGGTAGAACCCGAAGAACCCGCCGGAGGGGTAGGCCGCGGTGACGACACCGCTGGTGATGACGGGGTCACCGGCCAGCGGAGTGGTCGGCCCGGTGCCCTGGATCTCGCGGATGGTCCTCTCGGTCGGCTCCGCCGGAGGCGGCTCCTCCACCGCTCCCTTGTTCCGCGGGGTCGGCGCACCGGTGGTGAACTCGAGGCTGTTGTCGTCGGCGTCGGGCTTGGTGCGCGACACCGATATCGAGTTCGAGGTGCCCGGGGCGGGGGCCTTCTCGAAGGAGGTGGCCGTGCTGCCGATGCCGACGAAGTCGACGATGCCGGCGCCCGTGGGCACGCTGCCGGCAGCCGGCTTGAGCGCTGTGGTGCCGTCCGACAGCCAGACCTGGCTCGCCGTCCCGCTCATGGCGATGGTTCCGGTGGCATCCGGGGTGGGCAGATCGACGGTCCCACCCGTGCCCGCCGCCTGCTGGACCAGGTAGTAGCCGCCGGGGGCGACGCTGCCGCTCAACGTCGTGACCTGGGTGTTGGTTGCGGAAGACGGTGCTGCCGAGCGGTACTGCACCGACCAGCCGTCCACGGAGACAGCCGTGGGGCCGGGGTTGTAGAGCTCGATGAAGTCGTTCTTGAACGTAGAGCCGGCGTTGCCGCCGCCGCCGTAGACCTCGCTGATGACGAGGGAGGGGCTGACGGCCTGGGCCGGCGCCGCGACGGCGAGGCCGGTCGCGGCCACGGCGAGGCCGACGGCCGCTCCGAGAGCGCGGCGCGAGGTGGACCTGCGCCTGGTGGGTTCGGGCATGACGAAGCCTTCCGAGAGAGATGGGGGGAGGTGCTCACCGAGGAGATGAGCAGACCGAGGGGCCCGCCGGATCTCCGGCGAGCCCCTCGGGTGGTGCTACTTCCTGATGACGCGGATCCTGATCGTCTGGAACGCGCTGGAGGTCGTGGCGTTGCCGAGGTACTTGATGGCGACCGTGACCACGCCGGGCTGCTTGAAGATGCCGAGCTTGTCCGTGACCACGCCATCGTCGAGCTTCTTGGTGACCGACGTGCCGCGGTAGGTCATCTTCACGTTGCCCTCGGCCGGCATGCCGGCAGCCCTGACGACGACCCTGACCAGCGCCGCCTTGAACTGCTTGACGCTGCCGGGCGCGGTGACCGTCATCGTGGGCGTGGCCTGCGGGGCAGCCGCGACCGTGATCGGGACCTCGACCTCGGTGCCGGTGGCAGCACCCTTCACGACCAGCTGACGCACGCCGGCACCGACCGAGTCGGGCAGCGTCACGCTGACCGAGGCCCTGCCGACCTCGTCGAAGATCGTCGTCCTGGGGTCCTGGCCCTCAGCGAGGGAGGGCAGGGCGCTGTCGACCGGGAAGGTGCCGAGCGCGGTGCCACCCAGGGAGACCGTGACGTTCTCGTCCTTGACGTCGGTCGCGTTGCTGAACGACAGCGACGACAGGTCGAAGGCGACCGTGTCACCCGGCAGGTAGGAGGCCGGGGCTGCATCCCCGAAGTCGACACCGACCGCGCGCTGGGTGTAGTCGACCGCAAGCGGGGCGTCGGCGGCGAACTTCTCGAGGTAGTCGACCATCGTCTGCAGGTCGATCTTGCCCGTGTCGCGGCGAGCGGTGCCCTGGGCGAAGGCGCCGAAGTTGTCGCCACCGGAGGCCAGGAACGAGTTGACCGTCACGGAGAACGTCTCGGCCGCACCGATCGGGTCACCGTCGAGCGTCATGCTCGTGACGCGGCTGCCCTCAGGAGCGGTCGGGTCGTAGGTGTGCTCGAAGCCCTGGGAGGCACCCAGACGCAGGAACGGGCGCGAGGACGCGGCCGGCTGCCACTGCTGCTCGAGGGCGGCCTTGATCTGCGCACCCGTCATGGTCATGTTGACCAGCGTGTTGGCGAAGGGCTGCACGTTGGCGGCCTGGCGGTAGGTCAGCGCCGCGGGGTAGCCGTTCGTGTTGTTGCCGAGCAGGTCGGCACGAAGGCCACCGGGGTTCATGAACGCGATCTGCGCGCCGGTCTCGGAGCGCTGCACCTCGGCGACCAGGTTGCCGACGGTGGACTCGCCACCGCGGTTCTCCACGAGGGCGGGAGCTCCCTGGGCGTCGCGGCCGTTGGCCTTGGCACGACGGAGGTCACCGCCGAGGTCACCGAGCTCGACGGCGCCGAGCACGTTGGCCTCGGCGACGGCTGCGGAGACGATGTCGGCGGTCGCCTTGTCGGGCGCGTAGGCGGGCGTCTTGACCAGGGGAAGGATCGCGGTCGTGAGGCCGTCGATCGAGCCGTCGGCGGGGTCGACCTGGAAGGTCAGCTGGTTGAGGTTGACGCCGTACTGGCCGGCGGAGACGACCGGACGAGCCTTGACGGCGCGAGCGGCCCAACCGGCGACGGGCACCTTGCAGTCGTAGGCCAGGTGCGTGTGGCCCGAGACGATCGCGTCGACGTTGTCGTTGACGCCGGTGACGATGCTGCCGAAGGCGGAGGCCGGGTCGGAGGCGATCGTGGCGCAGTCGGTGGTCGGAGCACCCTCGTGGACCAGCAGGACGACCAGGTCGGAGCCTGCGGCCTTGAGCTTGTCGGCCTCGGTGTTGGTCGCCGCGACGATGTCGCTGACGGTGATGTCGGCGATGCCAGAGGGAGACACCAGCGAGGGCAGCTCCTCGGTGACAGCACCGACGAAGCCGACCGTGACCGCGGTGTCACCCGTGCCGAAGGTCTTGGTCCAGGACGGGTCGAGGACCGGGGTGTCGGCGGGAGCCGTCGCCTTGGGCTTCACGTTGGCGCCGAGGTACTTCCACATCGCGCCGCCGTCGGGGTTGCTCGCCGACTCGGCCGCGATGACACGCTTCATCAGGTCGTCGTAGCCACGGTCGAACTCGTGGTTGCCGACGGCGGAGACCTCGAGGCCGGCCTCGTTGAGGGCGTCGATCGTCGGCTTGTCCTGCTGGATGAACGAGTCGAACGTCGAGGCGCCGATCAGGTCACCAGCGGCGGCGAAGACGGTGTTGGGCTGCGCGGCCCGGATCTCCTTGACCGCACCGGCGAGGACTGCAGCGCCTGCCTCGGTGCCGTTGGCCGTGAGCCGGCCGTGGAAGTCGTTGATGCCGAGGATGTTGATCGTGACCGGATCGGCGGCGTTGGCTGCGGGGGCGGCGAGCGCCAGCGGCGTCGCGACCAGCCCGAGACCCACACCTGCCGCCAGCGCGCGCGAGCTCAGACGAGCCCGAGAACTGAAGAGCACGGAGTGACCTTTCGAAGGTGTTCAAGAGTGACCTGCAGCACCCTAGCCTCCGAAAGGAAGCACGACACCCCCCGATCCGGCCCCGTACGTTCACTCGAGGTGACGTCCCCTCACGGGAGATCCTCCGGCGCGAGGGTCAGGAGGCGGTCGCCGAGGACCGCTGGCGTCGGACGTCGCGGAAGAACTCGTAGCCCGACCACATCGTCATCGCGACGGCACCGGCGAGCAGCACCTGGGAGACGTAGAAGAGCACGTCCCCCGGCACGTCCAGGGCGCCGTCGACCTGGCGCAGCGGGAGCGTGAGGCCGCCCAGCGCGAGCGCCTGGAGGGTCGTCTTGATCTTGCCGCTCTGGGCGGCCGCGATCACGACGTGCTTGAGGATCGAGAGGCGCAGGATCGTCACGCTCCACTCGCGCAGCAGCACGATGATCGTGACCCACCACCAGATGTCGCCCACGATCGAGAGCCCGATGAAGGCCATGCCGGTGATCGCCTTGTCGGCGATGGGGTCGGCGATCTTGCCGAAGTCGGTCACGAGGTTGCGTGCCCGGGCGATGTCGCCGTCGATCTTGTCGGTGATCATGGCGAGCGCGAAGATCACGTAGGCGATCGTGCGCCAGAGCACGGAGTCACCTCCGTCGACGAGCAGGGCCCAGCCGAAGAACGGGACCATCACGATCCGCAGCGTGGTCAACGCGTTGGGGAGGTTCCAGTTGGAGCCGGTGGACATCTGCGGGTCGACGGCGCTCATCGGGTCTCCCCCTCGGCGATCAGGTCCACACCGTCCGTGGCCACCACGACCGCAGGCACGAGGTCGCCGACCCTGGTGCCCGGCGGGAGCTCGGTGACCGTGGTCGTGCCGTCGACCTCGGGGCCCTGGTGGGCACCGCGTCCCTCGGCCATGTCTCCGTCGAGCGACTCGACCAGCACGACGACCTGCTCACCGATGCGCTCCTCGGCCCGCTGGGCGTTGAGCTCCTCGACGAGGCCGCTGACGTGCTCCACGCGAGCGCGCACCTCGTCCTCGTCGAGCTTGCCGTCGTAGGACGCGGCCTCCGTGCCGTCCTCGTCGGAGTAGCCGAAGACACCGGTCACGTCCATGCGTGCAGCGACCAGGAAGTCGCAGAGGGTCTCGAGGTCGTCCTCGGTCTCGCCGGGGAAACCCACGATCACGTTGGAGCGCACGCCGGCCTCCGGGGCGTGCGAGCGCACCTGGTCGAGCAGGCCGAGGAAGCTGTCGGGGTCGCCGAAGCGACGCATGCGACGCAGCACCGTGGCGCTGGCGTGCTGGAAGGACAGGTCGAAGTAGGGCGCCACACCGGGGGTGGTTGCGATCGCCTCGACCAGACCGGGGCGGGTCTCGGCCGGCTGGAGGTAGGACACGCGCACGCGGTCGATGCCGTCGATCGCGGTCAGCTCGGGCAGCAGCGTCTCGAGCAGCCGAAGGTCGCCGAGGTCCTTGCCGTAGGACGTGGAGTTCTCACTGACCAGGAAGACCTCGCGGGCGCCCTGCTCGGCCAGCCAGCGCGCCTCGCTGATGACGTCGCTGGGGCGGCGGCTGACGAACGAGCCGCGGAAGGCCGGGATGGCGCAGAAGGAGCAGCGGCGGTCGCAGCCGCTGGCGAGCTTGAGGGCCGCCATGGGTCCGGAGTCGAGCCGACGGCGTACGGCGCGCGGGCCGGTCGCGGGCCCGCCCAGGCCGACGGTGGTGACGTCGGCGACGTCCCCGTGGCCGGGGACCGCGGCGGTCGACGCCGCGCGCTCGACCGGGGAGATCGGGAGCAGCAGGCGACGGTCCGACGGCGTGTGGGGGTGGTGGACCTCCCCCGCGACGATCGAGCGCAGCCGCGCGGCGATGTCGGGGTAGTCGTCGAAGCCCAGCACGGCGTCGGCCTCGGGCAGCGACTCGGCGAGGTCCTTGCCGTAGCGCTCGGCGAGGCAGCCGACGGCGACCACGGCCTGCGCCCGCCCGCCCTGGTCGGCCGAGGCCTTGAGGTCGGCGGCCTGGAGCAGGGTGTCGACGGAGTCCTTCTTGGCAGCCTCGACGAAGCCGCAGGTGTTGACCACGACGGTGTCGGCCATCGCCGGGTCGTCGACCAGCAGGAACCCGTCAGCCTCGAGGCGTCCGGCCAGCTCCTCGGAGTCGACCTCGTTGCGGGCGCACCCGAGGGTCACCATCGCCACGGACAGCAGGGGCGGGGTGGGGGCGGCGGAAGTCGTCTCGGTCGTCATAGTCGAGACTGAGTATGCCGACCGGGCGGGGGCGACGCGAAATGCGCCACCCCCCGCCCACGTCGTCATGCGGGTTGCCGCGGTCGTCAGTGACGCGCCGCACGCGGTCGACTGCCCGGCTCGACCGCCGGGATCACGTCGACGATGACCGCGAGCGGCTCGTGCGGGCGGTCCGAGAGTCGCCACCGGGCCGTCTGACGCCGCCGGTGCGCGTTCCCCGTTGCCGGGTGGAGCCGCCTCAGTCGCGCACGACGAAGGTGTTCTGCGACTCCTGGCCGGTCGCGCCGAGGGCGCCACGGTCCTCTCCGTCGATGCTCACCGTGAGCGAGCCGTCGGTCGACTGGACGCGCACCGGCGGGGTGACCTGGAGCTCGACGGTCTGCATGAAGGCCACGTCGCCGTCGAAGACGACCGCCCCGCTGCCGTCGCGCACCACGACCACCGCGCCACCGCCGGTCGCTGTCAGGACGACCGGGACCTTCGGGCCGGCGTTGCTGGTGCCGTTGTTGATGCCGCTCGACTGGTTGAGACGCGGGGTGTCGGCCATCTGGACCGGCCCGTCCATCGCCAGGCGGGCGATCGACCAGATCAGCACGACGGCCATGACGGCAGCGACCAGCACCGACCAGTTGGGACCGCCGCGAGTGCCGCGGATCGGGCCGTGGGCGCCGGTGGCCAGCTCGGCCTCGAAGACGCGGCGCGGGTCGACAGGTGCGTCGGCGTAGCGCTCGTCGTAGGAGGCCAGGAGCGGCGCGGCGTCGACGCCCAGCACGCGGGCGAGGGTGCGCAGGTGGCCGCGGGCGTAGAAGTCTCCGCCGCACGGTCCGAAGTCGTCGACCTCGATGGACTCGATGACGTGCGGACGGATGCGCGTGCGCTCGGCGAGCTGGTCGACACCGAGGCCGATCCGGGTGCGGGCGGCCGCGAGCTGGGGACCGACCACGGGGTCGGGCACCGGCGCCGACACGGTGTCGTCGATGACGATCGTGGCCTCGGACTGCTCGCGCACGGGCGTCGCGTCGCGGGCGCCGATCAGGTGCACGGTCTCGCGCTGCGGCTCCTCCACGACCGGCTCGGGTGCAGCCTCGCGCCGGCTCTCGAAGCGGGCGGCGTTGACCAGCGTGCGCAGCGGTCCCGGGGTCGGGCTGGCGAACGCCGGCGCCTTCTCGGCGACGGGCGCGTCCGTGACGGGCGTCTCGACCGTGGGCTCCTCGAGCGGCACGGGCTCCACGACCTCGACGACCTCGGCCTCGGGCTCCGGCGTCGTGTCGTGCTTGTCGTGCTCGTCGTGCTCGTCGTGCGCGTCCTCGACGAGGGCCTCCGCGGGGACCAGGTCGATCTCGACCACGTCGGCGGTCCAGTCGGAGCGCTCCAGCAGCGCCTCGGCGAGGTCGTCGCCGGCACCCACCACTCGAGTCGCGAGCCCCAGGCGCACGGCCCAGTCGGTGCCGTCGTTGCCGATGACGTCCAGGCGTCCGTCGCGCAGCAGACCACGCCGGGCGAGGTGCTCGACCCGGTCGACGTCCGACCACGGCAGGCCGTGCCAGACACGACCGCGCCGCACGCGCAGTCCCTGCGCATCGGCGACAAGCAGGGGCGAGCGGGCATCGAGCAGCGCGGCGAGGTTGAGCCCGCCCACGACGGCCATCAGCGCGCACAGGGCCCAGTCGAGCGGGGCTCCGGTGCCCGAGGCGCGCACCAGGTAGGCGATCGCCAGCACCGAGGCGGTGATGCCGAGCCCCGCAGCCAGCGGGACGTGCCGACGGACCTCGAGGTCCGTCGTACGGGTCGGCTCGGAGGTCTCCTCCGCGCGGTCGGTGGTCGGGTCGGTGGTCGTAGCGCTCACAGCTCCCCCTGCAGGGTCATGATCACGGCGTCGATCTCGTCGGGCTTGACCAGGACGTCGCGGGCCTTGGAGCCCTCGCTCGGCCCGACCACGCCCCTGCTCTCCATGATGTCCATCAGACGTCCGGCCTTGGCGAAGCCGACGCGCAGCTTGCGCTGGAGCATCGACGTCGAGCCGAACTGGGTCGACACGACGAGCTCGATGGCCTGGATGACCAGGTCCATGTCGTCGCCGATGTCGTCGTCGAGCTCACGCTTGGCTGCCGCGGGTGCGGTGACGTCCTCGCGGTAGGTCGGCTCGAGCTGTCCCTTGCAGTGCTGGACCACCTGGTGGATCTCTGCCTCGGTGACCCAGGAGCCCTGCACGCGCACGGCCTTCGAGGCACCCATGGGCAGGAAGAGACCGTCGCCCTGGCCGACCAGCTTCTCGGCTCCCGGCTGGTCGAGGATGACCCGGCTGTCGGCGAGGGAGGACGTGGCGAAGGCGAGCCTCGAGGGGACGTTGGCCTTGATCAGGCCGGTGACGACGTCGACCGAGGGACGCTGCGTCGCCAGCACCAGGTGGATGCCGGCGGCGCGGGCGAGCTGGGTGATGCGGACGACCGAGTCCTCGACGTCGCGCGGCGAGACCATCATCAGGTCGGCGAGCTCGTCGACGATGACGAGCAGGTACGGATAGGGCGTCAGGGTGCGCTCGCTCCCGGGCGGCACCTCGACCTTCCCCGCTCGCACGGCCTTGTTGAAGTCGTCGATGTGACGGAAGCCGAAGTTGGCGAGGTCGTCGTAGCGCATGTCCATCTCGCGCACGACCCACTGCAGCGCCTCGGCGGCCTTCTTGGGGTTGGTGATGATCGGGGTGATCAGGTGCGGCACACCCTCGTAGGCGTTGAGCTCGACCCGCTTGGGGTCGACCATGATCATCCGGACCTCGTCGGGCGTGGAGCGCATCAGGATCGAGGTGATCATCGAGTTGATGAAGCTCGACTTGCCCGAGCCCGTCGCGCCGGCGACGAGCAGGTGCGGCATCTTGGCGAGGTTGGCGACGACGAAACCGCCCTCGACGTCCTTGCCGAGACCGGCCACCATCGGGTGGTGGTCGGAGCGGGCCGCGTTGGAGCGGAGGACGTCGCCGAGGGAGACGATCTCCTTGTCCAGGTTGGGGATCTCGATGCCGATCGCGGACTTGCCGGGGATCGGGCTGAGGATGCGCACGTCGGCCGAGGCGACGGCGTAGGCGATGTTCTTCGACAGCGCCGTGACCTTCTCGACCTTGACCGCAGGGCCGACCTCGACCTCGTAGCGCGTGACCGTCGGGCCACGGGTGTAGCCCGTGACCTGCGCGTCGATGCCGAACTCGTCGAGGACCTGGGTGAGGCGACCGACGATGTCGTCGCTGGCTGCGGACTTGGCCTTGTGCACCGAGCCCGGCTTCAGGACGCCGTTCTCCGGCAGGGAGTAGGTGATGTCGCCCGACAGCGAGAGCTGCTCGACGCGCTGCGGGATCGGCGTGTGCGGCGGCGGCTCGAGGTCGGCCTTGTCCTCCCCCAGGGCGTCGGGGGTGACGGGCAGGACCGGCTGACCGAGGGGGCGGGGGCGCACGATGTCGAGGCCCGCGTCCTCCTCGAGCGCCACGTCCAGGGCGTCGGGGACCGCGGTCGACTCCGCGTCTGCCTTGCGGCGACGCTTCGGCTTCTCCTCGATGACCGGGGTGTCGTAGGCCGGGTCACCCTCGGGCAGGAGGTCGGGGTCCTTGCGACCGCGGGTGCGCATCGGCTGCGTCGCGTCGAGACCGTCGCCGTCCTCCTCCAGGTGCCTGCCGAGCAGGTGGTCCCAGGTGTCGCGGAGCGCCTCGGGAAGCCGGTAGAGCGGCGTGCCCGTGATGACCAGCAGGCCGAAGAAGGCCAGCAGTGCGAGGACCGGGACGACGACGTAGGCCGACTGCAGGAGGTCGAGCAGCAGCGAGGAGACCACGAAACCGACGGCGCCGCCGGCCTGCTGGAGGGTGCTGCTGTCGCCGACCTCGGGCTGGGGGTTGCCGTTGGCGATGTGGACGATGCCCAGGACGCCGAAGGCGAAGGCGGCCCAGCCGATGACCTGGCGTCCCGCGGGACCGGTGCTGACCGGGTCACGCATGAGGCGCCAGCCGGCGAGCACGATCAGCAGCGGCACGAACCAGCCGACCTTGCCGACCGAGCCCTCGACCACGGTCCGCGTGAGCTCCATGGCACCGCCGGGCAGCTGGAACCACACGGCGGCGGCCACGACGACCGAGACCGCGAAGAGGAACAGCCCGGCGCCGTCGCGGCGCTGCTCGGGCTCGAGCTCGCTCGCGGTGTGGCCGATGCCGCGTGCCGTGGCGCCGATGCCGTGGGCGATGCCCAGCCACACGGCGGCAAGCCCACGGAAGAGGGCGATGAACATCCGGGCGACCGGACCGGTGCCGTTGCGCACGGCGCGAGGGGCCGGGCGGGCTGCCGGCTTGCGCGTGACAGGGCGCTTGGGAGCGCTTGTGCGCGTGGACTTCGTCGGGGTCTTGCTGGGTGACTTCCGGGCGCGACTGGATCGGGTGCTCGAACCGCTTCGTCCACGACTGCTCGACCTGGAAGAAGACGTGCTCTTGCTCCGCGACCCCGGCGGGGAAGACGTACGGGTCGCCATACGACCAAACTAGGCCACAGTCCCACCCGTCACTTGCATCACAGCATGCGTGTCGCCCGCGAGCTGGGTGAGCGGGGGCTGCGCCCGCAGATCGTGCGGTCCGGCACGGACATGACACCGAATTTGCCGGCAGAACCTCGGCAGTGCTGGACCATCGGCCCGTGGTTGCCTAAGGTCAGACGGTTGGTGTGCCAGATCACAATGGTGCGCCACGTTTTGATTCCACTCGGAGGGAATGACAAGTGAAGATCATCACCACAGGGCTGAGCCTCGCCCTGCTCGGAGCCGGCCTCGCGGCCACGCCCGGGCTGCAGGCCTCGGCCGCTCCCCCGGCACCCGCCGGGGAGTCGCTCGTCCAGCGCATGAGGGGCGAGGCGGCAGGAGCCGTGCAGATCACGGCTGACAGGGCGACCGGCAAGGTCGGTTTCGCCCGTGCGACCGGGAGCGAGGGCGACCTGCTCCCCGGACTGGACGGCGCATCGGCGCGCGCGGCCACGACCAAGGCCCGTGCCTACCTCGACGAGTACGCCGGGGCGTTCGGTGCCACCGCCGCCCAGCTCGAGCAGTCGGGCGTCAATGCCGACCGCTACGGCTGGACGGTCGACTACACCCAGCGCTACCGCGGGGTGGAGGTCTTCGGGTCGAAGCTGCGGGCCCACGTCGACGACGACGGCGACCTGACCTCGGTCAACGGCTACGCCGCTCCCGGCCTGGACCTCAGCGTCACCCCGCGACTCACGGCCGCCCAGGCCGCGACCCGCGCCCTGGCGATCGTCAGGACCAAGTCCGCCACGCCCGATGCCACCGTCAGCACGGCCGGCCTGAAGGTCGCCAGCAACAAGCTCATGGTCTACCGCATGGGCTCCACCCGCGGCGAGACCGGCGAGGCCGTCCTCGCCTACGTCCTCGAGGTCACCAACGAGCGCACCGTGCGCGACATGGTCTTCCTCGACGCTGAGAGCGGCAAGATCATCAACCGCTACTCGATGATGGCGCACGCGCTGGACCGCGAGCTCTACGAGGCGTCGGTCAACGACCAGGGCACCGAGGACCCGGCTGATGACACGACCGACTACGACCTGGTCTACGAGGAGGGCGACGCGCTCCCGGGCGACCTGGACGTCGACCAGCTCAGCGAGGTCGAGGGCACGGGCGAGGCCTACTGGCTCTTCAAGAACGCGTTCGGTCGTGACTCCTACGACAACGCGGGCGCCACGATGGTCACCGTCAACAACGAGCCGTCGATCAACTGCCCCAACGCCAACTGGAACGGCTCGACGACCAACTACTGCGCCGGGGTCAGCTCCGACGACACCGTCGCCCACGAGTGGGGCCACGCCTACACCGAGTACACCTCCGGCCTGATCTACCAGTGGCAGTCGGGCGCGATGAACGAGGCGTTCTCCGACATCTGGGGCGAGACGGTCGACCAGCTCAACGACCGCTACAACGAGACCCCCAACACCCCGCGCACGGCCGGTCTGTGCTCGCAGTTCACGCGTGGCGCGGTGGGTCTCACCATCAACTCCCCCGCAGACGTCGCAGGCGACTGCGACGCCGCCCCGGCGGCGTTCGGTCCCGTCTTCGACAAGACCGGCATCACCACCGACGTCGTCGTCGGTGCGCCCGTCGACGGCTGCGCGCCGTTCACCAACGCCGCCGCCATGGCCGGCACGTTCGTCTACGTCGACCGTGGCACCTGCACGTTCGGCGCCAAGGCGCAGGCCGCGGAGGCCGCAGGCGCCGCGGGCATCATCATCGGCAACAACGTCGCCGAGCCGCCGTTCTCCCCCTCGGGTGACGCGGACATCTACGGCGTGATGGTCGGCCAGGACACCGGCACCAAGATCAAGTCGGCGGCCACCACGGTCAACGTCACGGTCAAGGACATCGACCAGGCCGACAAGGACAACTCCTACCGCTGGCTCTCCGGCGAGGCCGACCCGGCCTTCGGCGGCGCCATCCGCGACATGTGGAACCCCACCTGCTACGGCGACCCCGGCAAGGTGTCGGACGCTGAGTACAAGTGCTCCACGGACGACAGCGGCGGCGTGCACAGCAACTCCGGCGTGGTCAACCACGCGTTCGCGCTGCTCGTCGACGGCGGCACCTACAACGGCGTCACCGTCCCGGCGATCGGCCGCGACAAGGCCGCAGCCATCTTCTGGCGCTCGCAGAGCGAGTACCTGTTCCCGGTCGCCGACTTCAGCGACCTCTCCGAGAGCCTCGCCTCCTCCTGCACCGACCTGCTCGGCAAGGAGATCAACGAGCTGACCCTGGAGCCCGAGGCGACGCCGACCCTGGCGGCGCCGATCACCGCCGCTGACTGCACCGCGGTCTCGCTGGTGAGCGACGCGGTCGAGCTCACCCTGGACCCCCAGGCCCAGTGCCAGTTCAAGCCGCTCCTGGCCAAGGGTGCCCCGTCGCTGTGCGGCAAGGGCTTCACCGCCAGGACCGTCTGGTCGGAGGACTTCGAGGACGGTCTCAAGGGCTGGGACAAGACCGAGGACGTCGTCTTCGCCGGCGCTTCGGGCATCTCGTGGAAGACGGTCGCCGACGCGCCCGGCAACCACTCCTCCACCGTCGCCTACGCACCGGACCCGGCCGAGGCCGGCGACTGCTCGGGCACGGCGGGCGACGTGTCGAGCCGCAACTCGATCACCAGTCCTGCCTTCGCGATCCCGGCGGGCCTCTCGCCGCGGATGTCGTTCGAGCACTACGTGGCCACGGAATACGGCTACGACGGCGGAAACGTGAAGTACAGCGTGGGCGGCAAGCCCTTCAGGGTCATCCCGACCAAGGCCTACGCCTTCAACGCGCCGGGTGCCCAGATGGAGGTCGCTCCCGGCAACACCAGCCCGCTCGCGGGTGAGGAGGGCTTCACCGGCACCGACGGCGGCGAGAACCGCGGCTCGTGGGGCACCTCGATCATCGACCTGAAGAAGCTCGGGGCGAGGGTGGGCCAGAAGGTCCGCGTCCGCTTCGACATGGGTCGCGACGGCTGCGGCGGCCTCGACGGCTGGTACGTCGATGACATCAAGGTGTCGATCTGCAAGGTCGAGACCAAGCTCAAGGCGACCCCGAGGGCGGGCAAGCAGCCCCGGGTCGTGGTCATGGTCAAGCGCGACGGCTCGAAGGGCACCACGCCCCAGGGCGCGATCAAGCTGCTCAAGGGCACCAAGGTCGTCGGCAAGGGCTACGCCGAGAAGGGCGAGGCGAGGATCAAGGTCCGCGGCCTCACGCCCGGCACCTACACCCTCAAGGTGGTCTTCCCCGGCACGCCGCGCTTCTCGGCTGCCAGCGACACCGTGAAGGTCCGCCTCACCCGCTGATCACCCAGCAGCACGCACCACCCGCACGACCAGGAGGCCCCGTCGGACACCCGTCCGGCGGGGCCTCCTGCGCCCGTACGCCGAGTCGGCGCGATGTTGCCGCCCGTACGCCGAGTCGGCGCGATGTTGCCGCCTGTACGCCGAGTCGGCGCGATGGTGCAGGCCCGGTCGCCCTGATCTGCACCATTGCGCCGACTCGGCACGGGGTCCTCGGGGAACAGCACGCCGCAGTCGACGATCAGCAGGCGGCCCGCGTGCTCGACGACGGTCATGGTGCGCCCGACCTCCCCGAGTCCGCTGAGCGGGATCACCCGCAGGCCGCCGGACGGCAGCTCGGGCGGGGCGGAGAGCTCGGGGTGCGGGTGGCTCACGCTGGCGTCCCCGGTGCTAGAGCAGGCCGGACGCCGCCAGACCGACCCGGAGCGCGGCGACCTCGTCCTCGTCCAGCGGCACGAGCGGCGCGCGGACGTTGCGGTTGTCGAGCACCCCGAGGAGCTGCAGCGTGGCCTTGGCGGTGGTGGCTCCGTAGTTGGGGACGCCCATGACGGCGTCGATCGCGGGGAGCATCCGGGTGAAGACCTGGAGCGCCGTGGCGTGGTCGCCGGCGGCGAACGCGTCGTGCATCTCGCGCAGCAACGGACCCGCGGCGTGACCCGCGACCGAGACGACGCCGGCGGCGCCGTGGGCGAGCCAGCCCAG
The DNA here is from genome assembly GCF_031397825.1 of Nocardioides sp. Taxonomy (GTDB): domain Bacteria; phylum Actinomycetota; class Actinomycetes; order Propionibacteriales; family Nocardioidaceae; genus Nocardioides. The sequence goes on from NZ_JANNML010000080.1 coordinate 30,737, forward strand.
GTTGGCCACGTCGTCGCCGGAGTAGACGGCGTAGCCCATCTCCATGAGGCGCACGCCGCGGGCGTAGTCGCCGACCGCGTCCTTGACGGCGACGACGCCGTCCCACTCGATCGCGGCGGCGTAGGTCTCCATCGCGATCGTCGTCCCGGTGCGGCCCGGGACGTCGTAGAGCATGACCGGCACACTGCTGGCCTCGACGACGCTGCGGAAGTGGTGCAGCACGCCGGCCTGGCTGGGGCGGTTGTAGTAGGGGGTCACGAGCAGCAGCCCGTCGGCGCCGATCTTCTCCGCCTGGACGGCCAGCTCGACCGACGTGGCGGTGGCGTTGGTGCCGACACCGGCGACGACGACCGCTCGGTCACCGACCGCGTCCTTGACCGCGGCCAGGATCTCGCCGTCCTCGGCGGTCGTGGTCGTGGGCGACTCACCGGTCGTGCCGGAGACGACGACGCCGTCGTGGCCGTGGTCGACGAGGTGGGTCGCGATCCGGGCGGTGCCCTCGAGGTCGACGGAACCGTCGTCGTGGAACGCGGTGGCCATGGCCGTGAGGACCGTGCCGAACGGCGTTGCCGGGGCGGAGGGGGACGTCGAGCTCATGAGGTCAGGCTATCGCCCTTCACCGGTGCCGCCGCGCGGGCGGCTCGCCGGAGGCACGTCACACGTGCGGCATCACGTCGGCCGCCACCAGTCGCAGGTGGTCGAGGTCGGCGAGGTCGAGGACCTGGAGGTAGAGACGATCGCTGCCGAGAGCGGCGTAGTCACCGATCCGCTCGACGACCTCCTCGGGCGTGCCCGCGATGCCGTTGGCCCGCAGCTCGTCCTTGTCGCGACCGATCGCCGCCGCGCGACGCTCGACCTCCGCCTCGTCGGCGCCGACGCAGAGCACGAGCGCGTTGGAGTAGACCAGGTCGTCGGGGTCACGGTCGATCGCCTCGCACGCCGCGCGCACCCGGCCGAACTGGGCCGTCGTGGTGGCCTGGTCGACGAACGGCAGGTTGAACTCGTCGGCGTACGACGCGGCGAGGGCGGGGGTGCGCACCTTGCCGACCCCGCCGATCAGCACCGGGGGCTTGGCCTGGGTCGGCTTCGGCAGTCCCGGTGAGTCGATGACCTGGTAGTGCTGCCCGTCGAACGAGAAGCCCGCACCGTCCAGCGGGGTCGCCCACAGGCCGGTGATGATCGCGAGCTGCTCCTCGAAACGGTCGAAGCGCTCCCTCGTGCCCGGGAACGGGATGCCGTACTTCTCGTGCTCGGCCTGGAACCAGCCGGCGCCGATGCCGAGCTCGACGCGGCCGCCGCTCATCTGGTCGACGTTCGCGACGCTGATCGCGAGCGGCCCGGGGTGACGGAAGGTCGCGCTGGTCATCATGGTGCCGAGCCGGATGGTGCTGGTCTCGCGGGCGAGCGCGGCGAGCGTGATCCACGCGTCACTGGGACCGGGCAGCCCGGCCGTGCCCATGCCGAGGTAGTGGTCGGAGCGGAAGAACGCCCCGAAGCCGAGCTCCTCGGCCTCAAGCGCGACCGCGAGGAGGTCGTCGTAGGTGGCGCCCTGCTGGGGCTCGGTGAAGACGCGCAGTTCCATGCCCGTCACTCTGCCAGGCTCAGCGGACGGGGTGGCCCGCCGCGTCGAGCGCGCCCTTGACGTCGCGGATGCGCAGCGTGCCGAAGTGGAAGACGGTGGCGGCGAGGACCGCGTCGGCGCCGGCGTCGACGGCCGGCGCGAAGTGCTCGGTCGCCCCGGCACCACCGGAGGCGATGACGGGCACGGTGACCTCACGTCGTACGGCGCGGATCAGGTCGAGGTCGAAGCCGTCCTGGGTGCCGTCCGCGTCCATCGCGTTGAGCAGGATCTCCCCCGCGCCGAGCTCGCACGCCCGTGCGGCCCACGCGATCGCGTCGAGGCCGGCGGACTTGCGGCCTCCGTGGGTGGTGACCTCCCAGCCCGAGTCGGTGCCCGGGGCACGCCGGGCGTCGACGGAGAGCACGAGCACCTGGTTGCCGAAGCGGTCGGCGATCTCGGCGACCAGCTCGGGTCGGTGGATCGCGGCGGTGTTGACCGCGACCTTGTCGGCGCCCGCGCGCAACAGCCGGTCGACGTCCTCGACGGAGGCCACTCCCCCACCGACGGTCAGGGGGATGAAGACCTCTTCGGCGGTGCGCGACACGATCTCCATCGTCGTCGCGCGGCCCTCGTGGGAGGCGGAGATGTCGAGGAAGGTCAGCTCGTCGGCGCCCTCCGCGTCGTAGGTGCGGGCCAGCTCGACGGGGTCGCCCGCGTCGCGCAGCTCACGGAAGTTGATGCCCTTGACCACGCGCCCGGCGTCGACGTCGAGGCACGGGATGACGCGGATGGCCAGGCTCATGCCTGCGCCTTCGGCAGGGTCAGGGCGAGCGCGTCCTCGAGGGTGAAGCGGCCCTCGTAGAGCGCCGTGCCGATGATCGCGCCCTCGACGCCGAGGTCGACCAGGCCGATGAGCGCCTCGAGGTCGGTCAGCTCGGTGATGCCGCCCGACGCCACGACCGGGCGGTCGGTGACGGCGCAGACGTCGCGCAGCAGGTCGAGGTTGGGCCCCTGCAGCATGCCGTCCTTGTTGACGTCGGTGACGACGTAGCGCGCACATCCCTCGGAGTCGAGACGGGTCAGCACGTCGTAGAGGTCGCCGCCGTCGCGGGTCCAGCCGCGGGCCGCGAGCGTGCGCCCGCGTACGTCGAGCCCGACGGCCACGCGGTCGCCGTACTCCGCGATCGCGGCGGCGCACCACTCTGGCTGCTCCAGGGCGGCGGTGCCGATGTTGACCCGGCGACACCCGGTGGCCATCGCCGCGGCCAGCGACTCGTCGTCGCGGATGCCGCCGCTCATCTCGACCTGGATGTCCAGCGTGCCGACGATCTGCGCCTGGAGCTCACGGTTGTGGCCCCGGCCGAAGGCTGCGTCGAGGTCGACCAGGTGCAGCCACTCGGCTCCGGCCTCCTGCCAGCGCAGCGCGGCCTCGATCGGGTCGCCGAAGCGCTTCTCCGACCCAGCGACGCCCTGCACCAGCTGGACGGCCTGGCCGCCCGCGATGTCGACGGCGGGCAGCAGCTCGAGGTAGTCGCTCATGGGTGTCTCGTCTCCAGTTCGTGAGGTGGGACCGGCGCTCAGCGGCGGCGGAACAGCAGGGTGTGCAGGACGGGAGCGCCGAGGAGGCTCACGATGATGACCAGCAGCCGCGCGGCCCAGTGGTCGAGGAAGGCCCACGCCACGAGGTTGACCAGCACCACGACCAGGATCGTCGCCCAGGTCTGCTGACGCGCCCGCCGGGTGAGGACGCCCGCCGGGCGAGACCGCGGCTTGGGCAGCACCGATGTGAGCGACTTCTTGCGTGCCGCGCGACGCTCGGCGCGCTCGGCCTCCGCGGCTCGTGCCGCTGCCCGCACCGCCGCCTCGCGCTCGCGCTCCTCCCGGCGCCGGGCCCGCTCCTTGCTCATGCTCGTCCCGGCCTCACAGCGACGTCACCCAGTTGCGCAGCAGCGCGGCACCGGCGTCGCCGGACTTCTCCGGGTGGAACTGCGTGGCGCTGAGCGGCCCGTTCTCGACGGCCGCGACGAAGCGGTCGCCGCCGTGCTCGGCCCAGGTCACCAGCGGGGGGCGGGTGCGGTCGTTGGTCACCAGCGTCCACTCGCGAACGCCGTAGGAGTGCACGAAGTAGAACCGCTCGTCGCGGATCCCCGAGAAGAGCGCGGTCTCCGCGGGTACGTCGACGGTGTTCCACCCCATGTGGGGCACGACGGGCGCCTGCAGGCGCTCGACCACGCCCGGCCACTCGTCGCAGCCCTCGGTCTCGACACCGTGCTCCACGCCGCGGGCGAAGAGGATCTGCATGCCGACACAGATCCCGAGGACCGGGCGGCCGCCGGCGAGCCTGCGCCCGATGATCCGCTCGCCCTTGATGCCCAGCAGCCCCGACATGCACGCGGCGTAGGCCCCCACACCGGGCACCACGAGTCCCTCGGCCTCCAGCGCCCGGTCGAAGTCGCCGGTCAGCTCGACGCTCGCCCCGGCCCGCTCGAGCGCCCGGACGGCCGAGCGGAGGTTGCCGGACCCGTAGTCCAGGACGACGACGTCGGGGGCCGAGGTGCTCAGAGCTTGCCCTTGGTGGAGGGGACCCCGGTCTCCCGCGGGTCGATCGCGACCGCGTCGCGGAACGCGCGGGCGAACGCCTTGAACTGCGTCTCCACGATGTGGTGCGGCTCGCGACCGGCGAGCACCCGCACGTGCAGGGCGATGTGGGCGTGGAACGCGATGGTCTCGAAGACGTGCTTGGTCAGCGAGCCGAGGTAGGCCGGCGTGGTGCCGCCGAGCTGGACGTAGACCTGGCCCTCGGGCTCACCGGTGTGCACGCAGTAGGGACGACCCGAGACGTCGACGACGGCCTGGACCAGCGCCTCGTCGAGCGGCACGGTGGCGTCGCCGAATCGACGCACGCCGACCTTGTCGCCGAGCGCCTCGCGCAGGGCCTGGCCGAGCACGATCGCGGTGTCCTCGACGGTGTGGTGGGCGTCGATGTGGGTGTCGCCGGAGGTCTGCACCGTCAGGTCGAGCAGCGCGTGGCGGGCGAAGGCGGTGAGCACGTGGTCGTAGAACCCGACACCCGTGGAGATGTCGTGGCGGCCGGTGCCGTCGAGGTCGACCTCGACGAGCACCTTCGACTCGCTGGTCTGGCGCTCGATGCGTGCGGTCCTGCTCATGCCTGTCCTTCTTCCGTGACTGCTGTGAGTGCCTGCTTGAAGGCTGTCATCTCCTCGGCGGTGCCGATCGAGACCCGCAGCCACCCGTCGGGGCCAGTCTCGCGGATCAGGACACCGTGGTCGAGCAGGCCCTGCCAGACCGCGTGGCGGTCGGCGAACGTGCCGAAGAGGCAGAAGTTGGCGTCGCTGTCGGCGACCTGGTGCCCCTGCTCGCGCAACCAGGCCACCGTGGCGTCGCGCTCGACGCGCAGCTGGTCGACCCTGCCTAGCAGCTCGGGCGCGTGGCGCAGCGCCGCGAGCGCGACCGCCTGGGTCACTGCCGAGAGGTGGTAGGGCAGTCGCACGACGCGGATGGCGTCGCAGATCTCCGGCGCGGCGGCGAGGTAGCCGAGCCGCGCACCGGCCAGCGCGAACGCCTTGCTCATGGTGCGTGTGACGACCAGGTTGCGGTGCTCCGGCAGGACCTCGAGCGCACTCGGGGTGCCGGCGCGACGGAACTCGCCGTAGGCCTCGTCGACCACCACGATCCCGGTCTCCCCCACGGCCTCGCACAGCAGGCTGACCGCCTCGGGCGGCAGCGCGGTGCCGGTGGGGTTGTTGGGCGAGGGCAGCAGCACCACCGAGGGCCGCTCCCGCTCGACGAGCTCACGGGCGACCTCGAGGTCGAGCGCGAAGTCCGTCTCGCGACGCCCCTGCACCCAGGAGGTGTTGGAGTCGCGGGCGTACTCCGGATACATCGAGTACGTCGGGGCGAAGCTCAGCGCCGTGCGCCCAGGACCGCCGAACGCCTGCAGCAGCTGGAGCATGATCTCGTTGGACCCGTTGGCCGCCCACACCTGCTCCGGGCGCACCCCGTGGCCGAGGTAGTCGGCCAGCGCGCCCCGCAGCTCCAGGAACTCCCGGTCGGGATAGCGGTTGAGCGTGCGGGTCGCCTCGGCGACCGATCGGGCCACGTCGTCCACGACGGCGTCGGAGGGCGCGTAGGGGTTCTCGTTGACGTTGAGCTGGACGGGGACGTCGAGCTGCGGCGCGCCGTAGGGCTCGATCCCCCGCAGCTCCTCACGCAGAGGAGGGAAGGTCACGAGAAGCGCACCCGCACGGCCGCGCCGTGGCCCGGCAGGTCCTCCGCCTCGGCGAGGGTGACCACGTGGTCGGCCACCTCGGCCAATGCACCCCGGTCGTAGTCGACGACGTGGATGGACTTGGTGAAGGCGCGCACCGAGAGCCCCGAGGAGTGGCACGAGCAGCCGCCGGTCGGGAGCACGTGGTTGGAGCCGGCGCAGTAGTCGCCCAGGGACACCGGGGCGTGGGACCCGACGAAGATCGCGCCGGCGTTGCGCACGCGCGCCGCCCACGCGGCGGCGTCGACGGTGTGGATCTCGAGGTGCTCGGCGCCGTAGCCGTCGACGACCTTGAGCCCCTGCTCGAGATCCTCGACGAGGACGATGCCGGACTGCGGCCCGCTCAACGCGGTGAGGATGCGCTCGACGTGCTTGGTGGTCGAGATCTGCTTGTCGAGCTCGGCATCGACATCGGCTGCGAGGCGCTCCGAGGTCGTGACGAGCACGGCCGAGGCGAGGGGGTCGTGCTCGGCCTGGCTGATCAGGTCGGCGGCGACGTAGGCCGCGTCGGCGGTGTCGTCGGCGAGGATCGCGATCTCGGTCGGACCGGCCTCGGAGTCGATGCCGACCTGCCCCTTGAGCAGCCGCTTGGCCGTCACGGTCCAGATGCTGCCCGGACCGGTGACCAGGTCGACCCGCTCGCACGGGCCGACGCCGTAGGCGAACATCGCGATCGCCTGGGCGCCGCCGACGGCGTAGACCTCGTCGATCCCGAGCAGCTCGCAGGCCGCCAGGATCGTCGGGTGCGGCAGGCCGCCGAAGGCCTTCTGCGGGGTGGAGCTCAGCGCGATCGACTCCACGCCGGCGACCTGGGCCGGGACGACGTTCATCAGCACGCTGGAGACCAGGGGGGCCAGGCCCCCGGGGACGTAGAGCCCCACGCGCCCGACCGGCACCTTCTTGTGGGTCACGGTCGCGCCGGGTCCGAGGTCGGTGACGGCGTCCTGCTCGAGCTCCTGGGCGCACGTGGCGCGCAGCCGGCGGATCGACTCGTCGAGGCCGGCCCGGATGGCGGGGTCGAGCTGCTCGAGGGCGTCGAGGAGCGCCTGGCGCGGGACCCGGATGTCGGTCTGGGTCACGCCGTCGTGCTTCGCGGACATCTCGAAGATGGCCTCGAGGCCACGGGTGCGCACCGCTTCGCAGATCGCGTGGACGGCGGGGATGGCAGCCTCGATGTCGAACTCGGCCCGAGGCACGGCAGTCCGGTAGTCGACGGGGCCGGTCTGGGCCGCCCCGCGGAGGTCGATGCGCCGAATCATGCCCCGATTCTACGAAGGCGGCCCCACCACTGCCTCATCGGCGACCTGGGCTGGACAGTCCGGGGCCACCGCCGTCCGCTCGCAGCACCGACTACCGTGGCGACCGTGACCCTGACGCTGCCGATGTTCCCGCTCAACTCGGTGCTCTTCCCCGGCGTCAGCGTGCCGCTGCGGGTCTTCGAGGACCGCTACCGCGCCCTGGTGCACCACCTGCTGCGGGTCGAGGACCCGATCGAGCGGGTCTTCGGCTCGGTGGGCATCCGCGAGGGCTACGAGGTGGGCGACCACGGGGCCCAGTCGCTCTACCGCGTGGGCTGCCGGGTGCAGCTCACCGAGGTCGAGTCCAACGCCGACGGGACCTTCGACATCGTCGCGGTGGGCCTGGACCGGATCAAGCTGGACCGCCTCGACACCACGGGGCTCTTCCCCGTGGGCCACGTGGTCGAGCTGCAGGAGAACGTCGACCCCGTCGCGGACGAGGTGCTCGAGCGGGCGCGCGCCACGTTCACGGCCTATCGACAGGCGCTCTCCGAGATCGCCAACGACCCCTACTCCGGGAGCCTGCCGCGGGACCCGTCGTACCTCTCCTGGACGCTGGCCGCCTGCGCTCCCCTGCCGATGCCCGAGCGGCAGGCGCTGCTCGAGGCCGACGACGCCACGGAGCGCCTGGTGATGGTCACCGACCTGCTGCGCACCGAGCTCCAGGCCATGAACGTGATCCCGTCGCTGCCGGCCACCGAGGTGGCTCGCACGCGCTGGTCGCCCAACTAGCGCCGCACGCCTCGATGGCCAAGAAGACAGCGTCCGGAGGCACGCCCGCCACGCTCGCCCTCACCGCCGCGGGCATCGAGCACCGGGTCCACCCCTACGAGCACGACCCCCGGGCCGCCTCGTTCGGCCTCGAGGCCGCCGAGGCGCTCGGGCTCGACCCGGCCCGCGTCCTCAAGACACTGATGGTCACCGTCGACGGCCGGCTCGCCGTCGGCATCGTCCCCGTCTCCGGCCAGCTGGACCTCAAGGCGCTGGCCCGGGCCCTCGGCGCGAGCAGGGCCGCGATGGCGGAGGTCAAGGTCGCCGAGCGGGCCACCGGGTACGTCGCCGGCGGGATCTCCCCGATCGGCCAGAAGAAGGCGCACCCGACCGTCCTCGACACCTCCGCCCTGACCCACCCGACGGTCTTCGTCTCGGGCGGGCGGCGCGGGCTGGACGTGGAGGTCGCTCCGGCCGACCTGGTCGCGATCACCGGGGCGATCACGGCCGAGATCGGCCGGAGCTGAGAGGTCGGAGCTGAGAGTCGGTCGCCGCGTCAGTCGGTGGTGACCCGCAGGAGCACGTGACCGACCTCGTCGTCGAGCCACCCGGTCAGGCCCAGGCCCTCGAGCGGCTCCAGGTTGTCGCGCACCTCGGTGTCGCCCTCAGCCAGGCCGGCCAGCCAGCCATCACCCGCATCGAAGTTGACGAAGAGGATCGAGCCTGCTTCACCGGCCTCGCGCACGACGTCCTGGAAGACGTCGCTGTCGCCCAGGCCACCGTCCTCGAGCACCTCGGCACGGTAGTCGGCGTCGGGCCCGATCACGACGTAGTCACCCTCGCCGTCGCTGCCGAAGATGGTCGACGCCTCGGGGTCGGAGGCGGAGGCCGACTCGACGAGCTTGTCGAGGACGCCTTGGATCTCCTCGGCGTCGCCCTTGATCTTGACCGCGACCGGCACGTCGGTGCCGCCCGAGTTGAAGAACAGCTCGGGGTCGAAGCCGGGGCTGAGCGCCACCGCGACCGACTCCCCGGCCAGGGTCTCTGCGTCCTCGGGGAGCGAGAGCCCCGTCTCCTCCTCCGCGTCGGCGAGCAGGCCCTCGATGTCCATCTCGGAGCCCATGGTCGAGCTGACGTAGTCCAGGACCTCGTCGAACCAGCCCTCCTCGAAGCCCAGGCCGAAGGCGGCGGCGGTGTCCTCGGGCAGGGTCGCCATGGCGGCACCGCCCTGGTCGCTGCCCAGCAGCGTCGGCAGCCCCAGGGCGTCCGTGCCGGAGGCAGCCTCGACCTCGAGGGATCCGTCGTCGAAGCGCACGGTGAGCGCACCGCCGCGGAAGTCCTCCAGCGCCGACATCATCTCTCCCGGCATCTCCGAGCCGCCGGTGTCGTCGCAGTAGCTGTCGAGGGACGGCAGCTCCGGGATCTCGCTGGACTCGGGGTCGAAGGGCTCCACCTCGTAGGCACAGCCGCTCGAGCCGCCGAACGGGAGGAGGCCGAAGCCACCGATCGCGTCGGCGATGACCGTTCCTGCCTCGGGGGCGGCATAGGCCGTCAGGATGCCAGCATCGCCTGCCTCGTCCGTCCAGGTCCGGAAGTCCTCGTCGTCGGCGAGGGACCCCTCGGCCGTCCTGGCGGCCACGTCGTCGGCGATCTCCTGGGTCTCGGCGATCACCGCCCACTCACCGTCGATCGACCATCCACCCACGGCACCGGCGTCCTCGGAGTCGGCGGAGTCCTCGCCGACGGCGCAGTCACGCACCTGGGCGAAGCCCTCGTCGGCGGCGTCGGCATCCTTCACCTGCACCACGACGACCGCGCTGGGGGTCTCCTCCCCGAGGTCGACGGCAGCGACGGCGAAGCGGTCACCCAGCCAGGGCTCGACGTCGTCGGCGTAGTCGAGGCCCTCGCAGGCCCCGGACGACTGGATCTCCTCGAAGATCCGCTCGCGCAGGTCGTCGTCGGTGTCGAGGCCCACCTCGTCCTTGAAGGCGGGGAACGTGCGCAACGTGCGGAGCGCCTCGATCTTCTGGCCGCCGCTGGGGTCGAGGTCGACGCTGACGTAGCCGATCGTGCCGGCCGGGAGCGCCTCCGCGGGCTGAGGACCGGTGGCGAGGAAGCTCATCGCTGCCCAGACACCCGTGCCGATGGCGGCGAGGCCGACGACCGCGCCGGCACCGATGAGGACCTTCTTGCGGTTGCCGGACCCTGCGCGTGCACCGGGAGGCAGCGGTCGACCGCCCCCGGCCTCGAGGTACTCGGGTGGCGGTGGTGGGCCGGACGGCGGTCCCCACCCTGGCGGTGGGCCGGACGACGGTGGCCCCGCGGGCGGACCCGACGGGGGGCCCGACGGGGGGCCAGACGGGGGGCCGGATGGTGGGCCGGAAGGAGGGTGGTTGCTGGACACGATGACCCCCAGGGGACGGGTGCGGATGTGCGGTCCAGCGTCGTGCCGACGGGCCGGGCCGTGCTGCTTCGACGGCACTCTACCCACGGGCGTTCCGTTCAGGCGTGGGAGCGGATCCGCCTCGGCACGGTGGCGTAGGTCATGGCGAGGGCGGCCAGCGCGGTGCCGGGCAGCACCAGGAAGGGGCTGCGCCCCGACACCTCGATCTGACCCGGCAGCCGGTCCCCGTCGGAGGCCGCCTTGGCGAGCTCGCGGGGGTCGTCGGGACCGAGGAGCAGGCCGACCTGCCACATCAGGTAGGTGGCGAGGGCGACCCCCACCAGCAGCGCTCCCAGCGTCACGAGCTCCGAGCGGCTCAGGGCCAGCGCGCAGAGCAGGCCGAGCAGGAGCCCTGCCACCGCCCCGACGACGACGAACCACCCGGTCGCGGTGAACTCGTCGCGCAGGCCCTGCTCGTCGAGGTACCACATGCCCTCGAAGACGACCCCCACCGGCGGGTCCCAGATCGTGAACCACAGCCAGCCGCACCCGGCCCCCACCGCGGCGCACAGCGCGAGCACCGCGGCGGCCTGCGCGACCTCCGGCCCGCGCGTGGCGCGCCCGAGCCGGTCGTCCACCGCGCCTGCCGTCATCCGGCCAGGCACCCGGGGCCTAGCAACGCCTTCAGGTCGGCGAAGAGGGCCGGCGTGGGGGTCACCCGCAGCCGGTCGTCGAGACGCATCACCTTGGTGGCGTCGCGCGTCAGCAGTCGCAGCTGCACCTCGGTCATCCCCGGGTGGGTGCCCAGGACGTCCTTGAGCTGCTCGACCACCGGCGCCGTGCACCGGGTCGAGGGCAGGCTGATCACGACCGGTCCGCTGGGGCCGTCGGAGAGGTCGGGGACGCTCACCTCCTGGCCGTGCAGCTCGGGGGTGTCCTTGCTCCGGCTCAGTCGCCCCTTGACGGTGATGATCGCGTCCTCGACGAGGTAGCCGCTGGCCAGCTGGTAGGAGCTGGGGAAGAGCAGCACGTCGATGGCGCCGTCGAGGTCCTCGAGCGTGACCATCGCCCACGCGTCACCGCGCTTGGTGATCTTGCGCGCAACCGTCGTCACCAGGCCGCTGATGGTCACCGTGGACCCGTCGGCGCGCTCCTCGTCGAGCATCAGCTGACCGATGGTGCAGTCGGTGCCGTTGGACAGCACGTGCTCGAGGCCCAGCAGGGGGTGGTCGGAGACGTAGAGGCCGAGCATGTCGCGCTCGTGGCCGAGCAGGGTGGTCTTGTCCCACTCGTCGATGTCGGGGATGGCGACGGTCATGCCGAAGCCGCCCCCGGGCTCGTCCTCCATGCCGCCGAAGAGGGAGTCCTGGCCGATGGCCTCGTTGCGCTTGATGTCGACGTACTGGTCCACAGCGGTCTCGTGGATGGCGACCAGGGCCCGGCGCAGGTGCTTCATCGCGTCGAACGCGCCGGCCTTGATGAGCGACTCGATGACCCGCTTGTTGCAGACCGGGGCAGGCGCCTTGGAGAGGAAGTCGTCGAAGGACTCGTAGCGGCCCTTCTCGGTGCGGCCGGAGACGATGCCGTCGACGACGTTGGCGCCGACGTTGCGCACCGCGGTGAGCCCGAAACGGATGTCGTGCCCGACCGGGGTGAAGTGGTGGGAGGACTCGTTGACGTCCGGCGGGAGCACCTGGATCTTCATCCGGCGGCACTCGTTGAGGTAGATCGCGGACTTGTCCTTGTCGTCCTTGGTGGAGGTCAGCAGGGCCGCCATGTATTCGGCCGGGTAGTTGGCCTTGAGGTAGGCGGTCCAGTAGGACACCAGGCCGTAGGCGGCCGAGTGAGCCTTGTTGAAGGCGTAGTCGGAGAAGGGCAGCAGGGTGTCCCAGAGGGCCTTGATCGCCGCGCCGCTGTAGCCGCGCTCGGTCATGCCGGCGGAGAAGCCGGCGAACTGCTTGTCCAGCTCCTCCTTCTTCTTCTTGCCCATCGCGCGACGCAGGATGTCGGCCTGGCCCAGGGTGTAGCC
>NZ_JANNML010000082.1:0-42792 GCF_031397825.1 Nocardioides sp.
TCGCCCTGATCGACAACTGCTCCTGCGCATGCAGCCGCCGGATCTCAGCCCAGTCCTCCACTGTCATCACCCAATCCATCGTGGTCGGGTGGCCTACTTTTCGAAGAGCGCTACTGGCCTAGTTTTCGAGGAGCGTCGACAAGCTGCCGAACTCAAGGCCCCACATCGCTGCGCGCCGTCCGGCCGGGATGTGGGGGGACCTCCTCCTTGAGGTAGACGGAAACCCGCCATGCTCCCGCGTTGCACTGGCCGGGCAGCTCGCAGCAACAACCCATTGCCACAACGTCTACGGCGAGGCACCCGGTCGGGTCGCTAACCACCACCATCCCCCCGCAGTTGTCGTCGCACGAGATGATCCGAGCCACACGCAGTCGGGGCCACGACGGCAGAGCTGGCGGTGATCACCGGCACCCGCCTCTTCGCCCACGAAGAGAGGCCCGCCGAGGTAGCGGCCGCGCTGCTGCCTGTCCTCTTGCCCGAAGGGCCAGTTCGAAGCTCAAACAGGGGCAGCCCTCCGCGGGTGCTCGCCCGCGGCCCTGACGGAGCAAGAATGCGTGCCCCCCACGCTTCTGCTAAAGTGGTACGCCCGTACCAATAAGGAGGTCGCAATGGCCTGGGCGCTGATAGTCATCGCCGGACTGCTCGAGACCGGATTCGCGGTAGCGCTGAAGTCGAGCGCTGGTTTCAGCCGACTTGTTCCCAGTCTCCTGTTCCTGGTGTTCGCCGCCGGCAGCTTCACCCTGCTCAGCATCGGGCTCAGGACGCTGCCTGTCGGCGCGGCCTATGCCGTGTGGACCGGGATCGGCGCCGCGGGTACCGCGTCCTACGGAATCTTCTTCCTCGACGAGTCCAGCGAAGTGTGGAAACTGGTGTCGATCGGACTGATAGTCGCCGGTGTCGTAGGTCTTCAGCTCACCAGCGGCGAGGCTCATTGACGTGGCCAAGGTCAGCAGAACCGCGCGCCGCATCTCAGCGAAGGGTCAACAGCGCAGGCAATCCATCATCACCGCAGCCAGTGAGCTCCTGTTGGAACAGGGGTTCTCTGCGGTGAGCCACCGAACGGTGGCCGACCGCGCCAGGATCCCGCTCGCGGCCACCACCTACTACTTCTCCTCGCTGGAAGACCTCATGGGCGAGGCACTCCACGAACTTGCACGAGGCTGGACGGCGCAGGCGAACGCCGCGGTGGAGGCCCTACCGGCTCGACTGGGCAGCACACAGGAGGTAGTGGCGGCCATCCTCAGCATCATGGTTCTCTCCCCCACGGATCGAACGGCCACGGACTCCGCGTCACTGCTGGTGTTCTACGAGCGCTATCTCGAATCGGCGCGACACCCCCACCTGCGTGACGCCGTCCGAACCTTCAACGCGCAACTTGACGAGCTGATCATCCAGATCCTGGCACGTGCCGACCTTCCTCCTGGACTGGAGTCCGCACGGCTCGTCCTCGCAGTAGCCGACGGAGCGCTGCTGCGGGCGGTGGCGGAGGGTGCGGCGGTCAACACCGTCGCCCCAACGATCCATCAGCTCGTCGAACAACTCCAGCAATGCCGATAGCTCAAGCAGTGCCGCGGATTGAAGTTACCGGACGGTTGGGTCTGCCCAGACTTGCGTTGACACCTGACCTGTGAGGACTCGTCCCACACTGGACGGCGCCTCCGCGCCGAACCCTCGTCACCCTGATCGGGGCACTCGGTTGCTTTCTCAATGACCCAGAGGTCAGGGCCCCAGATGCCGCCAAAATGACGTCCCCACAGGGCCCAGCTCGTCTCCGGACGTCCCGGCGCATCCAGATTCGTGTACGACGGCACGCTCAGCTCGTGGCCCAGCCGCTGGACGCCGCGACTACCCTCGCCCGCGCCGACTGCTTACAGATGCGGACAACCAGCGGTCGAGAAGCGCCAAAGGCGGCTCCCGGATCTCTCCGAAAACCGCCTCTGACCTGGTGTTTCTCTTTGTAGCGGGGGCAGGATTTGAACCTGCGACCTCTGGGTTATGAGCCCAGCGAGCTACCGAGCTGCTCCACCCCGCGTCGGTGAACACAACGTTAATGCATGCGGGGTGAGGCAACAAATCGGGCTACTGGGCAGCACCTTCCGTCGCCCCGTCGGTGGCCCCGTCGGTGGCCCCGCTGGCCGTGTCGCCACCCGTCGAGCCGGTCGCGCCGCCCGGTCGGGTGTTGGCGAGGGCGACCGCGTCGGAGATGAGCTGACGGGCCTCCTGGACCTTCTCGGCGTAGGTGACGGGGTCACCGTCGGTCAGTGCCTGGTCGGCGTCAGCGAAGGCAGCCTCGGCCTGGGCCAGCAGGTCACGGATCTGCTGGTTGATGGTCTGGGTCGGCTCCGGGTCGCCCGGGTTGCCCGGGTCCGGCTCGGGGACGGTCGGGTCGGTGACCGTCTCGGGGTCGACGTTGAGGGCGTCGGCCAGGGCCGCCGTCATCGTGGCGCCGATGCCGACCTCGTCCCCGTAGGAGACGAGGACGAAGCGCAGGATCGGATAGCTCGACGTGGAGCCGGCGCGCACGGCGTAGACCGGCTCCACGTAGATGAGCCCGTCCTGGACCGGCAGGGTCAGCAGGTTGCCGAAGAGCGGCGGCGACTGACCCGACTGGAAGGGCAGCAACGCCTCGCGGACGTTGTCGTCGTTGCTGAACTCGTTGGCGATCAGGCCGGGGCCCTTGGTGTTCTGGTCGGTCAGCTCGCGCACCGTGATCTTGCCGTAGTCGGGCGACGTGGCGTCGGAGTTGACCGACACGAAGGACGCCAGGTTGCTGCGGCCGAACGGCACGAACGTCGAGGTCAGGGACCAGGTCTCCTGCGACGTCGTCGCGCCCTCGGCACCCACCGTCTCGTCGACGAAGAGGCGGTAGGGAGGCTGCAGGTCACCCTGGCTGTTGGGGTCCTCGGGCACCTCCCAGCGGTCGTCACCCTGGTACCACGCGGTCTCGTCGGTGATGTGGTAGCGGGCGTACTGGTAGCGCTGCACCTTGAAGAGGTCCTCGGGGTAGCGCAGGTGCTCCATCAGCTCGTCCGAGATCTCGGACTTGGCGACCACCGTGTCGGGGAAGGCCCCCATCCACGCCTTCAGGATCGGGTCCTCCTCGTCCCACTCGTAGAGCGTGACGGTGCCGTCGTAGGCGTCGACCGTGGCCTTGACCGCGTTGCGCATGTAGTTGATCTCGTCGGTCGGCAGCGTCGCCAGTCCGGTGGTGTTCTGCAACGAGTCCTGGGTCATGGTCTCGAAGGACTCACGCTCGGCGCTCGCGTAGCGGTCGGTGGTCGTGTAGCCGTCGACGATCCAGACGACCTTGCCGTCCACGACTGCCGGGTAGACGTCGTCGTCGATGGTGAGCCACGGCGCGACCTTCTCGACCCGCTCGCGCGGGGTGCGGTTGTAGAGCACCTGGCTGTTCTCGTGGACACGACCCGACAGCAGGAAGTTGGGCTCGCCGAACTTCACCGCGTAGAGCAGCTGACGGAAGGTGGAGCCGATGTCGACACCGCCCTCGCCGTCGTACGTCGTGGTCTGGTCCTCGTCCTGGTTGGGACCGGCCAGGCTCAGCTCGACGCTGGCCGAGCCCTCGGACTGCTTGCCGACGACGGAGTAGTCGGGGCTGTCCTCGCCGAAGTAGATCCGGCTCTCGTAGTCGCCCGTGGCCTGGCTGAGCGCGTCCTGGCGACTGCCGTCGGGGTTGGTCTGGTTGCCCTCGGCCCACTGGATGTCGGTGCCGGGGCTGTTGTCGTCGGAGCCGCGCTGGTTGGCGTAGGCGGCGATGACGCCGTTGCCGTGGGTGTAGACGGTGTGCAGGTTGGACCAGTTCTGGTCGCCGGCGTTGAGGCCCGACTGGTCGAGCTCGCGCACGCCGAGCACGAGGGCCCGGTCGATGCCGTCGATCTCGTAGCGGTCGACGTCGAGCACGTCAGCGACCGAGTAGTAGGCACGACCTTGCTGGTTCTGCTCGAAGGTCTGGCGCACCAGCTGGGGGTCCACCAGCGGCACGGAGGCCGACTCGGCACTGAGCGTGCCGGCGGCGTCGGCGTTGGCCGTGGAGTTGCTGGTGTAGGCCTCGCTGTCGATCGACTCGAGGTCGTAGGCCTCCCGTGTGGCGGCGATGTTGGCCGCGATGTACTTCGCCTCGCGGTCGGCCTCGGAGGGCTTGACCTGGAACTGCTGGACGATGCCGGGCCAGATCATCCCGAGCAGGATCGCCGACAGGGCGAGCAGAGCGAGGCCGACCGACGGCAGCGTCCAGGTGCGGCGCCAGACGTTGAGGAAGAAGAGCACCGCGCAGATCAGCGCGATCCCCATCAGGATGCCTTTGGCGGGGAGCACGGCGTTCTCGTCGGTGTAGGTGATGCCGGTGATGAGGCGCCCGCCCTGGTTGACCAGGTCGAAGCGGTCGAGGTAGTAGTCCCCGGCCTTGGCCAGCACGAAGAACCCAAGCAGGACCGAGAGCTGGACCTGGGCGGCACCGGAGAGCCGGTCGCGGCTCGCCTGGAGCCGCACGCCGCCGTAGAGGTAGTGCGTGACCCCGGCCGCGATGAGCCCGACGACCAGGGCGGCCATCGTGAAGTCGACCATGAAGTGCAGCCAGGGCAGGTCGAAGACGTAGAAGCCGATGTCGCGCTTGAAGTAGGCGTCGGTGGTGCCGAACTCCTGGGAGTTGCGCCACAGCATCCAGGTGCGCCACTGACCGGCTCCGGAGGTGCCGGCGAAGATGCCCAGCACCACCACGATGCCGATGACCAGCCATGTGCGGATGGGGGTGACGGCGTCGCGGTAGCGGTCGAGGTTGGTCTGCTCCGGCGACGAGGGTCTGAAGAGCGGCCGGAAGCGGTAGGCCAGGACGATGTTGACGGCCACGATCACCGCCATCAAGGCCCCGAAGCCGAGGAACAGCCCGGTGCGGGTCCAGAAGAGGGTGCTGAAGACGCTGCCGTAGCCGGCGGCGGTGAACCACAACCGGTCGGTGTAGAGCGCAGAGAACGTCGTGAGCCCGAAGAAAGCGACGATGACGACGACCGCGGTGATCACCAACGCGCGGGAACGCCGAGACGTCGACCTCGGGGTCGTGTCGCGTGGGTCGTCGTCGAACAGCTCGCTCACTCGTTCTCCTCTTGTTCTGACGGTTCATCCGCCAGTGTCGCGCTCAGCAGTCCCAGCAGACCGGGGACCAGGTCGATGCCCCCGACGACGGATTGGTCGTCGTCGTGAGCACGCAGCCTCAATGCACAGTACGTAGAACCGCCGCGAGTAGTTCCCGCGACGATGCGAACTTCCTGGCGGTCCGGGTGCTCGCGGGCGAACTTCTGGGCCGCTGCCTGGTCCTCGGGGAGGTCGTCATCGACGTCCGGAGGCAGCACCAGCCGCTCCACGACCGCAGCGCAGCCGTGGACCCCGGGCGGCCACACGATGGACTCCAGGGCCCGCTCGAGCTCCACCGCAGGGTCGAGCTGGTCCTGCTCGATCGCGGTCAGGGAGCCCTGCTCGGAGGAGTGGTCCAGCCCCATCATCGAGGCCAGGGCCGGCTCGTGCTCGACCAGCCGGGCCGTCGGCACCAGCGCGTAGAGGCGGGCCGGCTGGTCCCACCCGCCCTCGGCGATGTGGCTCTCGATCTCGAGCACGGCCGAGGCCAGCGCCGGGTCGGCGTCGAGAGGGTCGGTCAGGCTCATGAGGCGTCCTCGCAGGAGGGCAGGTCGGCATCGGGATCCTCGACCCAGTCCTGGATCGCCTTCAGCGCGATGGGCATCGTGGTCGCCTTCACCAGGCGCATGTCGTCGTTGTTGGCACCGAGGGCCTCCTCGCAGTTGTCCGGCGGCACCAGGAACAGCTCGGCGCCGTCGTCGCGGGCGCCGGCGATCTTCTGCTGGATCCCGCCGATCGGGCCGACCGTGCCGTCACCGGCGATCTCGCCGGTGCCGGCCACGACCTTGCCCCCGGTGAGCGAGCCAGGTGTGAGCGTGTCGTAGATCGCGAGGGAGAACATCAGCCCGGCGCTCGGTCCCCCGATGGCGGGGTCGATGTTGACCCGAACGTCGAAGGGGAAGAGGTAGCCGATGCCCGGCGTGATGCCGATGCGCAGCTCCCCGTCGACCTTGCGCGGGACGATCGAGACGTCGTAGTCGGTGCGCACCCGTCGTACCTTGAAGTCGACCGCCTCCCCCGGCTCGGCGCCGTTGATGGCATCGACCAGCTGCTGGGGGTCCTTCAAGGGCCTTCCGTCGACCTCGAGGAGGATGTCGCGCACCAGCAGCTTGCCCTCCGAGGGTGATCCGGGCTCCACGAACGCGACCTCGACGGCGGACGTGGGCTGGTAGCCGAGCTGGCGCAGCGCCACCGCCGTCGCGGCGTCCTGGGAGGTCACCATCGAGACCGCCCCCTCGCGGTCGTTGGACTCGGGCGTCTCGTCCTCGCCGTAGACCGCGTCGTACGGGTAGACCGCGTCGTCGGACTTGGCCCACACGAGCATCAGGTCGAAGAGGTTCTTGCGCAGCTTGGGCACCGAGACCAGGACCGTGGTCATGCGCAGCTGACCGTCGTCGCGGTAGGTCTTGGCACCGTCGACCTGGATGATCTCCGCTCCGGCGTCCTCCGCGAGCACGTCGACGGTGTAGCCCGGCGCGTAGGTCACGTAGGGAAGCGGCAGGAAGGCCGCCGTGACGAGGAGCGCGAGCACCAGCGGTCCCGCGATCAACGCGGCGATCAGGCGCTGGCTCATGGCGCCCACCCTCTCATCCCCGCCAAGCACCGCAGGGAGGGGATCAGGTCAGGACACCCGTCGCTGGGGCTGCTCGTCCGGCGGCTCGAAGGCCGGCCGATCGGCGGGCGGATCGGCGACCACGGCCTGCTGGACGGGCGGCGCGACGGGCGCCGGGGCCGGCCGCGGCGCGCTTGCGCGCGAGGGTCGTACGGCGATCCCCGTGCTGCGGTCGGGCTGACGCGTCGGAGCATCCGCGGGGCGGCCGGTCGCTCGGCCCGGGACCGGTCTGCTCCGCTCGAGCGCCTCGCCCAGTCGGCGTACGGCGACGTCGCGATCGACCTCGCCGCGCCCCTCACGCCCCAGCCAGCTCACCCACACCATGGCGACGACCGTCACCACGGCGGGCGGGACGAGCCAGAGCAGGATCTCCATACCCGTCAGGGTAGGTCTCCGAGCGGGCCGATCAGGCTAGGGCGCGCCGACCCATTCCTCGGTGCCGTCGGCGAACGCCTGGTGCTTCCAGATCGGCACCTCGGCCTTGAGGGTGTCGATCAGCGCGCGCGAGGCGTCGAATGCTTGACCGCGGTGCGAGGCGGCCGTGGCGACGATCACCGCGATGTCGCCGATGTCGAGGTGACCGACCCGGTGCACCGCCGCGACCCCGTGGACGGGGTGGTCCGCGGCGACCTGCTCGCACACGGCGCGCAGCCGCTCGAGGGCGGTGGGATGCGCGGAGTAGTCGAGTCCCTGGACGTCCTTGCCCCCGTCGTGGTCGCGCACGCGACCGACGAACACGGTGACCCCGCCGTCGGTGGGATCGTCGAGCACGGCCATGACCTCGTCGATGCTGAGGGGGGTGTCCCGGATCTCCACGAGACGCACGACGGATGCGCTGACGGATTCACTCACGGGCCGACCTTACGACCTTGCCGGTTCGCAGTAACGTGGACTCATGAGCACAGGATCAGGAAGCGGCTCCGGCGAAGGGCCCGACGACGCCCAGAATCCCTTCAAGGGCACGCCGTTCGAGCAGTTCTTCTCCGGAGGCATGCCCGGGCTGGGCGGCGCCGGTGGGGCGATGCCGGACCTGCAGGCGCTCTTCGGCCAGATCCAGGCGATGATGCAGCCCTACGACGGCGCCCTGAACTGGGAGGTCGCCGAGGACATCGCCCGCAAGTCCGTGGCCCAGTCCCCCGACCCGACGCCCTCGCAGCGCGAGAAGGACGCGGTCGCCGACGCGGTCCGCCTGGCCGACCACTGGCTGGACGAGGCCACCGGCTTCCCCTCGGCGGTCACCACGACCGCCGCCTGGAGCCGCGCCGACTGGATCGTGCAGACCCTCGAGGTGTGGAAGGTGCTCGTCGAGCCCGTCGCCGAGCAGTCGGTCAAGGGCGTCAGCGCAGCGCTGCCGCCCGAGGCACAGGCTGCGGCCGGTCCGATCCTCGGCATGCTCGGCAAGGCGATCGGCGCCATGCTCGCCAACCAGGTCGGCGCCGCCCTGGGCGGTCTGGCCGGTGAGGTCCTCACCGCCTCCGACATCGGTCTTCCCCTCAGCGCTCCCGGCCGAGCGGCGCTCGTGCCGGCCAACGTCACGGCTTTCGCCGAGGGCCTCGACGTCTCCGAGGACGACGTCGTCCTCTACCTCGCGCTGCGCGAGGCCGCCCACCAGCGCCTCTTCGCCAGCGTCCCGTGGCTGCGCGACCACCTGCTGGGTGCGGTCAAGGACTACGCCGGCGGCCTCGAGATCAACGCCGAGGGCCTCCAGAGCCGCATCGAGGAGCAGATGCGCGGCATCGACCCGAGCAACCCCGAGTCCCTGCAGCAGCTCATCGAGGGCGGCCTCTTCGACCTGCCCAAGTCGCCCGCCCAGCAGGCGGCGCTCGAGCGGCTCGAGATCGCGTTGGCACTCGTCGAGGGCTGGGTCGACGAGGTCGTCGGCCAGGCCACCGAGTCCCGCATGCCCGCGGCCACCCGCCTCCAGGAGGCCGTACGCCGACGGCGTGCCGCCGGCGGTCCCGCCGAGGAGACCTTCGCCGCCCTGGTCGGGCTCGAGCTGCGCCCGCGCCGGCTCCGCGACGCCTCGACGCTGTGGGGCTCGCTGCGCACCCGCCAGGGCACCGAGGCCCGCGACGGGGTCTGGACCCACCCCGACCTGCTGCCCACCTCGGCCGACCTCGACGACCCGCTGGGCTTCCGCGAGGACGCCGCCGCCCCCGAGAGCCTGACCGAGGACGACTTCGACGCCGAGCTGCGCAAGCTGCTCGACGGCGAGTGACCCTCCACGGCGACGCGCTCGGCTCCCTGCGTGGCTGGCCGGCGCCGACGTCCGCGCAGGACGTGGTGCGTCGGCGTTATGTCGAGCACCTCGAGGCGCGCCCGGACGCGATGACGCGGGAGTGCCGGCCCGACCACCTGACGGCCAGCACGCTGGTGCTCAGCGCCGACCACAGCCACGTGCTGCTGACCCTGCACGCCAAGGCCCGCCGGTGGTTCCAGTTCGGCGGCCACTGCGAGCCGGGCGACACCACGCTCGCCGGGGCCGCGCTGCGGGAGGCGACCGAGGAGTCCGGTCTCGCCGACCTGGTGCTCGACCCGGTCCCGGTCCAGCTGAGCGAGCACGCCGTGCCGTTCTGCGGCGAGGGCCCCGACGGTCCGGTGCACCACCTCGACGTGCGCTTCGTGACGGTCGCGCCCGCCGACGCCCACCACGAGGTCAGCGACGAGTCGCTCGCCGTGGGCTGGTGGCCCGTCGACGCGCTCCCCGACCCGGACCCCGACCTCGTCGAGCTGATCTCCCTGGCCCTGGTGCGGGTCTCGTAGACCGGGTCAGTCCGTGCCCGGCGGCGGTTCCATCTTCACGGCCGCCGACCACCCCTCGAGGTAGCCCTTGGCCTTGTCGGCCTGCGGGTAGCGGTCGACCCAGCCCCAGAACGCCACGTCGTGGCCCGCCTCGAGGAGGTGGGCCAGCTCGTGGACCAGCACGTAGTCGATCACCCAGCCCGGCATCCCCTGGAGACGCACGGAGAGCCGGATCGAGCGGTCACCGGGCGTGCACGAGCCCCATCGGCTGTTCTGGTTGTCGACCCAGCGCACCGACTCGGGCACCGCCAGGCCGCCGAGGTAGTCGTTGCTCAAGCGCCACGCCCGCTCGCGCAGGTCGTCGTCGCTGAGCTGACGGCGCTGCTCGGAACGCTCGATACGCTCCACCATCGTCTCGACCCACTCGGCCTCCTCACGTCGGGTGAGCGTGGCCGGGATCAGCACCACGATGCGGTCGCCGTCGCGGTAGGCGGACACCGTGCGGCGGCGCCGCTTGCTGCGGCGCACCTCCACCTCGGGCTGTCCCATGGAGGGAATCTACTTGCGCGCCCAGCTCAGGAGGCGCTCCTGCGACCACGTGTTGACGATGCGATCCGGATCGATCCCGGCCGCCTCGGCACGCGCGCAGCCGAGCACCAGGAAGTCGAGCTGCCCGGGCGCGTGGGCGTCGCTGTCGATGGAGAACACGCAGCCGAGGTCGCGGGCGAGCTCGAGCAGCTGTGTCGGCGGGTCACGACGCTCGGGCCGGGAGTTGATCTCGATCGCCACGTCGTTCTTGGCGCACGCCTCGAAGACCGCCCGGGCGTCGAACTGCGACTGCCCGCGCACTCCCCGCCCACCCGTGACGAGGCGGCCGGTGCAGTGCCCGAGGACGTTGGTGCGGGGGTTGCGGACCGCACTGACCATCCGGCGCGTCATCTCGCGCGTGTCCATGGCGAGCTTGGAGTGCACGCTGGCGACGCGCACGTCGAGCCGGTCGAGCAGCTCGTCGGTCTGGTCGAGCGAGCCGTCGTCGAGGATGTCGACCTCGATGCCCTTGAGCAGGGTGAAGCCGCTGCCGGCGAGGTGGGCGTTGACCGCGTCGACGACGTCGAGCTGGCGGGTGAGCCGCTCGGCGCTCAGGCCGTGAGCGACCCGCAGCCGCGGCGAGTGGTCGGTGAGCACGAGGTAGTCGTGGCCGAGCTCGATCGCGGTGAACGCCATCTCCTCGATGGGCGAGCCGCCGTCGGACCAGTCGGAGTGGGAGTGCAGGTCGCCGCGCAGCTGCGAGCGCAGCTCGTCGCCGACGCCGCCGTCGGTCAGCGGTCCGGCCAGCTCGCGCTCGGCCTTGGCCAGCCGCTCCGGCACCTCCCCGCGCACCGCCGCCGCCACGACCTTCGCCGAGCTCGCGCCGATGCCGGGCAGGTCGGTCAGCGTGCCCTCGGCGACGTGGCGCCCCAGCTCGTCGGACGACAGCGGCAGGACCGTCGCGGCGGCCCCGCGGAACGCCTTGACCTTGTAGGTGTCCTCCCGCGCCCGCTCGAGCAGGAAGGCGATCCGGCGCAGCGCGGCGACCGGCCCGGCGTCGTACGTCGTCATGCGGCTCGCCTCCTCGACGGATCCATCTTTCCTCCACAGCCCGTGGACGACCATTGTGGCTGGTCAGGGCGTCGTACGACGGAGTCCCGGGCGTGTCCTCCACAGGCTTCTCCCGTCATTGCAGCCCTTTCTCCACGGGTGACGCCCGTTCTGCACACAGTTATCCACAGGCCCGTCCACAGGCTCCGCCGCGGAGACGTTGACCCGGGACGGGACGGGTCCTAGCGTTCGGGACAGACGAGGCCCCCGGGCCGCCGGTCGACGTTCGCAAGGGGAAGGCAAACGTCGTGCCGGTGGGCCGGGGGCCTCTTCTCGCTCGCGCGTGCTCAGCGGCCGGTGAAGACCGCGGGGCGCTTCTCCTGTGCGGCACGGATCCCCTCCTGGAGGTCCGCGGTCGCGAGCGTGATGGGCTGGGCCATCGCCTCCCACTGCAGGCAGGCCTCGACGTCCTGGTGGCCACCGTCGGCCAGTGCGAGCTTGGTCAGCCTGCTCGCGATCGGCGCGGTGGCGGCGATCCCGCGGGCGACCTCGAGTGCGTCCTCGAGGAAGGTCTCACGCTGCATCACCCGCGACACCAGACCCAGCGCCTGGGCCTCCTGGCCCTCGACGACACGGCCCGTGAGCAGCAGGTCCTTGGCGGCTGCCTCCCCGACGACGTGCGGGAGCAGGTAGGTGCCGGCCATGCCCGGGTGCATGCCGAGCTTGACGAAGGGCAGGCCCATCTTGGCGCCGGTGGCCGCGAGGCGCAGGTCGCAGGCCAGCGCCATGCAGAGGCCGGCGCCGATGGCGGCGCCGTTGATCGCCGCGATCGTCGGGACCTCGAGCCGGCGGATCGAGAGCCACGCACGGTAGAACGCCAGCATGCGGGTGCGCAGGTGGTCGACCGACGCGTCGGGCTCCGACGCGATCCAGCTGGTGTTGCCACCGGAGCAGAAGGCAGAGCCCTCCCCCGTGACGACGACCGCGCGCACCGAGGCGTCACCAGCCAGCTCGTCGATGGCCGAGACCCAGGAGGTGGTCATCTCGTCGGACATCGCGTTGCGCATGTCGGGGTTGTCCAGGACCAGCAGGGCGACGCCCTCGGAGGGGCGCTCGAGGCGCAGGTGGGTGAGCTCAGTCATGGGCCGACCCTACTGAGCGGGGCGCCGGCGCGCCGTGAGGGGCTTCACGGGCGATTTCAGGCGCGCGGGGCGCCTAGTGCGCCTGCGCGCCCTCGTGTCGTAGGGTCGCATCGGCTCATGGGCACCCGTCCACGAGCTTCCGACGGGCTTCCCCACCGATCCCCGTCGCGACGACCGAGTGAAAACTAGTCAAGGAGGCCGTCATGGCGGAGACCTGGAGCGGCGAGTTCTACTGCGTGAAGTGCAAGGAGAAGCGCGAGGCGGAGGGCGAGGTCAAGGTCAACGACAAGGGCACCCGCATGGCCAAGGCCGTGTGCCCCGTGTGCAGCACCAACCTCAACCGCATTCTCGGCAAGGCCTGAGTTTCTAGCACCGCGCACCACATGCTTCGCGGCGGCGTCCCCCCTCACGGGTGGCGCCGCCGCTGGCATGTCCGGGCACCCACGTCCCTGCGGCCTGTGGAGGAGCACCGCCGTCCAGCGCCTGACGGTGCGAGGGTGGCCCGATGGCACACCCACCTCCCCTCGCCGGGCTGCCGGAGCACCTCGCGCTGAGGCCCGGCGTCGCCGTGGCCCGCCACGACGACCACCGCCTCCAGGTGGGGATCGACCCACCCCAGCGGGTCGTCGTGGCCGACGTGCCGGCGGTGCGACGCCTCCTGGACGCGCTCGTCGGGTCGCAGGCCGTGCCGGTGCCGGACGAGCACACCTGGCCCGTGCTGCGTCGCCTGTGGGAGGCGGGCCTGCTCGTCGACGGCCGGGCCGTCGCCGCATCGGCAGCCCTCGGCCCCCCGGCCGCGGTGCGAGCGGCCTGGGCGCAGGTCGGTCCCGAGGCTGGGGACCGCCTCGCGGCGCGGGCGGCTGCCCGAGTGCGCGTGCTGGCCGAGGACGAGGCCCGCGCCGACGTGGCCCGCCTGTTGCACGCCTCCGGGGTGCAGGTGGTCGAGAACGGCGCTGCGGACGTCTGGCTGGTCGCCCACGACGGTGAGGTCCCCCGCGCCTGGGTGGACGACCTGGTGCGCGAGGGTGTCGCGCACCTGCTGCTCGCCGGTGCCTGCGGCTCGGTGGTCGTGGGGCCGTTCGTCCTGCCGGGCGTGACCGCCTGCCTGCGCTGCCTCGACGCCCACCGGGCGGAGGCCGACCCTCGTCGCGCCCTCGTGGTCGAGCAGGTCGTGGCTCGCCCGACCGCGGTCGTGCGTGACCCCGCGCTGCACGCCATGGCGCTCGCGTGGGCGGCGCGCGACGTGGTGCGGTTCGTCGAGGGCGCCCAGCCCTCGACCTGGTCGACGTCCTTCGACCTGGGACCGCTCGTGGCGCCGGTGGGCCGCCTGTGGAGCCGGCACCCGCACTGCGGCTGCTCCTGGGACGAGGCCCTGCTGGGGCGCGCGGGCTGACGCCCTCACCAGTGCTCGGCGTCGAGCTTGCCCTCCATCGAGCGCAGGTGCTCGCGCGAGCACGCTGGGCAGTAGGCGACCGGCTGGCCGCGCTCGACGGCCGTGGACCAGGTCAGCGCCGCCTCGCCGTCAGCCTCGTCGCCAGCCTCGTCACGGCCGCAGAAGTCACAGGTGCGCACAGGGTCAACCTAGGGGTTGGCCCCTCTGCGGGCACGGGCCGGACATGGGCGAGAGCCGGGCACGACGAGGAATCGTCGTGCCCGGCTCCCGTGGTCACCCGCGATCAGGGTGAGGGTGATCGGGGTCGATCACCCGGGTCCTACAGAGCGCGAGCGAGGGCGAGGCGGGCCTGCTGCGCTGCCCGCTCAGCCTTGCGGCTGAGCCGGGCGGCACGGGCAACACGGTTGCCCCTGCGCAACTGCTGCGCCTCTCCCAGGCGCGCGCTCATCTGCGCGCGGGCCAGGTCTTCGTGCATCAAGTGACTCATGTCGGTGCTCCGGTTCAGGAAAAGGGTCATGTGAAGGGTGTGCTCCGAAAAGGTGCGTTGGTCGGGATGGCGAGCGCTTACGCGGCCGCCTCGTTCTTGCGGGGCCGTCCACGGGGACGCTTGCGGGGGATCACTACTCCTTGCAGGAACAGCTCACCTCCCCAGACGCCCCAGGGCTCACGCCGGTCGAGAGCTCCGCTGAGGCACAGTGCCTGGACGGGACAGTCCTGGCAGAGGGCCTTGGCGAACTCCACGTCGCTCGGTGACTCTGCGAACCACAGCTCGGGGTCGTTCACCCGGCAGGGCAGCAGGTCGTGGGCGACGTGACCGGCCTGGTCGTGCAGCAGACCCAGGGACAGGTCGGGCTGCTCGCTCTCCGAGAGAGCCCCAGCAGTGCGGTCGAGAACGCTGATGGTCATCATTTCACCTCCTTCTCGGTGACCTGATCGCGGTGCAGGTTGGTGCGGGTGCGAGATCTGGGCCTGGGTGCGAGAAACACAAAGGCCGCGGATCCCTGGGTGGGATTCCGCGGCCTGGAGGTGCCGGTCTGGTTGCTAGCTCAGACGGGTGGACTCCAGGCGTGGACTCCCGGGACGTAGGCGGCGAGGCCCATGTGTCCCTGGGGTGCGACGGCGCGCAGACGTGCGACGACCGGGATGCGGCGATCGACAGCGCGCTGGCCCGTCACCCAGGTGGTGCCGAGGACGACGTGGCCGCACACGGGCATGCCAAAGTCGGACGCGGTCGTCTGGATGGACGGGTTCGTCGTGATGATGTTGGTGATCATGCGGGCCACCTCCTTCGGATCTTCAGGCGCCGACCTTGTCAGGGCCGTGGTGCGCGATTTGCTTGGTGACGGAAAGTTACCCCGCCCGCAATGTCATGAGCAAACGATTTTATGACTATTTCCAAGATTTCTTTCCACCCCGTTCTCGAACGGCCTCTCAGGGGGTCCCGAGGCCGCCCGGTAGCTCGCTAGTCCATCAGTGCGAGGACGTCGTCGCCGTAGCGCTCGACCTTGGAGGGACCGACCCCGCTGATGCTCAGCAGGTCGGCCTCCGAGCGCGGCTTGTGCTCGGCGATCAGCTGGAGGGTCGCATCGGTGAACACGACGAACGCCGGCACCTCGTCGTCGCCGGCCCGCGCCTTGCGCCACTCGCGCAGTCGCTCGAACAGGGCCTCGTCGTAGGAGGCCGGACAGTCGGCGCACCGGCCGCGCTTCTTCTCGGGGCCGGTGCGTAGTGGCTTGCCACACTCGCGACAGCTGGCCACCTTGCGACCGGCCGGAGTCGCCCGCTCGGCGCGTGACTCGGCCGGCAGCAACGGGTCGAGGAAGCGCGACGGCTTGCGACGCGCGGCCTGACCGGGGTTGCGGGCCTGGGCCCAGGACAGGGCGAGGTCGAGGCGGGCGCGCGTCATGCCGACGTAGAGCAGGCGGCGCTCCTCCTCGATCGCGGCCGGGGTGTCGGCGTAGGTGATCGGGAGCGTGCCGTCCTGGAGCCCGCAGAGGAAGACCGAGTCCCACTCGAGGCCCTTGGCGGCATGGAAGGTCGCGAGGGTGACGCCCTCGGCGACGGGGGCGTGCTGCTCGGCGGCGCGGCGGTCGAGGTCGTCGACGAAGGCCCCCAGCGTGGCGCCGTCGGCGCGGGCGAACTCCTCGGCCTGGCTGACCAGGGCCTGCCAGGACTCCCAGCGGTCGCGGGTCTGGCCGCGCGAGCCCGGGGCCTCGACGGTCCAGCCCATGCCGGCCAGGGTCGCCTTGACGGTGTCGACCAGGCCGTCGTCGCCTGCCTCCCCCGAGCGGGCCGTGCCACGGATGCGGGTGACGGCCTCGCGGACCTCGGGCCGGTCGAAGAAGCGGGCCGCGCCCCGGATGACGTAGGGGATCGCGAGGTCGGACAGGGCCTCCTCGTAGGCCTCGGACTGCGCGTTGATGCGGAAGAGCACCGCCACCTCGGACAGCGGACGCCCCTGGTCGCGCAGGGCCTGGATGCGCCCGGCGATCTTCTGCGCCTCGGCGACCTCGTCGGGGGCGGGGGTGTAGGTCACGGCGGGACCGGCCGGTCGCTGGGCGCGAAGCTCGACGCCCTTGCTGGTCGAGCGGGCGAGCAGCGTGTTGGCAGCCGTGACGATCTGCGGGGTGGAGCGGTAGTTGCGGACCAGCTCGATCGAGGTGGCCTGGGGGAACTTGGCCGTGAAGCCGGTGAGGTAGTCGGCGTTGGCGCCGGCGAAGGAGTAGATCGTCTGCGCCGGGTCACCGACGACGCAGATCTCGTCGCGCCCGCCCAGCCAGAGGTCGAGCAGCGCCGACTGGAGGGGCGAGACGTCCTGGAACTCGTCGACGACGAACCACTTGTACTGCCGACGCACCTGGGCGGCGACGCGCTCGTCCTCGGCGAGGATCCCGGCGGTGAGGAGCAGCACGTCCTCCATGTCCATGCGTCCCTGGTCGCGCTTGACCTCCTCGTAGGCAGCGAACACCCGACCCACCGAGTCGGGGGCCTGGCCCGTCACCGAGCGCCCGCGCTGCTCGGCGATGCGGGCGTAGTCGTCGGGCTGGACGTTGCTGACCTTGGCCCACTCGACCTCGGAGGCGAGGTCGCGCAGCAGCGCCTGGTCGGCGTTGAGCCGCTGGCGGCGGGCGGCCGTGGCGAGCAGGCCGATCTTGGACTCGATGATGCTGGGCAGCTCGGTGCCGTGGACGTGGGGCCAGAAGTAGCGCAGCTGGCGCAGCGCTGCCGAGTGGAAGGTGCGTGCCTGGACCGCGCCCGCGCCGAGCTGGCGCAGCCGCCCCCGCATCTCCCCTGCCGCGCGGGTGGTGAACGTGACCGCCAGGACCTCCGAGGGTGCGTAGACGCCGCTGTGGACGCCGTGGGCGATGCGGTGGGTGATAGCCCGGGTCTTGCCCGTCCCGGCACCGGCGAGGACCCGCACCGGACCGCGCAGCGTCTCGGCCACCCGGCGCTGCTCGGGGTCGAGCGCGGAGAGCAGGTCGGCGGCGCTGTCGGCGCCCCTCTCGGTGTCCTGCGACATCGTGGAACAACTCCTGGTGCGAGGTGGTTGGATCGGGTGAACACGACCCTAGACGGCGGAGGCGACAGTCCCAGATGAGCAGCTTCACGATGTACACGACCCCCTGGTGCGGCTACTGCCACCGGCTCAAGAGCCAGCTCGACCGTGAGGGGATCACCTACGACATCGTCGACATCGAGCAGCAGCCTGACGCAGCCCTGATCGTCGAGTCGGCCAACAACGGCAACCAGACGGTGCCGACCCTGGTCTACTCCGACGGCACCGCTCAGACCAACCCGTCCCTGGCGGAGGTCAAGGAGAAGGTCGCCTCCCTGGCGTAGGTCACCAGCTGCCGGGGAGCGGACCGCCGTACCAGTGCTCGATCAGGGACCGGCTGATCGAGACGCCGCCGGGCAGCAGGAGCGTCCCGGCCTCGGCCTGCTCGCGCATCTCGGCGCGGGTGAACCAGGCCGCCTCCTCGATCTCGTCCTGGTCGACCTCGATCGTGGTGGACTCGGCGCGGCCGATCATCGCGAGCATCAGGCTGGCCGGCAGCGGCCAGGGCTGGTTGCCGAAGTAGGTGACGTCGCCGACCTGGACGCCGACCTCCTCGGCGACCTCACGTCGTACGGCGTCCTCGAGGGTCTCCCCCGGCTCGCAGAAGCCGGCGAGGGTGGAGAAGCGGCCCTCGGGCCAGACCGACTGCCGCCCCAGCAGGCAGCGCTCGTCGTCGCTGCCGGGCTCGCCGGAGGTCACGAGCATGATGACCGCGGGGTCGGAGCGCGGGAACTGCGGCTTGCCGCACTGCGTGCAGTGCAGCTCGTGGCCGGCCGCGGCAGGGACGAGCGAGCCCCCGCAGCGGGGGCAGAAGCGGGTCGCCCAGTGCCACTCCGCGAGACCGAGGGCGTGGAGGACCAGCGGCGCCATGTCGGTCGAGCCGCCCGCGAGGGCCGGCAGCAACCCGCGCAGCGGGAACCACTCCCCCTGCTCGGCCTTGGCCAGGGCGCCGTCGGCGAGGACGGCGAACCACGTCTCGTCGTCGCGCTCGCCCAGCAGCACCCGCACACCGTCGGGCGCCTGCTCGGGGCTGGTCCACCCGATCGCGCCGTCGCGCGGTCGCACCCGGGTCCCGGACACCACGAGCACCCGCGTGCGTGGGTCGGACCAGCGCTCGTCCAGCCAGGCGTCGTCCTTGCGGCGCAGGCCGGAGCGGTCGTGAGCGGGCGTCGAGAGCCGGAGGTGGGGATGAGTCACGGACCCGAAGTTAGTCCTAGGGTCATGAGGCATGAGCACCCACATCGGCGCCGCCCGCGGCGACATCGCTCCCCTCGTCCTGATGCCCGGCGACCCGCTGCGCGCCCAGTGGATCGCCGAGACGTTCCTCGACGACGCCCGCTGCTACACGCAGGTGCGCGGCATGCTCGGCTTCACCGGCACCTGGCAGGGGCAGCCGGTCTCGGTGCAGGGCAGCGGGATGGGCCAGCCGTCGCTGGCGATCTACGTCAACGAGCTGTTCACCGACTACGACGTGGCGTCGGTGATCCGGGTCGGCTCCTGTGGCGCGCTGACCGAGCGTGTCGCGGTGCGTGACCTGGTCATCGCCTCCGGCGCGTGCACCGACTCCTCGATGAACCGGATCGCCTTCGAGGGCCTCGACTACGCCCCTGTGGCCGACTTCGGGCTGTTGCGCGACGCGGCGGCCACCGCCGAGGCACGGGCCGCGGTCGCTGGCCCGGGTGGTCCGGCCGTGCACGTGGGGCTGATCTTCAGCAGCGACTCGTTCTACGCCGCGCGGCCCGAGCTCACCGCGCGGATGGTCGACTACGGCGTGCTGGCCGTCGAGATGGAGGCGGCCGCGCTCTACACGCTGGCCGCCAAGCACGGCCGGCGCGCCCTGGCGATCTGCACCGTCTCCGACCACGTGGTCACCGGCGAGGAGACCTCGGCGCACGAGCGCGAGCAGACCTTCGGCGAGATGGTCGAGATCGCGCTGGCGGCCGGGGGCGCTTCCGGGGCATAGCCGCGACGACGGCGGGGTCCGCGCAGGCGGCGCTCGCGGGTCCTCCGGCTCCAGCGGGCTACGGCCTGAGCAGCTGCTCCAGGAGCTCGCGGCCGGGCAGGTCGGGCGGCTCGATGAGCCGGTCGCTGCGGACGTAGTAGAAGCCGGCGCGCACCTTCTCGAGGGGAACGCCGTGCAGCTCGGCCCAGGCGAGCCGGTAGACGGCGAGCTGCAACGGGTCGGCGTCGTGGGTGCGGCTGGTCTTCCAGTCGACGACGAGGAAGCCCCCGCCCGGCTCGGCGTAGACGGCGTCGATGCGCCCCCGGACCACCTGCCCGTCGAGGACCAGCGCGAACGCAGGCTCCACGACGTGCGGGACCCGGTCGGCGAAGAGGCCCTTCTCGAAGAGCTCGACCAGCTCCGCCAGCTCCGCGTCGTCGGCCACGTCGGCGTCACCGCGCCCCGAGAGCTCGTCGGGGTCGAGCAGCGACTGCTGACCGAAGCGCGCCTCGACCCAGGCGTGGAACCGGGTGCCGAACCGGGCTGCCGGCGACGGCTGGCGCGGCATCGGGCGGGCCAGGTCGCGGGCGAAGGCGTCGGAGTCGTCCCGCAGCCGCGCGAGCGCCGTGGCCGACAAGCTGGACGGCAGCGACACCGCCACGTCGGTGGCGCGGTCCTGCCGGGCCTCCAGGAGGAGCCGATCGATCTCGGCGTCCCAGTCGGCGACCTGAGCGGCCTCGACCATGTCGAGGCCCTCGTCGGGCGTCTTGGGGTCGGCGGCCAGGACCCGGGCTGCGGCGTCGAGCCGGAGCCGAGCCTCGACCCCCCGCTCGGTCGGCGGCCACGGCCGCGCCGGGTCGATGGCGTCGTAGGGATTGGGGTCGCCCTTGACCGGCTTGTCG
This sequence comes from Nocardioides sp., assembly GCF_031397825.1. Lineage (GTDB taxonomy): Bacteria > Actinomycetota > Actinomycetes > Propionibacteriales > Nocardioidaceae > Nocardioides. The sequence goes on from NZ_JANNML010000082.1 coordinate 20,013, forward strand.
CGCCAGCGCTCGACCGGCTCGCCCCACGCTTCGAGCTGCTCTCGCACGACCCGTTGGTAGGCGGAGGGACCGTAGGCGGTCGCGCGGGTGGCCCAGCAGTAGGACGTGACCGAGAGCAGGTGAGCGGCCCGGGTGAAGGCGACGTAGCCCAGCCGGAGCTCCTCCTCGGCGTCGTGCTCCCGGGTGGCGGCGCGGTAGGCGTCGAGGGCGGTCTTGTCGGAGCCCTGGAGCTGGGGCAGGTCGGCGGCGTCACCGCGCAGCGGCGCCGGGAGCACCGACGGCGATGACGTCCAGAGGGTGCGTGAGCGGTTGGAGGGGAAGCGGGTCTCGCACACCCCCACGAGGAACACCGAGGCCCACTCGAGGCCCTTGGCGCGGTGGACGGTGAGCAGCTTGACCGAGTCGGCCTCGCTGGGGGTCGCGATGTCGAGACCGTTGCCCTGGTCGTCCTCGGCCGTCAGGTAGGCCAGGAGGGCCGGGAGGGTCACGTCGCCGTCGACGGCCTGGAAGTCGGCCACCGCCTTGACGAAGAGGTCGAGGTTGTCGCGGCGCGCCGAGGCCGCGGGACTGACCGCTGAGGCGAGCTCGACGTCGACCCCGGTCGTCTCGAGGATCCGGCGTACGACGTCGAGCAGCGGCTCGCCGACGTGGGTGCGGAGCTGGCGCAGCTCACCGGCGAGCAGGGCGAAGCGCTCCCGGGCCTCGGGTGAGAAGGGTGCCTCCCCCGGGTCTGCGAGCGCGTCGTCGAGGGCCGGGATCTCGGCCGGGTCGATGCCGTCGGCGATCTCGACCAGCTGCTCGCCGATCGACGGCGACTCCGACCGGCGCAGGTGCCGGCCCGCGAGCTCCTGGGCCCGCCGGCTCAAGAGGCGCAGGTCGCGCGGACCGATCGCCCAGCGCGGCCCGGTGAGCAGCGTGAGCATGGCGGCGTTGGAGGTCACGTCGTGGAGCAGGTGCAGCGTCGCGACGACCTCTGCGACCTCGGGCAGCCGCAGCAGCCCGGACAGGCCGACGATCTCCACGGGCACCGAGGCGCGGGTGAGGGCGTCGAAGACGTCCTCGGCGTGCGCGTTGTCGCGGGTGAGCACGCCGATGTCGGACCAGGCTCCCGTGTGGGCCAGCTGCACCGCCGAGACGAGGTGGTCCAGCTCCTCGGCGTGGGTCTCGAACACCGCGGTCGTCACGGTGCCGCGCTGCGCCTCGGGCGCGGCCAGCAGCGGCTCGACCTGGTCGTAGGCGGCGTAGAGCGGCGCTGCGAGCCGGTTGGCGACCTCGAGGATCCGTTGGTCGGAGCGACGGCTGACGGTCAGGTGGTGGGTCGGACACGTCCCGGTCGCCGCCGGGAAGGTCTGGTCGAAGTTCAAGATGTTGGAGACCGATGCGCCGCGCCAGCCGTAGATCGCCTGGTTGGGGTCGCCGACCGCCGTGACGGCGTGGCCCAGGCCGGTCGCCGGGTCGGGCCCGGAGAAGAGCCGCGACAGCATCGTCGCCTGGGCGACCGAGGTGTCCTGGTATTCGTCGAGCAGGACCACCTTGTACTTCGCCCGCTCGGCGGTGCCGACCTCCGGCTGGTCCTCGGCGAGCCGGGCTCCGAGCTCGATCTGGTCGGAGAAGTCCATGAGGCCCAGGTCGCGCTTGAGGCGGCGGTAGCCGGCCACGAGCTGTAGCAGCTCGGCGCGCCGGTCGATCGCGGAGATGGCCTTCTCGCAGGCCTCGCGGTGACCCTTGCGGTCCTTGCCGGCGCGTTCCTCGGCGATGGCGCGCTCGAAGCCCTGACGGGCCTCCGCGTCGGTCGCCCGCACGTCGTCGGCACTGCGCAGGTGCTCGCTCATCGCCCCGTCGAGGGCGAGGAGGTTCTGGATGGCGGTGGCCGGGTGGTCGGTGAGGTGGACGACCTCGCCGGTGAAGCGGTCGACGACCCGAGCGCCGAGCTGGTAGCGCGCGGCGTCGGTGATCACCCGGGTGTCGGGCTCGTGGCCGATGCGCAGGCCGTGCTCGGTGAGCAGGTTGGCGGCGTAGGCGTTGTAGGTCAGGACGGTCGGCTCGATCGGCTCCTCGGCCTCCCCCTCGGCTCCGTCCGGACCACGGGTGGTGTCGAGGGCGCCCGCGGCCAGGAGGGCGTCGCGGATCTTGCGACGCAGCTCGCTGGCGGCCTTGGTCGTGAAGGTGAGGCCGAGGACCTCCTCGGGCCGGACCTGCCCGGTGACCACGAGGTAGACCACCCGGGCCGCCATCAGCGTGGTCTTGCCCGACCCGGCACCGGCGATGACGACCGCCGGTGCCATCGGCGCGGAGATCGCCGCCCACTGCTGCTCACTGGGTGCGTAGGACGTCATCATGACCGCCTGGAGGTCCTGCGGCGTCTCGATCCGCAGCGGTGCGGGGCGGCTCACTGGTCGGTCACCGACCCGGCGCTCTTGATCGGGCAGATCGGGACGAACGAGCAGTCGCGGCACTGCGTGCCCGCCACGGCCGGGAAGCGCTCCGTGCGCAGCAGCTCGGCCGCCCGGACCAGCTCGTGGCGCAGGGCACCGCGGTAGGGACCCTGGTCGTCCTGGGGGTCCTGGGTCTGCACGGCGGCCGCGGTGGACTCGTCGAGGATGCCCAGCTGGACCAGCTCGGCACCGCCGGCCCGGGCGCTGCTCCCCTCGGGGAGCAGGTCGTCGACGGCGCCACGGTCGACGGCGTACTGGTAGAGGCCGAGCTGGACGTGCTGCTCGACGGACTTGTCGCTGGGCTTGTTGCGACCGGTCTTGAGGTCGACCACGACGACCGAGCCGTCGGCGTCGAGCTCGACGCGGTCGGCGTAACCGGTCAGCTCCACCTCGACGGGCTCCTCGTCCTCGGCTCCCAAGGTGACGACCGCACGGAAGGGCTGCTCGGTGGCCAGCAGGGTGCGACCGTTGGCGTGGTGCCACTGGAGGAAGCGGGCGAGCGCTGCTCGCACCCGCTCGTGCTCGCGCGCCTTGGACCACGGCGTGCGGAACTCGAGACGGTCCCAGACCTCGTCGACGTGGGTCATCAGCAGGTCGGTGTCGTCGGGACCCGCGGGGATCTCCCCGGACGCGACACGCTCCGCGAGGGCGTGGAGGAGCTGCCCGAGGTTGGCCGACTGGTGGGCGCGGGCGACCCCGCCTGCCTCCCGCTCGAGGAACCACTGGGTGGGACAGACCATCAGCGACTCCAGCACGCTCGCCGACACCGGCACCGGCTGGTCCGGGTCGCGCACCGGCTGCACCGACCGCGACGCCGCGCGGATGCCCCACCACGAGGCGGGGTCGGCCTGGGGCACCAGGGACCTCGTGCCGGCGGTCTCCCCCGCCAACCGGGCCAGGCGTCGCGCCGCGGCGTCGCGCAGTGGCGTCGGCGTCTCCGGGTCCGCCAGGGTGCGCCGGAGCTCACCCACGAGGCCGCCCATCGAGAGCGGTCTCGCGGGTCGCCCCACGACGTGGGCGACGTCGCCGACCCCGAGCTCCTCGAGGAAGCGCGACGGCTGCTCCCCGTCGTCGTCGGGCGACTCGACCGCGGTGACCACCAGGCGCTCGCGGGCCCGGGTGCACGCGACGTAGAAGAGCCGACGCTCCTCGAGCAGGAGCTCGCGCGGGCTCACCGGCGGCACCAGCCCGTCGGTGCCGATGCGGTCGGCCTGGAGCAGGGTCGTGCGGCGGCGCAGGTCGGGCCAGGCGTCCTGCTGCACGTGGGCGATGACGACGAGGCGCCACTCGAGCCCCTTGGACCGGTGCGCCGTCAGCAGCCGCACCGCGGCGCCCCGGGCACCGCGCTCGGCCAGGGTGTCGGCCGGGATCTGCTGCGCGGTGAGCGTGGCGAGGAGGTCGGCGACGCCGAGGTGGACCCGCTGCTCCTCGGAGCGCGCGACCACGTCGAAGAGCGCGCACACGGAGTCGAGGTCACGGTGGGCACGACGGGCAGCACCGCCACCGACCTCCACCGCCCGGCGCAGCCGCTGGGGCCAGCCGGTCCCGGACCACAGGTGCCAGAGGACCTCCTCGGCCGACGCGCCCTCGTCCAGCGCCGCCCGGCCACTGGCCAGCAGGTCACCCAGGGCACGCGCCCGGGTGATCTCGGGGCCGTGCAGCCCGTCGAGGAACGCCGGGTCGACGACCGCGCGTCGGACCAGGTCGCGCGACGGAGCAGGCGAGGTGCCCTCGGCGTGGGCCTGCTCCTTGGCGCGGGTGCGCAGCGCGCGGGCCAGGCGTCGTACGTCGCCGGAGTCGAGACCGCCCAGGGGGCTCAGGAGCAGCGCCTCGGCGCGGGTGGGATGGACGTAGGCGACGTGGTCGGGGTCGTCGTTGTCGAGGTTGACCACGGCGGACATCGCATCGATCAGCGGCAGCACGGCAGGGTCCCGGACCAGCGGCACCTCGTCGCTCGCGACCTCGACGGGCACACCGGCGGCGCCGAGCGCTCGGCGCAGCGGCGGGATCGAGGTCCGGCCCGAGCGCACGAGCACCGCCATGTCGTCCCACGCGATGCCGTCCTCGAGGTGGGCCCGGCGCAACAGGTCGGCGAGGTGCTCGGCCTCGGCCCGGTCGGTGTCGAAGGTGCGCACCAGCACCTTGCCGTTGCCGATGCCGGGCGCGTCGGCCCGGGGCTCGAGGAAGGCGAGCTTGGCGGCCTCGGGGATCGAGCCCGGCAGGGCGAGGCGCGAGGCGACGCGTTGGGAGGCGAGGAGCAGGTGCGGCCCGAAGCGACGCGTCGTGCGCAGCGCCACCACGTCGGCGCGCTCGCCGTCGGCCTTCAGGAAGTCGGCGGGGAAGTCGAGGATGCCGCGCACCTCGGCGCCGCGGAATCCGTAGATGGACTGGTGAGGGTCGCCCACCACGGTCAGGTCGCGGCCGTCGCCCGCGAGCTGACGCAGCAACGCGACCTGCCCGGGGTCGGTGTCCTGGTATTCGTCGACGAAGACGTGGCGGTAGGCGGCGCGCAGCTCGTCGCGGTGCTCGGCGGCCTCGATCGTGGCGCGGCGGATGAGGTCGGCGTAGTCGGTCGCACCGACGTAGTCGAGGTTGGTGAGGTATTGCTCGAGGAAGAGCCCGGCAGCGAGGAACTCGGGCAGGTCGTGCTCCTCGCCCAGCGCCCGGAGGTCGGCGCCGTCCTTGCCCTTCTCGCGGGCCCGCGACAGCACGGCGTTGACCTCGCGGGCGAAGCCGCGCGTCCCGAGCGCGCGGTGCAGCGACTCGGGCCACGTCACGGACTCGGGGTGGTCGGTCAGGAGCTCGCGGAGCACGACGTCCTGCTCGGGCGCGGACAGCAGGCGCAGCGGGGCGGCATAGATCTCGGCCGGGGCGTAGCGCCGCACGAGGCCGTAGGCGAAGGAGTGGAACGTCGCGCACAGGCTGGTCGCCATGGTGCGCCCGAGACGGGCGGTGACCCGGTCGCGCAGCTGCTCGGCGGCCTTGCGGGAGAAGGTCAGCGCGAGGACCTCGTCGGGTCGCGCGCCCTCCTCGACCCTGCGCACGATCGCCTCGACCAGGGTCGTGGTCTTGCCCGTGCCCGGCCCGGCCAGCACCAGCAGCGGCCCGCCCGGGTGGTCGACCACCTGCTGCTGGTGCTCGTCGAGCTCGGGCACCACGACACGGGCCTCGGGGCGGACGAGGTGGTAGGTCGACGCAGGCACGAGGCCACCTCATCACACGGCACCGACAGTGACGGGCGACGACCTCGAGACAGCCCGCTGGCTGCGGGGCGTCATGCGAGCCGAGCAGGCGACTCCGCTGTCGACTCCGCGATCCGTATGACGTCCCACGGCCGGTCGGCAGCCACCAAGGTCGGCGACCTGCTCGGCGGACGACGTCAGGCGAGCTCGAAGTCCTCGAAGTCGAAGCCCGGTGAGACCAGGCAGCTGACGAGCGCGTCGTCGGTCGAGGGCAGCGTGCGCTGCCACTCGCCTGCCGCGACGAGCAGCTGCGGGCGTGAGGCGTCGACGAGGTGGGTCGTCGCCACGGCAGGCACGGCACCGTCGCCACCGAGCTCGAGGGCCACCGCACCCGTGTGCGCCAGCCACAGCTCGGCGGAGGACACCCGGTGCCAGGCCGACGACTCCCCCGCCGGCAGCAGGAAGTAGATCAGCGTGGCCGTCGGGCGGACCCGACCGTCGGGAAGGGTGACGGTCACGGGTGAGGCCCACGTTTGGCGGTACCACCCGCCCTCGGGGTGCGGCTGCAGGTCGTGGACGACGGCGAGCGCGGGCCGTCGTACGGCCAGCGCGTAGCGGTGGTTGGGCACGAGGATGGGACCGTCGGGGCCCTCGGCGGCGTAGTCGACCAGCCCCTGGTCCACCCAGCCCTCGCGCTCGTAGAACCGGCGGGCGCGGGCGTTGCCGGCCGCCGCGACCAGCCACGCGCGGTCGTGCCCGGCACCGGCGATGCGCCGCAGGCCCTGGGCCATCAGCGCCTGCGCCACCCCCGTGCCGCGGTGGCGCCGGTCCACGAAGACCTGCTCGAGCTCGTCGTCGTGGACGACCACGAAGCCGGCCACGACGCCCTCGACCACCGCGACGCTCGTCTGCGGCACGCGGTCGGCGGTGCGGGTGCGGAAGGACTCCGGCGTGCGCACGGCCGTGAGCTCGTCGGGGACGTGTCCGTCGTGGCCGTCGTGCCAGCCGGTGTCCCAGATGGCGGCGACTGCCTCGACGTCGTCGGGGGTGGCCGGTCGCAGCAGTGGCTCGCTCACGCGCAGCAGCGTCGGGCCCCCGGAATGTGCGGGACTTTTTCCACCCTCGGGGCGCGTAAGTGGGTCTAAAACGTCCCGCACTATCCAGCCGAGAGCGTCGCCGTCCGGACCGCCGGGGTCGATGACGACCGAGAACGGGTCGGTCCCAGCGGATCAGGCCTCGACGGGCCGCTCGTTGTAGACCCCGGCGGGCTCCTGGCCGCTGAGGCCCTGGATCGCGGCCATGATCTCGTCGGTGACCTCGCGACGAGCCCGCCCGAGCGGGACGCCCTCGAACCGACCGGCCACCTGGATCGGCTCGCCGAAGGAGACCGTGACCCGCGCCAGCGTGGGGAACCGCGCGCCCACGGGCTGGAGACGCTCGGTCCCGATCAGCCCGACGGGTACGACGGGGACACCCGCGGTCAGCGCGAGGTGCGCGACGCCGGTGCGCCCCCGGTAGAGCCGGCCGTCGCGCGAGCGGGTGCCCTCGGGGTAGATGCCGAACGCACCGCCACGCCCCAGCACCTCCAGCGCCGTGTCCAGGCTGGCGATCGCCGCCTTGGAGTCGTCGCGGTCGACGGGCAGCATCCCGAGCCCCTCGAACCAGCCGCGCTGGAGCGCACCCCGGACCCCGGTGCCCGTGAAGTAGTCGGACTTGGCGAGGAACGCCACGGGCCGCGGAGCCACGATCGGGATGATCATCGAGTCGGCGAAGCTGAGGTGGTTGCTGGCGAGGAGGACGCCGCCGGTGGTGGGGACGTGCTCGAGGCCGTGCACCGTCGGACGCCACACGACCTTGGCCAGCGGCGGGACGACGGTGTGCAGCACGTGGTACATCACGCCGCTCAGTGTGCTGGTTACCGGCCGGTCAGCCGATTCGCCCTTGCGGGAACGCCGCGCGGGCTCACGGTCGGTGCCAGACGTAGGGCGTGGAGGTGGTGACCCGGCGCAGGCCGGAGCGCTCCAGGATCGGCCGCGACATCTCGGTGCAGTCGCTGTGCAGGTAGCGCACGCCGCGCGCCATCGCCGACCCGGCCCGAGCGCCCGTCAGCGCCCGGTAGATCCCCCGCCCGCGCCATCCCGGCAGGGTCGCCCCGCCCCACAGCCCGGCGCACTCGGTCCCGGGCACGATCTCGAGCCGGCCCGCGCTCACCACCACGCCGTCGGACGACTCCGCGACCCAGACCTCCGTGAGGCCCCCGCTGCGGTCGACGCGCGCGAGGAGGTCGGCGCCGCTGCCCCCGCGCCCGAAGACGCCGACCTGCATGTCGGCGGCCGCCTCGAGCAGGGCGACCCGGTCGGCGAGCTGGTCCACCCGTCGTACGACGATCCCCGCGGGAGGCTCGACGGCTGCGGCGAGCAGCGCCTCGGCCTCCCCGAGCATGATCGTCTCCTCGTCCTCCGGCTCGAAACCGGCGCGGAGCAGCCGGCCGTGGAGGTCGTCGGTGACGTCGTGCGACCGGGTCTTCCACTCCACCGAGTCCACGGCGGGGTCCGCGGAGAAGTGCTCCACGCTGCGGCGTACCAACGCATCCAGCTCGGCGCCCGCGACGTGCGCGAGCGAGCGGTAGGTGACCATGCCACCGAAGCCGTAGGTGGCTCGCCACACGGGACCGTCCTGGTCCCAGGCGATGCTGCCGATCACCTCGGACTCCCCGCGCAGCTGCAGGTCGTAGGTCTCGAGCAGGTCGTGGCTCATGCACCCATCATCACCCCGGCAACGGCCGGACTGCACTCACCAGTCGAGCAGCGCCGACACCTGCTGGGCGAGGGTCATGGGGTCGAAGGGCTTGGGGATGACTCCGGCGATCGGGAGACCGTCCCACACCTGGCGTTCGTCGGCCTGGCGCTTGGCGGTCACGAGGATCACGGGGATGTCCTTTGTCCGCTCGTCGGCCCGGAGCCGGTGGAAGGTCTCGATGCCGTCCATGACCGGCATCATCACGTCCAGCAGGATCGCGTGGGGACGGTGCTCGGCGGCCTGATCCAGGGCGGAGGCGCCCCCGTCGGCTGCGAGGACCTGCCACCCGCCGACCAGCTCGAGGGACAGCTGGGCTATCTCGCGGATGGAGTCGTCGTCGTCGACGACCAGCACGACCGGCTCGGCGGGGATCATCTGGACCGCGCCGGTCCGGCGAAGGTGCCGGCGTAATAGGTCTGGCGGTCGATCTTCTCGACCGTCACCTCGGCCTGGCTGTGCAGGAAGTGCTCGATCGCGGCACCGAAGCCCAGGGAGTCGTCGTTGAAGGCGCAGATGTCCCAGGCGCAGACCGCTCGCTCCGCGACGAGGAGCTCGACGACCCGCTCGATCATGGCTTGGAAGACCCGGGAGCGCCGGTGCTCGGCACGCACGAGCGTGAAGCCGAGGTAGAAGACCGCCCGGCGCGCGGTGTGCTCCGGGTAGTGGTGCGCGAAGTAGTCCGGGCTGATCCACGGCACCGTCTCGAGGTCGGAGGTCAGCGTGGAGATGCCGACGATCTGGTCGTCGAGACGGGCGACGTACTTGTGCACGCGGGGGTCGCGCATCTCCTCCATGAACTCCGACTCGTGCAGCACCTGGCGGGCCACGGCCCGGGTCGCGAGCTCCCCGAACGTCTCGCGGTAGAGCCCGAAGTAGTCCTGGGCCGTCTGCTCGTCGACGGTCTCCTCGATCGTCACCGTCGGGGGGTGCGTGGTCTCAGCGCGCATCGGCACCCCAGGAGACGACCGAGTAGGCGGCCAGGACCAGGGCACAGACCGGCCGGTCCACGCAGTGTGCCGAGGAGACCATGGTCTCGACCTCGCCGTAGCCGCCGCCCCTGCTCTCGACCATGTCGGTGAGGGTCAGCGTGATCATCTCGAGCAGGGACTCCTCACTGCCCGCGTGCTGCTCCACGAAGAGCCCGGCCCCGGTGTCGGGGTCGCGGACCCAGCCGAGCCCGGCCCAGACGATCTCTCCCGGCTGCTCGGCATGGGCTGCGGACAGCACGCAGTAGAGCCGGTCCCCGTGCACGCCACCGAGGTCGTCGCTCTCGAGCCGGACGGCACTGCCCGGCGGGATCACCGACGACAAGGCGATGAGGTTGAAGTTGGACACCCCCGCGTCGAGCAGCGCCCTGTCGAACGCGGCCAGGGCAGTCCGCCCGACCCCGCTGCCGCTGCGGACGGTGATGTCCGGGGCGGAGCCGTCGGGGATCGTGGAGGGGACGTGGTTCACGCAGGTGACTCCTTCAGGGGGGACTCAGCCCGAGGCAGGCTGAAGTACAGGGTGGTGCCGTGGCCGTGCGAGCTCTCGGCCCAGATCCGGCCGCCGTGACGTTCGACGATGGAGCGACTGATGGCCAGGCCGAGGCCGGTGCCGCCCTTGACACGGGCGTCGGATGAGTCGACCTGCTCGAAGCGCTCGAAGATCGCCTCCAGCTTGTCGGCGGGGATCCCCCGCCCCTCGTCCCGGACCCGGAAGACGACCTCGCCGGGCCGGGCTCCGGGGCCGTCCTCGGGGACGGTGTCGGCGACGACGCGGCCGCCCACGTCGGAGAACTTGATGGCGTTGCCCAGCAGGTTGGTCAGGGTCTGGATGATCTGGTCCTCGTCGGCACGGACGACACCGACGCACGAGCCGATCCGGACCTCGATGCTCATCGAGCGCGCCAGCCCGTCGATCTGCGCGACCGCCGCGGACACGAGGTCGCCCGCCTCGATCCTGGCGACCTCCATGGCCCGCGTGCCGGACTCGATGCGCTCGAGGTCGAGGACGTCGTCGATCAGGCGCGTCAGCCGCTCGCTGCTCTGCACCGCGATCGTCAGCACCGACCGCGCGCTCGTGCTGAGGTCGCCGAGGACCCCACCGGCGAGCAGCCCCAGCGATCCCCGGATGGAGGTGAGCGGGGTGCGCAGCTCGTGGCTCACCACCGAGAGGAACTCGTTCTTCATCCGGTCGACCTCGCGTCGCTGCGTGACGTCGCGGAAGACCACGACCGCGCCCTGGACGAGCCCCTCATCGACCACGGGGCTCGCGGTGATCTCGACGGGGAACGTCGAACCGTCCGCGCGGACGTAGCTGTCCTCCTCGGCGTTGGTCACGATGCCGGAGATGGCCTCCGTGACGTAGCAGCCGCTCCACGGGTAGGGCAGCCCCTGCGGGTCGGGCGCGTGGAAGTGGTCGTGGGCGTGGCGACCGAGCAGGTCATCGGCGCGGTGGCCCAGAGCGGCCGCACCCGACGGGTTGATGAACGTGACCCGGCCGTCGACATCGACGCCGTAGATGCCGTCGCCGACCGAGGTCAGGAGCACCTCGGTCTGACGCGCGAGCCGACGCAGGTCGGTGGTCTGCTCCGCCACCCGGCGCTCCAGGCCACGGCGGAGCTGGGCGTTGTCCCGCGCGAGCAGTGCCTGCCGCGCGCCCGCAGCGACGATGAGCACGAGCCACAGGACCGCCTGCGGTCGCTCGAGCCGACCCTCGCCGGCAGCAACCTGCACGGCTCCGGCCACGAGGAAGGACGCGACGACCAGGGCCGTGCCCCAGGCGTCGGTCGCGTCGGTGTCGTGCGTGGTCGCGGGCGCGTCCTGAACGGTGCTGGGGAAGCACGCTGCGAGCCCGATGAGGACGTAGCCGGTGATCCAGCCGAGGTCGAGCACCGTGCCGAACTCGAAGGTCTCCTGCGCGGCGCGCACGGCGAAGGTCAGGTCGCCGACGGCGTACATCACGAAGCCGCTGGCGATCAGGGCCAGCGGGAGCCGGTCCGCGCCGCTGCCGCGCAGCACCAGCAGGACCGCCACCGTCGCGAGCAGGACGTCGAGCACCGGGAAGGCCAGGTCGACGGCTCGGGCCGCCAGGCTGCCGGAGGCCGACCCGATGAGCTCGTCGTAGACCAGGACCGACGACATCACGAGCACGGCGGCAGCGGCGACGAAGCCGTCCAGGGACATCAGCACCTGGTCGACCCCGCGCCGCCGGGTCGTGGGGAAGTTCAGGACTCCGACGATCGAGAGCAGCAGTGCCACCCCGATCGTGGTCTCGCCGACGACGCTCGGGGCCGCCACCGGGTCGGCACCGACGGCGCTCGACCACACGTTGCCCGCGACGGCGACGACGGCCGCGCTGGTCAGCAGCAGCCAGGAGCGCCGGCGGCGTCCCGTCGTACGCCGGGCGCGCGCAGCGCAGGCGAGGAGGGTGAAGAGGCCGGCCACCAGGAGCCCGATGCCGCTCGCGGCGGCGCTCAGGTTGGTCGGGTGGTGCACCTCGAGGAGCAGCCCGAAACCGACGACCCCCACCACGGATGCGGGCAGCACGATCCGGAACGCACGCTGCTGCGCGGCAAGGTCCCGAGCCCTCTCCATGCCCCGGAAGGTATCGCAGAGCAAGGTCATCCGGCCCGGGGACGCCCGGAAAGGAGTCCCCGGGCATAGGCGAAGGGCCCTCGTGAGTATGAGTCACAAGGGCCCTTCTGGGTGATCGGTCTCGGTGATGCTCGCGATCGACTGCTCGTCATCTCCGGCCCCGGCAGCCGCATCACCCGACTGCCGCGACAGGTCCCCGGGCGAGCCGGTTCTCCGTCGTCTGGACCCTCGTCTCCGAGCTGTCCCGCTCTCCCCGGGGGGAGTGCGTGGGAGTAGTTCTACGCCTGGTGTGACGTCCGACACAAGGGGTGCGCGAGACATTCTCCTGGTTCCACCGGAAGTGGGCCGCTCCTCCACAGATCGGGCCCTGCTCATGCACAGAACGCGCCTGGTTCTCCACAGCTCTGCCGGTCGAGCAGCGATGGGCATCAGCGAGGAACGCCCCCGAGACCCTCAGCGGGAGTACGCCCGTGCCTGCTCGAACGCGGCAGCCACCTCGAGCAGCCGGCGGTCGGCGCCGTGGGGCGCCACGATCTGCAGCCCCACGGGCAACCCGCCCGGCGTCGTGCCTGCCGGCACCGAGATGGCCGGGCACCCGGTCATCGTGACGAGGTAGGCCGAGCGCATCCAGTCGAGGTAGGACGTCAGCGCCACGCCGTTGATCTCGGTGGGGAACTCCTGGTCGGCGGGGAAGGGCGGCACCTGCGAGACCGGCAGCACCAGGACGTCGTAGCGCTGGAAGAACACCCGCATCCGCTCGGCCAGGGTCGTGCGCTGCGCGTAGGCCCGGGCGACGTCGGAGCCGGTGAGCGACTCCCCCGCGCGGATGTTGTCGGCGAGCGAGGCCTTGAAGGCATCGGGCTCACGCGCCAGCAGCGGGCCGAGCTTCGCTTGGAAGAGCCATGCCCGCAGCGTCCGGAACGCCTCCTCGGCGCCCTCCATGTCCGGGTGGTCACCGAAGACTTGCGCGCCCGAGCGGGACAGCAGCCGCCCGGCCTCCTCGACCACGGCCGCGACCTCACGGTCCACGGCGAAGGCCCCGCCGAGGTCCAGCGACCAGGCCACGCGCAGCCCGTGGAGGGACCCGGCGACCGGTGGGGCGAAGGTGGAGCCCGGGTCGCCCAGCGCCAACGGGGCCCGTGGGTCCGGGCCCGCGATGACCGACAGCAGCAGTGCCACGTCGCCGACGTTGCGCGCCATCGGACCGCCGGTGGCCGTCGCCTCCCACTGGTTGTCGCGCGGCCACTCCGGCACCCGTCCCAGGGACGGACGCAGTCCGACGACCCCGCAGAACGACGCGGGGTTGCGCAGCGACCCGCCCATGTCGGAGCCCTCGGCGAGCGGGACCATGCCGGAGGCCAGGGCCGCGGCCGCTCCCCCGCTGGACCCGCCAGCGGACCTGGTGGGGTCGACCGGGTTGAGGGTCGTCCCGAACACCTTGTTGAAGGTGTGGGAGCCTGCGGCGAACTCCGGCACGTTCGTCTTGCCGAGGAGCACGACGCCGGCTCGCCGCAGGCGTTCGACGATCAGCTCGTCGGTGTCCGGGACGTGGTCGGCGAGGATCGTCGACCCGTAGGTAGTCCGCCAGCCGGCGGTGGCGTGGGTGTCCTTCACCGCGAAGGGCAGGCCGTGCAGCGGCCCGGTGGCCGCTCCTGACGCGAGGTGCTGGTCGGCTGCCGAAGCCCCTGTGCGGGCTCGCTCCTCGTCGAGGGACACGATCGCGTTGAGCTTGCCGTTGCGCTGACCGATCCGCTCGAGGTGCAGGTCGAGCAGCTCGCGCGCCGAGATCCGCCGCTCGCGGACCGCGGTCACCATCTCGCGGGCGGTGGACTCGACCGACAGCTCACTCATGGGGTCATGATCGCCGACGACCGCGTCGACGTCCCACTCGCTCCGGGTGCCGGTCTCGTCACGAGCCGTCGTAGGTCCCCCTGATCGCCGAGGCGACGACGGCGGCGGACTGGATCACCCCGGCTGCCCTCGCGCGGCTGGCTGCGCTGGCGCACCCTGAGTAGGCGCACTCAGCACGACTGAGCCACCGCGCACGCGCACCGAGTGCCCGACTAGGACTTACTGGGCACATGACGCGTTACGCCGATCCCTTCACGTGCCCCGACTGCCACATGCCGATCCCCCCCGGTGCCGACACGTGTCGGTCCTGCGCCCTCCCCCTGACCCACCCGCTCGCCGGGGAGCTGCTGCGCACCCTCGCCCGCGCCGACGACCTGCTGGGCCAGCTGCGTGCCACGGCCACCCGCCCCGTCACCGTAGGCCCCGGCGCCGTGAGCACCGGCGGCTCGCTGATCCCCCCGGTCGCCCCGATGCCGGCCGCGGCGCCCTCGCCCCGTCGTACGGGCCTGCGCGCGGCGACGGTCCCCCAGGTCCTGCTCGGCCTCGGCGCCACCTGCCTGCTCGTGGCCGCCGTCATCTTCCTCGCCGTCGCGTGGTCATGGCTCGGCATCGAGGGCCGTACGACGGTCCTGGTCGCGCTCACCGCCGTCAGCGGCGGCACGGGCGCATGGCTCGCAGGGCGCGGGCTCCGCGTGGCCGGAGAGGCGTTGACCGTCGTCGCGCTCGGCCTGCTGACCCTCGACGTGGTGGGCGCCGACAGCGCGGGTTGGCTCGGTGACCTGTCGACCGCCGGTCTCGTCGCCGTGGTCGGCGGCGTGCTCGGCTCCGTCTCGCTGGGGCTGGCCCTCACCCCCACCCGGCTGGTCGTCCCGCAGCTGACCGCCGCCCTGGGGCTCGGCCTCACCTGGGCCGGCACGGAGGGCACGGTCGACGGGCAGGACCTCCTCGTCCCGACGCTCGTCGTCCTCGCGTTCGCGGCCCTCGCGCTCGTCGGGCGCACCACCCGGCGCACGGTGCTCCCCTGGGCGGCCCTGGTCGGCGCCGGCTTCGCGTGGTTCGACCTGCTCGTCTCCTCTCTCGACGGCCTCGAGGTCGACGGCGTCGTCAGCTTCGCCGGGGTGTGGGGCGGCACGGGTTGGGGTGTCCTCGTCGCCGCGGCGCTGCTCCTGCTGCCGCTGGTGCTCGACCGTCGCCACGAGCTGGCGCTCACCTGCCTCACCGGTGCCACCGTCCTCACGACCGGGATCCTGACCGCGCCCGCCTTCGACGAGCCCCTCACGACAGCGACCGCAGTCGCCCTCGGCGTGCTCCTCGCCGCCACGGCCACCGCGCGCCTCATGCCCCGCGCCTGGTCCGCCCTCGCCCTCGTCCCCGCAGCGCTCGCCGCGCTCCCGGTCACCGTCGTCGCGGCTGCCCTCCTCCTCGACGCGGGCAGCCGCGTGCTCCTGGTCGACGGCCAGGACCTCCGTCTGTCCGACGACGACGCCCTGGTGCACCCGGCCCTGCTCGTGCCCGCCACGACCGCCCTGCTCCTGCTGGTCGCGGTCGCCCTGCCCGTCGTGCAGCGGTTCGTGCGCACCCTCGCGCCCCTGGCACTCGTCGTCACGGCCGTCGCGACGCTGGCCCTCCTCGGGGTCCCGCTGTGGACCGTGGTCGTCGCGACAGCCGTGGTCGGTGCCGCCCTGGTCACCGACGGCCTGCGTCACGACGCACGAGCGGGCACCGTCCGTGCCGTCGTCGGCGGGGTCGTCCTCCTCGCCGCGGTCGTGGCCTCGCTGCCCTCGCCGGCGCTCCTGACCGGGACCCTGGCCCTGCTGACGCTGGCCGCGACCGCGCTCCTGCTCCGCGGCCGGTTCCCCGAGGCCGACCTGCTGGGCGGCGTCACCCTCCCGGTCGCCCTGGCCGCGACGATGTGGTCCGCCGCGGACCTCGCCGACGCCGACACCGTCCTGCGCGCGGTGCCCGTCCTGGTGGTCGTCGGGCTGCTCGCGATCGCCCGGCCCCGCGTGGAGCTGGAGACCTCGGCGGCGCTCGCCGGTGCCACGGCGGCCGTGCTGTCGGTGGCTGCGGCCGTCGACGAGCCCACGGCACTGGCCGTCCACCTCACCGTGGCCGGCGCGCTGGTCACCGCGACCAGCCTGGTCCACACCTCGCGCCGCCCGCTGGGGTGGGTCGGCGGGCTCCTGCTCGCCGCCGCCACCTGGGTCCGGCTCGCCGACCTGGGGGTCGAGGCACCCGAGGCCTACACCCTGCCGACCGCTGCCGCCCTGGTCCTCCTGGGGCTGCACCGCCTCCGCACCGCCCCCGAGGCCGCCAGCACGACCACGCTCGGCCCCGGCCTGGTGCTCGCCACCGTGCCGTCGCTGCTGTGGGTGCTCGCCGGCGACCCGATCTCGCTCCGGGCGCTCCTGCTCGGTGCCGCGTGCCTCGCGCTCGCCCTGCTCGGCGCCCGGCTGCGCTGGAGCGCGCCCCTGGTCGTCGGCGCCGTGGTCGGCGGGCTGTTGGTGCTGCGCGAGCTGGCGCCGTACGCACAGCAGACGCCGCAGTGGGTCGTCATCGGCCTGGCCGGCACGGTCCTGACCGTGGTGGGGGTGACCTGGGAGCGCCGACTCCACGAGCTGCACCAGGCGGCGACCTACCTCGAGCGGCTGCGGTGAGGACCCGACGACGCCGAGTCGGCGCAATGGTGCTCCCAGGAGCCCTGCAACATCGCGCCGACTCGGCGTTCGCGGTGCAACATCGCGCCGACTCGGCGCACACCTGTCACGAGGCGGCCGGCGACCAGAAGGCCGCCGCGATGTCGACGCTGCCCGAACGGCGCAGCGGGGTGCCCTCCTCGAGGTAGGCCTGACGCGCTTCATCGTGGTGGCTCGGCGGCAGCGACCCGTTGCTGCGCACCACCCGCCACCACGGCACGGGCCCGCCGTGGCGGGACAGGCACGCACCGACCTGCCGCGGGCCACCGCCGACCACGTCCGCGATCGCGCCGTAGGTCGTGACCCGCCCGCGCGGGACCCGCTCGACGACCGACAGCACCTCCTCCACGTAGTCCTCGGTCATGTCGCCCTCCTCGGCCCCAGCGACGTCGTCGCGACCACCCCCGCCACCGCGAGCGCGGCGACCGCGGCCACCCAGAGACCGGCCGGCTCCGGCTGGCCCTCCAGGCCCGTGGCCAGCAGCCACACCACCGGTGCGACGACGAACAGCGCGGAGCCGCGCACCAGCCAGGTCAGCGTCAGGCGACGGTCCAGCGGCACGTCGTCCGGGCCGTAGGACACCACCAGGGCGGCCACGTGGGACGCGACCAGCGCGCCGGCCGCGAGCACGGCCTCGGGTGGGGTCGACGGCGAGGAACCCAACCCCCAGGTGAGCAGCACCGTCGCGAAGGCGATCGTGCCGACCGCCGACTCGGGGAACACCGCGAAGCCCAGGCTCGCCACCACGACGACGCCGAGCGCGAGCCGACCGGGCGGGTCGCCGGTGAGACCGGCAGCCCACGTCGCCAGCACGGGACCGGCCAGCACCACCAGCCGGAGGGCCCACTGTCCCCGGCTCCACGAGCGGATCGCCTGGCCGATCATCGTGACCCCAGGTGCGGCTGGCGGGCCCGGCGGGCCAGGCGGTGGGTGACCTCGTCGATGGTGCCCGGTCCCCGCCACGGCACCACCGGGCAGCCGAGCGTGGCCAGGCTCGCCAGCACCTGCTCCCGCTCGAGGCGCCGCATCCGCCACGCGAGGTCGGCCAGGAGCGGGTCGGCCTCCGGGGGGAGGCCCGGCTCTGCGTCCGCCGGCATGGTGTCGACGACCAACGTCGGCAGGCCGCGGCGTACGGCGGTCGCGGTGAGGGTCGCGACGACCTCGGCCAGCATCGGCGACAGCACGACGACCATGGTGCCCTCGGTGGCACGGAGCTGGAGCCGCTCGAGCTCGCCGTCGTGCGCTGCCCCGGGCTGGATCGACGCCAGCGTGCCGAGCACGCGGCGCAGGTGACGCCGGCCGGAGCCGTAGCCGACCTGGAGGGTGGAGCGGCCCAGCACCCGCAGCGACACCCGATCGCCCTGACGGGTCGCGTGCTCGGCGACCGCGGCGGCGGCGCGGACCGTCAGGTCGAGGCTGCTCTCGGCCCCGCCGACCCCCCCGGAGCGGCCGTGGTCGGCGATCGCGTCGACGACCAGCAGCACGCCGGAGTCCTCCTCGGCGCGGGTCGTGGTGACGTGGAGCCGGTCGGTGCGGGCCGAGACGCGCCAGTTGATGCGGCGCAACCGGTCGCCGGGCACGAAGGCCCGGATCCCGGCGAACTCAGTGCCGCTGCCCGGACGTGACGAGCGGTGGGCGCCGACGAGCCCTCGCGGCTGGGGCGACTCGGCGTGCGAGGCGTAGTGCAGGCCGACCGGCAGCACTCGGACCTGGTCGCCGATGATCGTGCTCGGCCCCCAGCGGAAGCCGGCCCAGGGAGAGGTCAGCGCGACCACCTCCTCACCGACGACCCGGCGGCCCCACCGCCGAGGACCGAACTCCAGGTCGACGGCGCCGGCGGCGAGCAGCCCCGTCACCCGCCCGCCGTGGGGGCGGACGGACACGAAGGGCTCGCGCGACGCGACGCGGGTGACCTGCTCGACGTCCTCGGCGTCGGTCAGGACCAGGCGCGACGTGGTGCCCTGCCCCTCGTGGAGCGCGTGGTGGTCGAAGTCCGAGCGGACCGACGGTGTCCGGCGAGGGCGACCGGCGAGAGCGAGGGCGGTGGCGACGACCAACGGGGCCACGAGCACCAGCAGCGTGGGGCGGCCGGCGAGCACGGCCGCAAGCGTGCCGGCCGTGGCCACCACGGCGGCGCGGCTGGTGGCGGCGGTCGGTCGCCACTGCGGGATCCCGGTCATCGCGAGACCTCCTCAGCGCTCGAGCGCCGAGGGCGTCGTCACCCGGTCGAGGACGTCGTCCACGACCGAGGTGCCGCTGCTGGCGCTCATCCACAGCTCGGGCTTGATGGTGATCCGGTGGGCCAGCACCGGACGGGCGATCGCCTTGACGTCCTCGGGGATGACGTAGTCGCGGCCTCGCAGGAGCGCGAACGCACGCGCCGCGAGCACCAGTCCCAGCGAGCCACGCGGCGACGCCCCGGTCAGCACCTCACGGTGGGCGCGGGTGGCGACGGCGAGGTCGACGCAGTAGCGCGCGACGCTCGGGTCGACCCGCACCGTCTCGACCGCCTCCTGCATGGCGCGCAGGCCCGCGGCGTCGGTGACCTGGTCCAGGACCACCTCCTCCCGTCCGCGGTCCATGCGCCGGGCCAGCACGTCGTACTCCTCCTGGAGGCTGGGGTAGCCGAAGCCGACCCGCATCAGGAACCGGTCGAGCTGGGCCTCCGGGAGCGGGTAGGTGCCTTCGTACTCGATCGGGTTGGCCGTGGCGACGACGTGGAACGGTTCGGGCAGCACGAAGGTCTCCCCCTCGACCGTGACCTGGCGCTCCTGCATCGCCTCCAGCAGCGCCGACTGGGTCTTGGGCGGCGTCCGGTTGATCTCGTCGGCCAGCAGCAGCCCCGCGAAGAGCGGCCCCTGGCGGAACTCGAACTCGCCGCGGCGCTGGTCGTAGAGGAAGGAGCCGGTGAGGTCGGAGGGCAGCAGGTCCGGGGTGAACTGCGCACGGGAGAAGTCGAGGCCGAGCGCCTGGGCGAACGACCTGGCCGCCAGCGTCTTGCCCAGCCCCGGGAAGTCCTCGATCAGCACGTGACCCTTGGCGAGCACGGCGGTGAGCACGAGCACCAGCGGCTCGCGCTTGCCGACGACCGCCTGCTGGACCTGGTCGAGCACGCGGCTCGCGGTGCCCGCGGCCTCGTCGGTGCTCATCGGGGGGCCAGCGGGGGTGCCAGCGGGGGTCGGCTGGGTCATAGGGACTCGATCCTCTGCACGTGTCGTTCGATCTCGGACCTGGTCAGGCGGCGCGGTGGGTCGGTGAACAGCGAGGCCAGCTCGGGACCGAGCAGCTCACGACCGCGCAGGGTGTCGGGCCGCTCCCCGTGACGCAGCCTCAGGGTGCGTCCCGCCAGCAGCACCAGGCGGTCGCGCAGTGCCCGGTCGGGCAGGGTGGCGGCCATGTGGCTCTCCATGACGCTGAGGTAGCGCTGGGTCTGCAGGTCGAGACCACGCGGGGCCGCGGGGCGCACGGTGTCGGTGCTCCAGGTGGGTCCCGGCTCTCCCAGGGCGTCGAGCACGAACCCGACGGCGGCGACCAGGAGCACGACCAGGAGGCAGACCCGCAGGGGGTCGAACCCGGTCTCGGCCACCTCGCCGACACCCAGCACGACGGCCGCCATGACGACGGCGAGGGCGCCGCGCCGACCCCAGTGGACCGGCCTCATCGCGCCCGGCCCCGGTCGACGGCCCGGTCGACGACTCGGGTGGCCCAGCGTCGGGCGAGGTCGGCGTGCAGCTCCTCGAGCGCCGCGCCCGCCTCGGCGCGGGCCTGCTCGTCGATCTCGTGGTCGGAGAAGCGCGCCTCGCGGTAGAGCGCTGCCAGCGTCGACACCGAGTGCCGGTCGGCCGAGACCAGGTCCAACAGGCGCAGCGTGAACTCCGAGGACGTCTCGTGGGGCAGGCGGGCCACCCCCACCCCGGCCGCCTGGGTCTCGAAGCGGTGCCAACAGGCGACGATCGCGTTGCGGGGCGAGCCCTCGGCGAGCGCGTCACGCTGGTCGGGGGCGTCCTCGAGGATCGCCTGCGCCACGGCCGGCGAGGGCTGGGAGAGGGTGTCGAAGTCCTCCTCGGGGGACGCCTGCGGGCGTGAGCGGCGCCGCAGCAGCGCCAGTCGTCGTACGACGGCGAGGAGGCGACGACCCAGCAGGACGACCGCCACCAGGACGATGGCCGAGACCACGAGGGTGCCGAGCACCCGGGCCCACCCCGACGACTCGACCGGGCGCGGGTCGAGCGGCTGCGGGTCAGGGACGGTGCGGGGGCCGGTCGCGGTGTTCGGATCGGTGTTGCGCGACAGCGACACGTCGGCGCTGCCCTGGTCGTCGGCGACGTCGTCCGGCCCGATCGAGGCTGCCCAGGTGCCGAGCACCAGCAGCAGCCCCGTCACCGCCAGGACCCCCAGGACAGCCAGGGCGGACGATCCGCTCCGGGGCGGCCGAGCGTCTGCCATGCCGAGCAACGTACCTCCTGGGTGAGGCGCCGGAGCATGACGATGGCCCCGTCCTGCGTGAGGACGGGGCCATCGTCATGATCCCGGGTGGTGCGTCTGGTGCGTCAGAGGATCGGGGCGAACGGCTCCGTGCCGAGGGCCAGCTTGAGACCGCCGATGCCGCTGAACTGCTGGGCGTAGGAGAGCTCGCGGAACAGGTCGCCGACACCGTTGGAGGCGGGCAGCGGGGCCAGCGCGAGCGTCGACAGCGTGCCGAGGGCCTTGCCCTCACCGTCGAGGAACGCCGAGCCGGAGTCTCCGGGGACGCCGGGGGTCAGCGTGTAGACGGGGTGGTTCCAGCCGCCACCGTCGGTGCCCAGGCTGGCGCCGGTCTTGGGCGAGAGCTGCTCGATGCCGAAGCGGATGCCGGAGTTGCCGAAGCTGTAGACGCGGTCGCCCGCGGCGGTGCCGGCCTGGTTGACACCCACCGGGCCGCCCCAGAAGGGGATGCTCGGGTTGACGTCGGCGACGTCGCCGGCGTCGATCTTGACCAGCGCGAAGTCGTTGTAGGCGCACGCGTTGGCGTCGCTCTCGCCGCGACCCTGCATGGTCAGCCAGGAGCTGTAGACCAGCTCGCCGGCGCCGACCTGCTCTCCGGCGCTCAGCAGCGAGCCACCTCGGTTGAAGGTCACGCGGGTGCCGAGGGGCAGGGACTCGGCGAGGCAGCCGTCAGTGTCGGTGGCCGCACCGGTGCTGGCGCAGTGGGCGGCCTGACCGAGGTAGACGGCACCGGCGGCGTCGGTGAAGACGAAGTTGGCGGTGCACTGACCGCTGCCCGCGGTGTTGGTCTGCACGCCCGGCGTGATGCCGGCCGAGGCAGCGGGCGCCCAGGTGGCGACGCGGAGGGACTTGGTGGACTTGGCGGGCCTGGCGGCCTCGGCGCCGGGGGCGCCGGCCAGGGTGACAGCCAGGGCGGCGCTGGAGAACGCGGCGGCCAGAGCTGCGAGGCGGCGCGTGGACTTCGGTGCAGCGAGCATCGAGTGATAACCCTCCTGAGTGGGTCGGCAACGGTGCCGACGGGTGCGGTCGTCGTGCTCAACGACACACCCACCCGAAGAGTTACGGGCGAGTAGTCACAAATGACTACTCGCCCGTGACGGGTCTCACGCTGATCAGTACGACGGCTGGCTGGGGTCGATCTGGTTGACCCAGGCCACCACGCCGCCACCGACGTGCACGGCGTCGGCGTAGCCGGCACCCTTCACGATCGCGAGGGTCTCGGCGGAGCGGACGCCGGACTTGCAGTGCATGACGATCTGCTTGCCCGTGTCGACAGAGGGAAGCTGCGACAACGCTGTTCCGTTGAGGAAGTCGCCCTTGGGGATCAGCACGGAGCCGGGGATCTGGTTGATCTCGTACTCGTTGGGCTCGCGCACGTCGACCAGGACGAAGTCGCGGGTGCCTGCGTCGCGCTCCTTGAGCATGTGCTCGAGCTGGGTGACCGAGATCGTGGAGCCGGCGGCCGCGTCGGCCGCCTCCTCCGAGATCGCGCCGCAGAAGGCGTCGTAGTCGATCAGCTCGGTGACGGTGGCGTGCTCGCCGCAGAGCGCGCAGTTGGGGTCCTTGCGGACCTTGAGCTTGCGCCACTCCAGCTCGAGGGCGTCGTAGATGACCAGCTTGCCGACGGCCGGGTCGCCGATGCCGGCGAGGACCTTGATGGCCTCGTTGACCTGGATCGAGCCGATCGCGGCGCACAGGACACCGAGGACGCCGCCCTCGGCGCAGCTCGGGACCATGCCCGGCGGCGGGGGCTC
>NZ_JANNML010000116.1:0-19991 GCF_031397825.1 Nocardioides sp.
GGCAATGTCGGCCCACCGGACGGCGGCAACGTCGGTCCACCGGACGGCGGCAACGTCGGCCCACCGGACGGCGGCTCAGCAGCTGGGTCACCGCCTTGGAGTTCGCGAACAGGGCTCGGATCTGCGAGTCGCGAGACGCCACGGTCTCGGACAGTCGGGCGATGCCGTCGAAGCTCGCCTCGATCTCGGGTGCTGCCTGGGTCATGGTCGTGGACACCACGTCGAGGGCCTGGACCAGCTGGTCCCGGTCGATCTCCTCCGTCGTGGTCGTCAGATCGCCGAAGACCCCGACGATGTCGTACGCCGACTCGGTGCGCTCCAGCGGGATCGGGGTGTCCTCGGCCAGCTGACCGTCGCCGGCCGGCGTCAGCTCGAGGTACTTCTCCCCCAGGAGGTTGAGGACCTCGATCGAGGCCTCGCTGTCCTTGCCGAACTCGACCCCGTGGTCGACCTCGAACTTCACGATGACCGTGGAGTTCTCGAGACTGACGTCCTGCACGCGCCCGACCCGGATGCCGCCGACCTGGACCAGGTTGCCGCGGTGGATGCCGCTCGCGTCGGCGAACACCGCCGTGTAGGACGTGCCGCCGAAGCCGGGGAACTTCGACAGGTTGAAGGCCGCGGCCATGATCACGAGCATCACGACCAGGCTCATCGCTCCGAGGCGGAGGATCTGGGCGTCGGTGTAGCGCTTCACGTCGTCATCACCTGTTGCACCGCGGCGCGCTCGAGTGGAACTCGATGTCGTCGAGGCCCGACAGGAGCTGGTTGAGCAGACCCTGGGGGATGCCCGGGACCTGGAGCTCCGGCAGGGTTATCTTCCCTGCGAAGCCGCAGATGTAGTAGTTGTACCAAGACCCGTAGGTGCCGGTCCTGGTCTGGTCGGTCATCGACTCGGGGAGCCGGTCGAGCAGCTCGACGACCTGCTCCTGGTTGGCCTTCTTGTTGAGCAGGACCGCGAGCTTGCGCAGCTCGGCGATGTCGGCCTTGAGCACTGGGCGGCTCTCGCGCAGCAGGTCGGCGAGGACCACCGTGAGGTCGCTGATGCTGCCCAGCGACGACCCGATGACGTCACGGTCGCGGGCCAGGTCGCCCATCCAGTCCTTGAGCTCCACCACCAGCGTGCTGAGCTGCTCGCGGCGGCTGTCGACGGTCTCCAGGGTGGTGCTCAGGTTGTCGATCACCTCGCCGACCAGCTGGTCGCGGTCCGCGAGCGCGTTGGTCAGCGACGCGGTGTTCTGCAGGAGGCCGCGGATCGTGCCGCCCTCCCCCTGGAGCACCTGGATGAGGTTCATCGTGAGCTCGTTGACCTGCTCGGGCTGGAGTGCCTGGAAGAGCGGCTTGAAGCCGTTGAACAAGGTGGTGAGGTCGAGGGCGGGGCTGGTCTGCTCGACCGGCAGGACGTCGTCCTCCTGGAGCGGCTGCGCGTCGGTGGAGACTCCCTCCTCGAGGGCGAGGTAGCGGTCGCCGACGAGGTTGAGGAACCGGATCTCCGCCCGGGCTGCGGTCGTCATGGGCACGTCGGCCTTGACCCGGAAGGTGACGAGCGCCTGGGTGCGGTCGTGGTGCTCCACCTTGCGGACCTCCCCCACGCTGACGCCGGCGATCCGGACGTCGTCGCCCTTCTCGAGCATCGAGGCGGAGGTGAAGACGGCGCGGTACTCACGACCGGCACCGAAGCCGAGGTTGCCCATGATCGCGGCGAGCAGCCCGGTGACGAGCACCGAGATGATCGTGAAGATCAGCAGCTTGACACCCGAGGAGACGAAGACGCTGTTGCGCGACATCAGGCACCACCTCCCCGGACCACGGGGGCGTAGAGCAGCGAGCCGAGGGAGCCGTAGCTCTCGGCGGCCCGTCCCGAGCGCCCGGCGAGGAGCGCGTTGACGACGGCCTGCTCGGCCTGGCTGCCGGCGTAGCCGCTGGACATGCCGGAGCCGAACCCCGCCGCAGCGGCCGCCTTGGACAGGCCCGGGACCGGCAGGATCGGGAGGTCGCTGGTGGGCGGGTTCTCGTCGATGTCGGAGCCGTCGGCGAACGAGTTGGGCCCGATCGGGACCGGCGGGAACGGCAGCCCGGAGCACCACGGGCCGTGACCGACCTCGCCGTACTCCGGCAGGTCGCTCTCGTCGTAGGCCTTGTACTGGGCCGTGCCGAACTCGATGAACTGCTTGACCTCGTTGCCCTCGAAGGTCTTGGCGAGCAGCGGGCGGTAACGGGCGGCGCCCTTGATCAGGCAGGGGAACTCGGGTGAGTAGATCTCGAGCAGCTTGAGCACCGGCGCGGTGACCTCACCGATG
Source organism: Nocardioides sp. (assembly GCF_031397825.1). Taxonomy (GTDB): domain Bacteria; phylum Actinomycetota; class Actinomycetes; order Propionibacteriales; family Nocardioidaceae; genus Nocardioides. The sequence goes on from NZ_JANNML010000116.1 coordinate 2,301, forward strand.
CGGATCAGGTCGGACTCGTTGTCGGAGAGGACCCGGGTGGTGGTGTCGGAGAGGCCCGCGACGTCGGTGAAGAAGACGTCGAGCTCCTGACGCTTCGCGACCACGGTCTTGCTGGTGACGGTGAGGTTGCGCAGCACCCCGATCAGGTCCGGTGCGGCGAGGTCGTAGGTGTCGGCGACCGCCGCCAGCTCGACGAGGTCCCGGCGCAGCGTGGGCAGGCTGTCGTCGATCGCGTCGAGGTAGGAGTCGAGCTCCTCGATGGTGTCACCGAGCTGGTCGCCGCGTCCGTCGAGCGCGGTGGCGAGGGCGTTAAGGGTCGCGTTGAGGTCTGCGGGACGGACCGCGCGCAGCAGCGGGAAGAGATCGGCCAGGATCTGGCTGAGCTCGACGTTGGTCTCGACCTGGCCGGCCGGGATCACCGAGCCGTCGCGCAACGGCGTGCCCCCCTGCTGCCCCGAGGGGATGAACGAGAGGAACTTCTGCCCGAAGAGCGTCGTGGGCAGGATCTGCACGCGGGCGTCCTCGGTGATCTCCTGCGCCGCCTCGGGCTCGAGCGCCACCTCGATCGAGGCCATCGCGCCGTCCTGCTCGACGCTGCGGACCTGGCCGATCAAGGCACCGTTGAGGCGCACGTCGCCGAACTTGGCGAGCTGGAGCCCGGCCCGGTCGGCCTTGACGGTCACCATGGTGACGGTGTCGAACTTCTTCTGGTAGATCGCCACCGACAGGTAGACCAGCGCAGCCATGGCGGTCAGGAAGACCACGCCGGCGACGAGGAGCCGGCGGTGCTCGGCCGGGGAGTCGTGGTGGATGTTGACGAGCATCGGCGACTACCCCGTGATCCGCACGGTCGTGGTCGAGCCCCAGATCGCGAAGCTCAGGAAGAAGTCGGCCACCACGGTGAAGACGATGCTCGTGCGGATCGCCCGGCCCACGGCCATGCCGACCCCGGCCGGGCCGCCCGACGCGGTGTAGCCGTAGTAGCAGTGGATCAGGATGATCGCCGCCGACAGGAAGAGCAGCTTGAAGAAGGACCAGAGGATGTCGATGGGTGGCAGGAACTGCAGGAAGTAGTGGTCGTAGGTGCCGGCCGACTGCCCGTAGATCAGCGTGGTGATCAGCCGCGGCGAGAGGTAGGAGGCGCTCAGCGCCACGACGTAGAGCGGAATGACGGCGATGAACGCCGCGATCATGCGGGTCGTGACCAGGAAGGGCAGCGACGGGATGCCCATGACCTCGAGGGCGTCGATCTCCTCCGAGATCCGCATGGCCCCGAGGCGCGCGGTGTAGCCGCAGCCGACAGTGGCCGCGAGCGCGATCGAGGAGATCAGCGGTGCGACCTCGCGGGTGTTGAAGTAGGCGGAGATGAACGCCGAGAACTTCGCGACCCCGAGCTGGCTCAGCGAGGCGTAGCCCTGGATGCCGACCTCGGTGCCGGCGAAGAACGCGAGGAACGCGATGACGCCGACGGTGCCGCCGATGAGGGTCAGTCCCCCGGCGCCGAAGGTGACCTCGGCCAGGGTGTTGGTGATCTCGCGGGGGTAGCGACGGATCGCCCGCGGGGTCCAGGCGAGGGCCTTGACGTAGAACATCAGCTGGTCGCCGTAGGCCTCGAGCGACGTGCGTCGCCCGTCGACGACGGCGCCTGCGATGGAGCTGATGGTGGCCATGTCAGATCCCCGGGGGCGGGATGACTTGGAAGTAGATGGCGGTGATCACGGCGTTGATGAAGAACAGCAGCATGAACGCCACGATCACCGACTCGTTGACCGCGCGACCCACGCCGCTGGGGCCGCCACCGGCGTTGAGGCCCTTGTAGGCACCGACGATCGCGGCCATGCCGCCGAAGACGACGGCCTTGATGATCGCGATGTAGAGGTCGGTGATGCTGGCCAGCGCCGTGAACGACGACAGGAACGCGCCGGCCGAGCCGCCCTGCACGATGACGGTGAAGAAGTAGCCGCCACCGATCCCCGCGGCAATGACGATGCCGATGATCATCAGCGCGACGAACATGGTGGCCACGACACGAGGCGCCACCAGGCGCTCGAGCGGGTCGACGCCGAGGACCTCCATGGCGTCGATCTCCTCGCGGATCTTGCGCGCACCGAGGTCCGAGCAGATCGCGGAGCCGGCCGCGCCCGCGATGATCAGCGCCGCCGCGATGGGCGCGGCCTCACGCACCACCGCGAGGACGGCCGTCGCGCCGGCGAAGGACTGGGCGCCCAGCTGTCCGGTGAGGTTGCCGACCTGGAGCGAGATGACCGCACCGAAGGGGATGGAGACCAGGATCGTCGGCATCAGCGTGACGCTGGTGATGAACCACGCCTGCTCCACGAACTCGCGGAACTGGAACGGCTTGGTGAAGATCCGCTTGACGACCTCCACGGTCATCGCGGCCAGCTCGCCGGGCCCACGGAGGACCGACACAGCATTGAGCGCCATCGATCCACCTCCCCATGTCTACAACGGGCGTCACACTAGAACGTGTTCTTGTTATCACACAACGAGACGCGTCCTTACGTCGTGCCCTCCCCGGCTCGACCCGTCACGAGCGACGGTCGCCACAGGCTAACCCCGTGACCGTCCCTAGGATGGGCGAAAAGCTCAACCCGAGGAATCCATCGTGAGCCGACTGGCAACCATCCGCGACCACCCCTCCGGCGTGCTGCTCGTCGCCCAGTTCTTCGCCGTGCTGTCCTACCCGTTCCTCGACGACTCCGCCGTCGGGCGCGGCGTGGTCGGGGTCGTGCAGATGGGGGTCGTGGGGCTCGCCCTCTGGGCCGTGCGACGCACGCCGGCGCTCAGCTGGATGGCGGTGCTCCTCGGCGGCCCGGCCCTGGTCTTCACGGTGCTCGAGGCTGCGCAACCGTCGACGGGGTGGATCGTGCTCGTGTCGGCGCTCTTCCACGCGCCGTTCTACTTCTACATCTCCTACGGGATGATCCGTTACCTCTTCCACGACGACTCGGTCACCCGCGACGAGCTCTTCGCGACCGGGGCCGCGTTCACCGTGGTCGCCTGGGGCTTCGCCTACGTCTACGCCGCGGCCCAGGTCGTCTGGCCGGGCTCCTTCGCCGGCAGCGAGGGCAGCGGCGAGCAGGCGTGGTTCGAGCTGCTCTACCTGTCCTTCACCACGCTCACCAGCGTCGGACTGTCCGACATCGTCCCCGTGCTGGACCACGCACGGTCGTTGGTGATGCTGGAGCAGGTCGCCGGTGTCTTCTACGTGGCGCTCGTCGTGGCCCGACTGGTCGGCCTCAACGCCATCCGCCACGCCAGGCCCAACGACGGGCACGACGGGCATGACGGCGGAGCGGCTCAGGCGACCTCGAAGATGTAGCCCGACCCGTCGATCGTGCGGATCCAGTTGTGGTCGCTGCCGGCCCGGCGCAGCTTGCGCCGCACGTTGCCGATGTGGACGTCGACGAGGAAGTCCGACTCGATGAACTCGCCCTGCCAGACCTCCCGCACGAGGTCACCGCGCTCCCAACCCGTGCCCGGCCGCGAGGCCAGGGCGTTGAGCAGGTCGAACTCCGCCGGCGTGAGCATGACCCGCTCACCGTCGAGCACGGCCACGTGGTGCGCGGCGTCGAGCACCAGCCCTCCCCCGACGTCGACCGGGCCGCGTGGCTTCGAGGCCGCCGGCGTGGTCGTCGGGTCATCGTCGGGGACGGGCGCCGAGACGGCGACCGCACCCAGGCGCGGCCGACGCAGGAGCGCCGACACCCGGGCGCGCACCTCGCGCGGAGAGAAGGGCTTGGCCATGTAGTCGTCGGCACCGACCTCCAGACCGACCAGACGGTCGATCTCGGCATCGCGGCCGGTGATCATCACGACGTAGGCGTCGCTGAACTCGCGCAGGGCGCGGCACACGTCCGTGCCGTCCATGTCCGGCAGCGACAGGTCCAGGGTCACCAGGTCGGGCTGCACGTCGCGGATCAGCTGCAGTGCCGACACGCCGTCCGAGGCGGTCGACACCTCGAGACCAGCTCCCTCGAGCACGTGCACCAGGAGGTCGCGGATGTCGTCGTCGTCGTCGACGATCACCGCCCGATGAGCTGATGTCATGCCCGTCACCTCCTGCCTAGCCTGGTCACTGACCAATCTAGCCAACGGTGGCGGGCAACGACGCAGCGCCACCGGCGTGGCTTGCTTGCACCGACTCGGGCCCGGGTGTGAGGCTTGTGCCCGAACGGCCGTGGGGGACGTTCACCTTCACCGCAAGCGACACCAGCCGAAGGATCACCTATGACTCCCCCAGCAGGCTCGACACGCGACCCGGTCGTCGAGGAACGCCGACAGCGTGCGGTCGAGAGCCTCCAGCTGTCCGAGGGCCAGAAGGACGAGCGCTTCGAGCGGATCACCCGCCTGGCCCGCACCGTCTTCGGCGTGCCGATGACCACGATCACGGTCCTGGACGCCGACCGAGCCTGGTTCCCCAGCTCCCAGGGGGTGGACGTGGCCGAGCTCCCCCGCGAGGAGACGTTCTGTGATCGCACCACGGACGAGGGTCGGCTCCTGATCGTCGAGGACGCTACGCAGGACGACCGCTTCCGGCACCTGCCCCTGGTGGAGCACGGCAACGTCCGGTTCTACGCCGGCCACCCGCTGCGCGATGCGATCGGCAACGTGGTCGGGACGTTCTGCATCTACGACATGAAGCCACGCACGCTCGAGGGTGACCTGCTGGTCGCCTTCCGCGACATGGCGGCCTGGGCCGAGCAGGAGCTCGTGTCGTCCGCGGAGATGTCGCAGGCCGGCCACGTGCAGGCCTCCATGCTGCCGGCCCGTGCCGTGCGCACGAACGGCTGGGAGATCAACGGGCTCTGCCTGCCTGCGTTGGCCGTGGGCGGCGACTTCTACGACTACGGCGTCACCAACGGCGTCGCCCATCTCGGGCTGGGCGACGTGATGGGCAAGGGCACCGGCGCTGCCCTCGTCGGTGCCGGGGTGCGTGCCGCGATCCGCGGCACCAATGCAGCCGTCACCGCCGGCGTCGACCTGGGCATCACCGCGACGCAGGTCGCCCGCAGCCTGCTGCCCGACCTCGAGCGCACGGAGTCGTTCGTGACGCTCTTCGAGGCCGCCATCGACCTCGAGGACGGCTTCACACGCTACGTCGACGCGGGCGCCGGGCTGTGCCTGCTCGTGCGCGGCGACGGCAGCGAGCAACGGCTGGACAGCAAGGACCGGCCCTTCGGGATCCTGCCCGACGACCACTGGACCGAGCACCAGGTCACCCTGGGGCATGGCAGTCGCCTGCTGGTCTTCAGCGACGGCCTCCTCGACCTGATCGACGACCCGATCGAGTGGTGGCACGAGGTCGGCGCCCTGGTCCGCAAGGCCGACGACGCGAGCACGCTCCTCGAGCTCGTCGCCCGCCTGGCCCGCGACCGCACAGCACTCGACGACGTCACCGCCGTGGCGGTGTTCCGCGCCCCCCCGGAGGGTGTCGCTCCGTGAGCCGTCGGCTGCTGCTGATCCGCGTCATCGTCATCCTGACGTCGCTGCTGGGTCTCAACTACGTCGTCTGGCGCTGGCTCTTCTCGGTCAACTGGGACGCGTGGTGGATCGCGGTGCCACTGGTCGTGGCGGAGAGCTACAGCCTGATCGACTCGCTGCTCTTCGGCCTGGGCATGTGGCGGCTCAAGGAGCGTGAGACTCCCCCGCCGCCGGAGCCGGGGCTCACGGTCGACGTCTTCATCGCCACCTACAACGAACCCATCGAGCTCGTGATGACGACGGCACGCGCCGCCAGGGCCATCACCTACCCGCACCAGACCTGGGTCCTCGACGACGGCAACCGACCCGAGATGCGCGCAGCCGCCGAGGCGGAGGGCATCGGGTGGATCACGCGGTCTGCCGAGTGGGCGGGCATGCCACGGCACGCCAAGGCCGGCAACCTCAACAACGCCCTCCTCACGACCGAGGGCGAGTTCCTGCTGATCCTCGACGCCGACATGATCCCGAAGCCCGAGATGCTGGACCACACCCTGGGCTTCTTCGTCGACGAGAGGATGGCCCTCGTCCAGACGCCGCAGTACTTCACGAACGTGCCGGAGGAAGACCCCCTGGGCAGCCAGGCACCGCTCTTCTACGGTCCGATCCAACAGGGCAAGGACGGCTGGAACTCCGCCTTCTTCTGCGGCTCCAATGCCGTCATCCGTCGTGAGGCCCTGATGCAGCTGGGCGTCTCACGCTACGTCGGCGAGGTGGAGGTGGGCGTCCACCGGGCGCTGAAGACGGCCCGTGCGGTGCTGCGCTCGGCGAGGCGCACGCTGGACCCCGGCGAGGCTCAGGCACGCGAGGCGCTCGACGCCATCCTCCAGGAGATCGGGCGGGCGCGCCGGGATCTCGCGCGCGGTGGCGCGCTCTTCGACGTGACCTACAGGTTCCAGAAGCGCGTCGGGGCCATCCGCAGGGACCTGGTGGCAGCCGACCTCGAGGCGCTCCAGTCGGACCTGGCGGTGATCGCGGAGCTCGACGGCATCGGCAGCGACCCCGACCTCGCGCTGGCCACGATGGACGACGAGGTCCTGCAGCAGATGGCCCACCGGGACTGGTCGCCCCTCGGCGCCGTCGAGACGGTGCAGGCCCTCGTCAACGCCATCGACGTCGACCGCGGTGGCGAGGCCCAGGCGGTGATGCCGATGGCGACCATCTCGGTCACCGAGGACATGGCGACCTGCATGCGGCTCCACGCACTGGGGTGGAAGTCGGCCTATCACGACGAGGTCCTGGCTCTGGGGCTGGCGCCCGAGGACCTGCAGACGATGCTGACCCAGCGGCTGCGCTGGGCCCAGGGCACCGTGCAGGTGATGTTCAAGGAGAATCCCCTCGTCCAGAAGGGACTGACCCTCGCCCAGCGCCTCATGTACTTCTCGACCATGTGGAGCTACATGTCGGGCTTCGCCGCGCTCGTCTACATCGGCGCACCGGTGGTCTACCTGACGCTCGGCGTCCTGCCCGTCAACGCCCTGAGCTTCGAGTTCTTCGTCCGGTTGATCCCCTTCCTCGTCATCAACCAGCTGCTGTTCTTCGTGGTGGCCGACGGACGCAAGACCTGGCGCGGCCAGCAGTACTCCCTCGCTCTCTTCCCGGTCTGGATCACGTCCTTCACGACGGCCTTCGGCAACGTCTTCCTCGGGCGCAGCCTCGACTTCGCCGTCACGCCCAAGACCAAGCGTGAGCCCACCGGCCCCGCCTGGCACCTGATCCGTCCCCAGCTGTGGGCGATGGGCCTGCTCGTCCTCGCGGTCCTCGCAGGGATCGCGCGGATGGCGTCGGGCCAGGCCAACATCCCGGGCAGCCTGTTCAACATGGTTTGGGTGGCCTTCGACCTGCTGATCTTCTCCGTCATCATCAAGGCCGCGCTCTACCGCGGCTACGAACCGTCCGACGAGTCCGACCCCGTGCCGGTGACTGCCGGCACTTCCCACCAAGGAGCATCATGATCGAGTTCGCGGTCCACACCCGAGACGACGGCATCGGCGTCGTCACACCGGAGGGTCGGCTCAACATGGTCTCGGCCCGGCGGCTCAAGGAGATCCTCTCCGAGCTCGTGAGCGGCGGTACCACCAGGATCGTCGTCGACCTGGGCGAGACCACCTTCCTCGATTCCTCGGGGCTGGGTGCCCTCATCGGGGGGCTCAAGTCGGCCCGACAGGCCGGCGGCGACCTGCGCATCGCCCGGGTGTCACCGGCAGTGATGACGGTCTTCGAGCTCACCAACCTCGACCGGGTGCTCCGGGCTCGTGAGTCGGTCGAGGGTGCCTTCGATGACTGATCCCGGTCCCGCACGGGTCGTCACGACCCTGGAGAGCCGCCTCGTGCTGTCGGCGCCGGCGACGCCGGAGATCATGGACCTGGTGCACGCCATGCTCGAGCACCTGTGGGGCACGTCTCCCGACATCTCGGACCGCGACCGCATGCGGTTCGAGATGTCGGTGATCGAGATCCTCGGCAACGTCGTGGAGCACGCCTACGCGGCCGACCACAGCGACATCCCCGGCCAGGACGGGCGACGCTTCGAGATCGTCGTGGGGATCACCGAGGAGAACCTGATGGCTCACCTAGGTGACAACGGGCTGCCCACCGAGCTCGATCTCAGCGGTGTCGCCATGCCCGACGCCCTGGCGGAGTCAGGACGCGGCCTGGCCCTCGCGACCGCCGCCCTGGACGACCTCTCCTACGAGCGCGTCGACGGCCGCAACCTCTGGGACCTCCTCTGCCTCCGGACTGCCGACTGATCGTGCAGCGCCACCTCCGGCCGGCCGTCGTCCTCGGCCTGGCAGCAGCGATGCTGCTGCCCCTCCTCACCCTTGCTCCAGTCGTCCCGGCGCACGCCGCTGTGGACGACACGATGCCGCGGCCCGAGCCCGGCGCTCCCTGGTTCGGTCCCGAGCTCGACATCGAGACCGCCGTGCCCCAGGACTACGCCGACGCGCTCGGCGCCGCACCCTCGTCCTTCACCTTCCAGGTCGACTACCCCATCAGCGGGGAGGACCAGGCCTTTCTCGAGCGTCAGGTGCGAGCGATCGCGACCCTAGGTGCGGTCGTCGTCGTCGACCTGCAGCCGCGCACGCCACTGGAGGGACTCGGACTCGCTGACGCCGAGGCCCTCGGGGAGCTCCTCGACGGGCTCCACGGCGAGCTCGGGACCTGGTTCCTCGCACGCTTCGGAGCCGAGATGAACGGCTCCTGGGAGCCGTGGGGCCAGCAGCCCGTCGCCTACAAGGCCGCCTTCCGCGTGCTCGCCGAGGGCCTGGACACGACGGCACCCCATGTGGAGACGGTCTGGTCGCCCGTCTACGGCTCCGGCTACCCCTACCGGGAGGAGCAGGGCGCCGACGGTGACATCGGGCTGCCCGACGAGGTCGACGTCGGGCCCCTGGACACCGACGGCGACGGGCGGCTGGCTCCCGGTGACGACCCCTACGGTCCGTACTTCCCCGGCGACGACGTCGTCGACTGGGTCGGTCTGACCCTCTACCGCTTCGGTCAGGACCAGGGGATCGAGAGCAACGTCGTCCCGAGCGGCGAGTTCGACGCGCGGCTCGCCGAGACCTGGGGCTACGGCGACGGCACCAACGGGCGGCCGTTCTACGACCGCTTCGCGGCCGCCGGGGACCGCCCCATGCTGGTGCAGACCTCGGCGCTCTACAACCCGGCCGTCGAGGGCGCGACGGAGCTCGAGCTCAAGCGGTCGTGGTGGCGCCAGGTGTTCGGCGGTGCCACCGACCACCCCCTGATCGGCCTCATCAGCTGGCTGGAGGTCGACCGCATCGAGCCGGAGGTCGACACCTCCGCGGTGGACTGGCGCGTCACGGCGGACCCCGAGATCGCGGCCGCGATCCGTTCCGACCTCGAGCGCTCCACGGTGGACCTGGGACCGGTCAGCGAGCCCGTCGAGGACACCACCCCCCGCGACGCCGACGGCAACCCGATCAGCGACGGTGGCTCCTTCGTGCCCGCGCCCGGCAGTGACCTCCCGGCCGGGGTGACTCCAGACCCGGCCTCCCGTGCTCTCGGCATCGGCGGTCTGGTGCTCCTGGGGCTGCTCGTCCTGGCGCTGCTGGTCCGCGCACGGCCCAGCTGGGCAGGTCCGGTCGAAGCCGATGCCTCTCGCGATCCCCGGCTGGACCTGGTGCGTGGGGCGCTGGTCGTCCTGGTGGTGGCAGGTCACGTCGCCGTCGTCCTGGGACACCTCGACACCGCTCGTTCGGCTCTCGGGGTGCTTCCGGTCGCCGAGGCGCTGGTGCTGCTCTCCGGCCTCTCGATCGCGTCCTCCCCCGTCGTGCGCTCCCTGAAGCGCGCCGGCCGCCTCTACGCTGCTGCCGTCCTGACCGCACTGGGGGTCTACGTCGCCAGCCTCGTCCCCGGTGCCAGGGCCGAGCGGCTCCTGGGGCTCCGCGACCCCGCCACCGGCGAGGTGCGCGACCTGTTCCCCGACGCCGACCACCTCTTCGACTACCCCACACCGTGGGACGCGGCGCGTCGCCTGCTGCTCCTGGAGATGGGCCCGTGGGCCACCAGCATCCTGGGTCTGTTCGTGCTCCTCGGGCTCGTGGTCCCGCTCGTGCTGCTCCTGCTGCGGAGACGTCTGTCGTGGGTGGCACTCGTCCTGTCCTGGGGGCTCTGGGGACTCGCTCAGACCTGGCACCCCACCTGGTCGCCTGCCCAGTTCGCCGACACCTACCCACCGCTGGCCTGGCAGCTCCTCTTCGTCCACGGCCTGGTCCTGGGACACCACCGTCGTGCGGTCGCCGCCTGGCTCCGCGGCAGGACCGGCACGCTGGTCGCCGGTCTTGCCGTCGCGGCGTACGCCGTCGGGGTCGGGTGGTGGTGGGCCGACGGCGGCACCCTGGACGCAGACCTCGTGGCCGGCGTCGACCTGCCGGTAGGACGCATCGCGCTCGTCACGGCCACGGCACTGGTCGCCACGGCCCTCGTCACGGCCTGCTGGCGCCCTCTGGCCTCGACCGTCGCCAGGGTGCTCGTGCCCGTCGGTCGTCACGCGCTGGGAGTCCTCGTCGCGCACGTCGCGGTGCTGTTCGTCATCGCCACCGTCATCGACCGGTAGGGCTCCCGACGTCAGGCCAGGACGCCGGACTCGAGCTGGGTCCGGTCGATCACGGCGCGCGCCTTCCGGCGGTAGCGCCAGATCTGCAGGAGCCCGATCCCCCACAGGACGTACTGCGAGCTCATCGCCCACCGGAAGGCCTCGGGTGTGTACGCCGTGCTGGCACCGGGGGTGCGCCAGTCGAGGATGACGCCGATCGCCACCACGAGGATCAGGGACGCCGTGAACCCGGCCTGGTTGATGATGCCGCTGGCGCTCGCGAGCCGCTCGACGGGGTTGGAGGTGCGCCCCAGGTCGAAGCCGATCATCGATGCTGGCCCGCCCACGCCCGCGACGAGCACGAGGAGCACCAGCAGCGGTAGCGGGGCCTCACCCGGCCAGACGAGCACCACGGTCCACACCGCCACGATCGACCAGACGATGGTGAGCACGATCGTCGAGCGGTGCCAGGGATGCCGGCCGATCAGCCAGCCGAGCACCGGCCCGCTGACCATGACGGCCACGATCATCAAGGACAGCAACACCCCTGCCTGACGTGACGAGAGCCCCTCTCCGCGGACGAGGAAGGGGTAGCCCCAGAGCAGGGACAGCGCAGTGGCGCTGAACTGGGTCGAGAAGTGCATCCAGAAGCCCAGCCGGGTGCCCGGGTGCGCCCAGGAGGCCGCCAGGGTCTGGCGGACCGCACCCCACGACATCCGCGGCCCGCGCAGGTTGCGCCCGTCGGGCGAGTCGTGGACGGCGACCAGGATCGCGACCGCCAGCACGGCGCCCAGCACGGCCGCGCCGAGGTAGGCGGTGGTCCAGCCCCAGCGACCCAGCGCGTAGGTCATGGGGATCGCCGCCCCGATGGCACCGACCTGCCCGAGGGTGCCGGTCAGCTGCGTGACGAAGGGGACGCGGCGGGCGGGGAACCAACGGCTGACCAGCCTGAGCACGCAGATGAAGGTCAGCGCGTCGCCGACCCCGACGAGGGTGCGGGCGAGCAGGGCCAGCGGATAGCTCTCGGCGACCGCGAACAACGCCTGGGCGCCGGTCAGCAGCAGCGTCCCGGCCAGCATGACGCTGCGCGACCCGAAGCGGTCGACGAGCAGCCCGACGGGGATCTGCATGCCGGCGTAGACGAGCAGCTGGAGCATCGTGAAGGCCGCCAGCTGCGAGGCGGAGATGTCGAAGCGCTCGCTGGCCGCGAGGCCGGCGACCGCCAGGGACGAGCGGTGGAAGACGGCGACGAGGTAGACCGCGAGGCCAACGCCCCAGACCGTCAGCACGGTCCTGGTCGGCGGCTCGGCTGTCACCCCTCGATCGTAGGGGCGTCAGTCGAGGCAGAGCTCGTTGCCCTCCGGGTCCTGCAGCACCAGGAAGCCGTGGCTGAGCGGCGGCTCCGGCTCGTGGCGCTCCACGCGCGTCGCGCCGAGGGCGACCAGCCGCTCTCCCTCCGCCTCCAGCGCGGCCATCCGCTCCTCCCCCTGGAGTCCCGGCGCCGCCCGGACGTCGAGGTGCACCCGGTTCTTGGCGGACTTGCCCTCCGGGACGACCTGGAAGAACAGCCGCGGGCCGGTGCCCGTCGGGTCGTGACAGGCCGACCGGGTGTTGCGCTGGTCGGGTGGCACCCCGAACGCCTCGAGTGCGGCGTCCCACGTGTCGAAGCCCGGCGGCGGCGGGTCGACCTCGTAGCCGAGGGCCGCGCACCAGAAGCCCGCCAGGGCTGCCGGGTCGGCACAGTCGAAGGTCACCTGGATCTCTCTGACGTCCATGCACGTAGACGTTAGGCACGACCACCGACACCCGTCGAGACGTGCTGCCAGCCGGACCCGGCGGGCCTCCTAGGGTGAGGTGGTGACTGACCGGGGACGCACGCCGCTGACCGGCGTGACGCTCGTCGTGTCGGTGACCGTGCTCCTCTCGGTGCTGCTCTCGCTCGTCGGCGTGCCGTCGGCGGTGCTCTTCGGCTCGCTGCTCGGAGGCATGGCCCACGCGCTCACCTCGCCCACCGAGATCAAGGTGCCGGCCGCCGCGTTCCGCCTCGGGCAGGCCCTCATCGGGGTCACCATCGGCACCCTGGTCAGCGTCGAGGCGCTGCGCCGCATGGGCGGCGAGATCGGGCCGGTCCTGCTGGTCACCCTGGGCACCGTCGTGCTCAGCCTCCTGGCGGGGCGGCTCCTGGCACTGCGACGTGACGTCTCCCCCGTGACCGGCGCCTTCGCCCTCGTCGCCGGGGGTGCCTCCGGGGTCGTCGCAGTCGCGCGCGACCTCGGGGCGGACGACCGGGTCGTGACGGTCGTGCAGTACCTCCGGGTCCTGATCGTGCTCGTCACCATGCCGCTGGTGACCGCCGTCGTGTTCGACCCCGCCTCGGGCGTGGGGACGCTCGAGGGATCCGGAGGCTCCCTGGCCGCCTCGACGGCGTACGTCGCCCTCGCCGTCGGCGGGGGCCTCCTGGTGGCGCGGCTCGTGCCCGTCTCGACGATGACCCTGCTCGCCCCGCTCACCATCGCCGCGGTCGTCGTGTCCGCCGGGTGGCTCGGGGAGGTGTCGGTGCCGGTCCCGCTGCAGTGGCTCGGCTACGCCCTGATCGGCGTCCAGGTCGGGCTGCGCTTCACCCGGGCCAGCCTGGCGGCGATCACCCGGATGCTGCCGGTGGTGACCGGACTCATCGTCGCCATGATCGTGCTGTCGGCCCTCATGGGATCGGCGCTCGCCTGGCTGACGCCGGTCGACGGGCTCACCGCCTACCTCGCCACGACCCCGGGCGGACTCTTCGCCGTCCTCGCCACTGCCGCGGACAGCGGCTCGGACGTCACCTACGTCATGGCGGTGCAGCTGTTCCGGTTGCTGGTGATCCTCCTGCTGACCCCGCTGCTGGCCCGGTGGCTGCGCGCTCACGAGGGTCGGTAGGTTCGTCCCGTGGAGACAGACGAGGTCCTGACCCTGCTCCGGGACGTGGCCGAGGAGGTCATCAACCCGCGTTTCCAGGCCCTGAGCGCCCACGAGGTCTCGGAGAAGGACCCCGGTGACCTGGTGACCGTCGCCGACCACGAGGCCGAGGTGCTCCTCACCGACGCGTTGCTGCGCGCCTACCCCGACGCGGTGATCCTCGGCGAGGAGGCGACGGCGGCCGACCCGTCGTTGCTGGAGCGCTACGCCGCCGCCGAGCACACGTTCACCGTCGACCCCGTCGACGGCACGAAGAACTTCGTCAACGGCTCGCCCGACCACGCGGTGATGGTGGCCGAGCTGCGCGGCGGCGAGGTCGTGCGCAGCTGGATCTGGCAGCCCCAGCACCAGGTCGCCTACGTCGCCGAGCGCGGAGCCGGCGCCTGGCGCAACGGCGAGCGCCTGGTCCGGGCTCCCCTCGGCGACGACCTGCGCGGGGTCACCTCGCGCCGCAGCTGGTTGGGACGCGCGCTCGGCACGCTGCGCGCGCTCGACCTCACCTGGGTCTGCTGCGGGGTCGACTACCCGCACCTGGTCGAGGGCGCCGCCGACTACGCCCTCTACTGGGTCGCGAAGCCGTGGGACCACGCCCCGGGCTCGCTCCTGCTCCACGAGGCGGGTGGTCACGTCGGGATGTTCGGCGGCGAGGCCTACCGACCGCAGGACCCGACCGTCCGCGGCCTGGTCGCGGCGGCCGACCGTGCGACGTACGAGCTGGTGCAGGGGCTGGTCGGGGCCCTACCGCGACGCTGACGCCGGGCTCACGGGTCGGACCGTGAGCGCCTGCGACATCGTCCCGACCGGGCCGTCGACGTCGTGCAGCACGGTGCTGGTGATGCCGAGGCCTCCGACGCCGAAGGAGACGGTGGTGTCGAAACCGACCCAGCCGCCGGACGGTGGGCGCAGCACGTGGGCCGTCAGGTCGACGTTGGGGAAGGCGACCTGACCGGGGTCGGCACGCACGACCATCCCGTTGGCGATGTCGACGGTGCCGAAGGTCGCCGCGAGCGCGCTGACGTCCTCGTCGGCGAGCAGCGGGACGCGCGGGCGCACCCAGAAGGTGCCACGGCCGGGCTCGTGGAGGTGCCGCCGCACGTCGACCGAGGCGATGAAGCCGCCGGGCCAGAGCGTCGTCCCGTCCCACCGGGGATGGTCGTCGGGCCCCGGGATCGGCGGCAGCGCCGTCCCCGCGAGCTGGTCGGTCTCCCCCGGCTGCAGGAGCCAGGCCCGGAGACGTACGACGTCGCGGCCGGCGTGGCGCAGCCGTGCCTCGACCAGCTCGATCGTGCGACCGGGGCGCAGGACCTGGACCGCGATCTCGACGACGTCCACCGGCATCGTGCCGAGGATGTCGAAGGACACCCGCGCCACGAGCGCTGGGTCGTCGCGCCTACCGACCCGATCGGCCTCCACGGCGTGCACCATCAGCCCGAGCGCCGGTGCGACGTGCTGCGTGGCGGTGTCCCACGCGCCGCCGACGTGGTCGGTCGCCCGGAAGGTCCCCGTGGCGAGGCGGTGGAAGTAGGCCGTGTCGTCTCCCGAGGTCACCGCGTCATTGTGCCTGGACCCGTCGTAGGCTCCCGACATGCCTCGGGTGGTCCTCATGTGCGGCCCCTCGGGCTCCGGGAAGTCGACGCACGCGCGGCGTCTCGAGGCCGGCGGGATGGTGCGGCTGTCCTTCGACGTCGAGATGTGGCGCCGTGGCATCCGGACCGTCCCGCTGCCGCCGGAGGTGCGCGCCGAGATCGAGTCGGAGCTCCGCGCGAGGCTGCTCGACCTCATCGCCAACGGCCGCGACGTGGTCCTGGACTTCTCGTTCTGGTCGCGGGCGATGCGTGACGACTACCGGCGCCTGCTCGCCGAGGTGGGGGTCGTCCCCGAGACGATCTACCTCGCCACCGACCGCGAGACCGTGCTCGCGCGGGTGCGGACCCGGCTCGGCAGCGACGCCGACGACTTCGTGCTCCCCGAGACGCTCGCTGCCGAGCACTACGACCACTTCGAGGTCCCCACCCCCGACGAGGGTCCGCTCACCGTCCTCGTGTGACGCCGTCCGGGCGTCCGGCGGCCACGTGACGCCGAGTCGGCGCAGTGTTGCACCGGGTACGCCGAGTCGGCGCAATGTTGCACCGCGCGTGCCGAGTCGGCGCACTCCTCAAGACCCAGCTGCTCGCCCTGGTCGCGGCGGGGCGCGACGTGGTGCTCGACTTCTCGTCCTGGTCGCGGTCGATGCGCGACGACTACCGCGGGGTCCTGGCGGGCCCCGATGTCCCCGAGGCCGTCGACCTGTCACGGATCGCGCGAGCCTCCTCGCACGTGTGCGCGCCTGCAGCGGCGCCCACCCCGACGACCACGTCCTCCCGGACGGCCTCGCCGCCTTCCACCACGACGATCTCGAGCCGCCCGGCGACCACGAGGGCCCCCTCACCGTCCTCGGCTGAGCCCACCCAAGAAATCCCCAAGGATGGTGACGCACCGTGGGGCCGACAACGCCAGACCGCATGCTCTCCGACCTCGAGGCGGACCTCCTGCATGCCGGCACCCGACCCTCGGAGGACGACATGCGAGGAATGCCAGCCAGGGGCATCCGCGCCTGCCTGCAGGGTGTCGCGGCACGGCGGTTGCTGGTGGCGGGGTTGGCGGCGACGACGGTCGTGGTGGTCACGGCGTCGACCTTGGCGGGCCGCAGCGCTCCGCTCGTCGCCAGCGCATCGTTCGGGGTGGGACCGGACGTCACAGAGCAGTCGGTACAGGCGGTACAGGCGATACAGGCGATACAGGCGATACAGGCGATGCAGGCGATGCAGGCGCCCATCCTCTCGGCCGGCCAGGCGTGGGGGCAGCAGCGCAACGGCACCGCCAAGCTCCCGGCGTCGGCCTACGCCGACTTGGACGTCCCGACGACGGCGCTCCTGGCCTACCAGCGCGCTGCCTTGGTGATCGGCCGGGCCGATGCCTCCTGCGGTCTGTCGTGGACCCTCCTCGCAGCGATCGGCCGTGCAGAGTCCGACCACGGCCGCTCTGGTGGCGCTCACCTCCTGCCTGACGGGACCTCGAGCCCCGCCATCCGTGGCGTGGCCCTCGACGGCACCGGGCCGGTTTCGGGGATCCGCGACACCGATGGCGGTCGGGTCGACGGGGATCCACAGTGGGACCGGGCGGTCGGGCCGATGCAGCTCCTCCCCTCGACCTGGTCGGTCATCGGCGTCGACGGGGACGGGGACTCGCTGCGCTCACCCGACGACATCGATGACGCCGCGCTCGCCACGGCCGTGTTCCTCTGCAGCGCTCCCGACGACCTGACCACCCGAAGCAGGCAGCGCACAGCCGTCCACCTCTACAACCCTTCGAGCGCCTACGTCTCGAGCGTCCTCATCATGGAGCGCGCCTACCGCCTGGGCGACTACGACACCCCAGAGCAGGTCATCCCCGGCACCTCGCTCTGGACACTGGCAATCGAGGATCTCTCCGTCAGCGGTCCTGGTGATCTTGGGCTCCACGAGGATCACGACGCGCTCGCTGCCGTGGCGCGGCACTTTGCCTCGTGGCAGGATGCACCTTCTCGAACACCTCCCGGACCTGCCGTCGAAGCGCTCCCAGGCATCACTGCGTCCCCCTCCACCACGCCCGCCTCGGCTCCGACACCAACCCCGGCCCCGGCCCCGACACCCCCGCCGACACCCCCTCCGACACCCCCTCCGACACCCCCTCCGACACCCCCGCCGACACCCCCGCCGGGTCCTCCCCTCTCGCCTCCGTCACCACCGACCCCGGGGGGAGATCCCGCCCCCACCCCGACACCGCCACCGGATCCCCCCGTGGAGTCCGAGCCGGATCCAACCCCCTCGCCGATCGCGCTGACCGGGACACTCACCTTCTGCGAACTCCGTTGGTGCCTTGACGGTCTGCCTCTCGACCTGGGTGACTCCGACTTCCTCGCGGGGACAGCCGGCGCGGACCTCGACGGCGACGGTGACCTGAGGTCGTACTTCGACGAGATCAACGGCCTCGTGGGCACCGAGGTGCGCGTGATCGTCGCGCCCGACACCGCGCCGGCGCAGGTCCTGGTGCTCAACGGCCTGCCTTACGACGGGTCCGGGAAGTGACGTGACCTGAGAGCTCGCTTCACGTCACCGGCGACAGCCGCGGTGGAAGAGGCGCGACTTCTTCGT
>NZ_JANNML010000112.1:0-12938 GCF_031397825.1 Nocardioides sp.
AGCAGGACGCGCAGCTCCTCCTCGGTGTAGCCGAAGATCTGCTGGCGACGCGTCACCGAGGCGTGCGTGTGCACGATGTGCTCGCGCTCGGGGATGTCGTCGAGGTGGATCAGACCGGCGTGGAGCCACTCGCCGTAGGGGTGCTCCCCGGCGAGCTGGGCCTTGATCTCCTCGTCCTCGATGATGCGGTGCTCGTCGGTGTCGACGAGGAACATCCGGCCCGGCTGGAGCCGGCCCTTGCGGACGATGGTGGCGGGGTCGAGGTCGAGCACGCCGACCTCGGAGGCCAGGACGACCAGGCCGTCGTCGGTGACCCAGTAGCGCGAGGGGCGCAGGCCGTTGCGGTCGAGCACGGCCCCGATCTGGGAGCCGTCGGTGAAGACGACGCACGCCGGCCCGTCCCAGGGCTCCATCAGCGCGGAGTGGAAGGAGTAGAACTCGCGACGCTTCGCATCCATCTCGGTGTGGTTCTCCCACGCCTCCGGGATCATCATCAGCATCGCGTGCGGCAGGCTGCGCCCGCCCATGTGGAGGAGCTCCAGCACCTCGTCGAACGACGCGGAGTCCGAGGCGCCCTGGGTGACGATCGGGAAGATCCGCTCGAGGTCACCCGGGATGACGTCGCTGGACAGCAGCGCCTCACGCGCCCGCATCCAGTTGCGGTTGCCCATGACGGTGTTGATCTCGCCGTTGTGGGCGATGAACCGGAACGGGTGCGACAGCGGCCAGCTGGGGAACGTGTTGGTCGAGAAGCGCGAGTGGACCACGGCCATCGCCGAGGCGACGCGCTCGTCGACGAGGTCGGGGAAGAAGTTGTCGAGCTGGTCGGTGGTGAGCATGCCCTTGTAGAGCAGGGTGCGCGAGGACAGCGAGGGGAAGTAGACGTCCGCGTCGCGCTCGGCGCGCTTGCGCAGGCAGAAGGCCATGCGTTCCAGCGACATGCCCGTGACGCGCTGGGTCGCACCGGCGAGGAAGACCTGCTTGAACGTGGGCATGACGCCCTGGGCGGTGGCGCCCAGGACGGAGGGGTCGGTCGGGACGTCGCGCCAGCCGAGGACCGCGAGGCCCTCCTCGGTCGCGATCTCCTCGATCTGGCGCCGTGTCTGCTCGACGTGGGCCTCGTCGCCGGGGAGGAACGCCGTGCCGACGGCGTAGGCGTGGGCGGGCGGCAGGTCGAAGTCGACCACCGCGCGCAGGAACGCGTCGGGCACCTGCATCAGGATGCCCGCGCCGTCGCCCGAGTTGGGCTCCGCACCGGCGGCACCGCGGTGCTCGAGGTTGCGCAGTGCGGTCAGTGCCTTCGCCACGATGTCGTGGCTGGCCTCCCCGGTGAGGGTCGCCACGAAAGCCACGCCACAGGCGTCCTTCTCGTGGCGGGGGTCGTAGAGCCCCTGGGGCGGCGGGAACGCGTGCGAGTAGGGCACTGAGTTCTCCCGTCGTCGTCATGTGCAGACATGGCTGCAACGTGTGGGCGCAAGGGACGACATTGGCCCACGCGGCGGAGCCTCCAGATTACCACCCGGTGACGCCGCAGAGCAGTCCCCGGCTGTGCGGTGGACGCCTCAGGTCGAGGCTTCCGAGCCGGTCCCAGCAGTGGGCGCGGCGTCCGTGTCAGCGGTGCCCGTCACGTCGCCCGCCTGGTCGCCCGCCTCGTCGCCCGCCTGGTCGGTGGCGTCCGGCCCGCGACCCGGGCGCCAGACGTCGTCCTCCCGGCCGGGGCGCAGTCGCAGGCTGACGACGAAGAAGATCGCCGCGGCGACGAACAGCACGATCGAGACCCAGACGTTGAAGCGCAGTCCGCCGACGTCGCTGAGCTCGACGGTGTCGATGCGCAGGTCCTCGATCCAGCCGCGACCAGCGGTGTAGGCCATGACGTAGAGCGCGATCACCCGGCCGTGACCGAGCTTGAAGCGCCGGTCGGCCCAGATCACCAGTGCGAAGGCCGCGAGGTTCCACAGGAACTCGTAGAGGTACGTCGGGTGGAAGGTCGTGCCCTCGGGGAAGGTCAGCCCCGACGGGTAGTTGCTGGGATCGATCTCGAGGCCCCACGGCAGGTCGGTGGGCCGACCGTAGAGCTCCTGGTTGAACCAGTTGCCCCAGCGGCCGATCGCCTGCGCGACCAGCACGCCCGGCGCCATCGCGTCGAGCACCGGGAGCAGCTTGATGCCCTTCTGGCGGGCGCCGAGGTAGACCCCGAGCGCTCCCAGGGCGACACCACCCCAGATGCCGAGCCCGCCACGCCAGATGTAGAGGGCCGTGATCGGGTTGTTGCCGTCGCCGAAGTAGAGCCCGTGGTCGGTGGCCACGTGGTAGAGCCGGGCCCCGACCAGGCCGAACGGCACGCCCCAGATCGCCAGGTCCTGGACGTCGCCGGGGCGACCTCCGCGAGCCACCCAGCGGCGCTCACCGATCCAGATGGCGACCACGATGCCGAGGATGATCGACAGGGCGTAGCCGCGCAGCGGGACGGGACCGACGTACCAGACTCCCTGGCTGGGGCTGGGGATCGAGAGGGCGGTGAGCGTCAGGAGGTCGGTCATGTCTAGGGCTCCTCGCCGAGCAGGGTGTGGATGTCGTCGGCGAACTCCGACTGCGACGTGTCCTGGCTCCAGTAGACCGGAGCCTGGTCCTCGCTGTCGATGGCTGTGATCTGGGTGCTGTGGCCGCCCAGGTCGAAGCCGCCGGTGGGCAGCTCCACGCCGTCGTTGACGTAGACCGCCAGCGGCCGCCCCACGTCGATGATGGTCTCGATGTCGCCGGTGAGCCCGATGAAGTCGGGGTTGAAGCGATCGAGGTAGCGGCGCAGGGCCGTCTCGGTGTCGCGTGCGGGATCGGTGGTCACGAAGATGACCTCCACCTGCTCGCGGTCGGCGTCGTCGAGCCGGGTGATCGCCCCCGCGAGCGACGCCATCACGATCTGGCAGATGTCGGGGCAGTTGCTATAGCCGAAGAAGACCAGGCTCAGGCGCTTGTCGGTGTCGGCCGCCAGCGAGAAGTCGTCGCCCGAGGTGTCGGTCAGGGCGATGTCCGGCACCGGGAGGGGGTTGTCGAGGGTCTTGCCCTCGAACGCGCCGTCGGCACTGGCCTCACCGCCGCAGCCGGAGGCCACGAGCGCCGTGAGGAGCGCCGCCGCGAGGCCGGCGCGGCCACGACCCCAGAGCCTCGGCCTAGCCACGTCGACATCCCGCGGCGAGGTCCTCCGTCAGGGCTGCGAGGGCGCGCAGGCCGGCGGCCCGGTCGTCGTGGTCGAGCAGGGCCCGCACGAAGGCGGAGCCGACGATCACGCCGTCGGCGTACGACGCCACCTCGGCGGCCTGGTCGCCGTTGCTGACCCCCAGGCCGACGCAGACCGGCAGGTCGGTCGTGGCCTTGGTGCGCTCGACCAGGGGGCCGGCGAGGTCGCTCGTGGTCGTGCGCGCACCCGTGACACCCATGACGGCGGTGGCGTAGACGAAGCCGCGGCAGGCTGCGGTGGTCATCGCGACACGGCTCTCGGTCGAGGAGGGCGCGACCAGGAAGATCTTGTCGAGCCCGTGCTCGTCGGCCGCGGCGATCCACTCCGGGGCGCTGTCCGGGGTGAGGTCGGGCGTGATCAACCCCGCTCCCCCGGCGCTGGCCAGGTCGGCGGCGAAGCGGGCCACGCTCTGGGCGTGACCGCCGCGCCCGCCGTAGTGCTCGACGGGGTTCCAGTAGGTCATGACGACGGTCGGGGTGCCGGTGGCAGCGACGGCCTCCACGGTGCGCAGGACGTCGGCGGTGCGGACCCCTCCCTCGAGCGCCCGCTGGGCGGCCAGCTGGATGGTCGGGCCGTCCATGACCGGGTCGCTGTAGGGCAGGCCCACCTCTATGACGTCGCACCCTGAGTCGACCTGGCTGCGCAGCGCGTCGCTGCCGCCGGGCACGTCCGGGAACCCGGCCGGCAGGTAGCCGACCAGCGCCGCGCGGCCCTCGGCCCGGGTCTTCTCGAAGGCGGTGCTGGTGGTGAGGGTGGGGGCAGTGCTGCTCACAGGTCGAACCACTCCATGGCCGTCTCCATGTCCTTGTCGCCACGACCGCTGAGGTTGATCAGCACCGTCGCCTCCGGACCCTTCTCGGCGCCGAGCTGCTCGGCGACGCGCAGGGCGCCGGCGATCGCGTGGGCGGACTCGATGGCCGGGATGATCCCCTCGGTGCGGCTGAGCAGGGCCATGGCGTCCATCGCCTCGGCGTCGGTGATCGGCAGGTAGGTGCCACGACCGACCTTGGCCAGGTGGGCGTGCTGCGGGCCCACGCCGGGGTAGTCGAGCCCGGCGGAGATGGAGTGCGACTCGATCGTCTGGCCGTCCTCGTCCTGGAGGACGTAGGTGCGGGCGCCGTGCAGCACCCCGCTGTCGCCCTGGTGGATCGTGGCCGCGTGGCGTCCCGTCTCGACCCCGTCACCGCCGGGCTCGAAGCCGTAGATCGCGACGTCCTCGTCGTCCAGGAACGCCTGGAAGAGCCCGATCGCGTTGGAGCCGCCGCCCACGCAGGCGGCGATGGCGTCGGGCAGCCGGCCGTAGCGCTCGAGGCACTGGGCGCGAGCCTCGTCGCCGATACCGCGGGCGAAGTCACGGACCATGCTGGGGAAGGGGTGGGGGCCGGCCGCCGTGCCGAAGAGGTAGGCCGTGTGGTCGACGCTCGCGACCCAGTCGCGCATGGCCTCGTTGATGGCGTCCTTGAGCGTCGCGCTGCCGCTGTCGACCGGGACCACCTTCGCGCCGAGCAGGTGCATGCGCGCGACGTTGAGGGCCTGGCGCTTGACGTCGACGGCGCCCATGTAGACGGTGCAGTCGAGCCCGAAGTAGGCGGCCGCCGTGGCGCTGGCGACGCCGTGCTGGCCGGCGCCGGTCTCGGCGATGACGCGCTGCTTGTCCATCCGCTTGGTCAGCAGCGCCTGGCCCAGCACGTTGCGGATCTTGTGCGCCCCGGTGTGGTTGAGGTCCTCGCGCTTGAGCAGGACCCGCGCCCCGACCTTGTCGGAGAGCCGGCGCGCTTCGTAGAGCGGGCTCGGCATGCCGCCGTAGTCGCGACAGATGGTCTCGAAGTCGGCGACGAACTCCGGGTCGGCCATGGCGTCCTGCCAGGCCTCGGTGAGCTCGTCGAGAGCGGCGACCAGCGCCTCGGGCATGAAGCGCCCGCCGAAGTCGCCGAACCAGCCGAGCGCGTCGGCGTCGAAGCTCGACGGCGGGATCACGGGTGACTGCTCGCTCGGCGTGCTGATCGTGGTCATGGCTGGACTCCTGTCATGGCGGCGACGGCGTCGCGCGGAGCGCCGTCCTTGACGAGTGCCTCACCGACGAGGACCGCGCGGGCCCCTTCGCCGACGAAGCGGGTGACGTCCGGCGGGCCGGAGATGCCCGACTCAGCGACCTTGACCCGGTCGTCGGGCACCAACGGTGCCAGGCGGGCAAAGGTGTCGTTGTCGACGGCGAGGGTCTTGAGGTTGCGTGCGTTGACGCCGATCAGCTCGGCACCCAGGGCGACGGCGCGCTCGGTCTCGGCCTCGTCGTGCACCTCGACCAGCACGGTCATGCCCAGCTGGCGCGCCTCGTCGTGGAGACGGCGCAGGGTGTCGTCGTCGAGCGAGGCCACGATGAGCAGGACCAGGTCGGCGCCGGCAGCGCGGGCCTCGAGCACCTGGTAGCTCGTGACCATGAAGTCCTTGCGGAGCAGGGGGGTGTCGACGGCCGCCCGCACGGCGCGCAGGTCGTCGAGGCTGCCGCCGAATCGCCGCTGCTCGGTGAGGACGCTGATCGCGGCGGCTCCCCCGGCGGCGTACTCCACGGCGAGGGCGGCGGGGTCGGGGATGTCGGCCAGGTCGCCCTTGCTGGGGCTGCGGCGCTTGACCTCGGCGATGACGCTGGAGCCCGGGGCGCGGAAGTGCGGCATCGGGTCACGGGCCGGGTCGACGTCGGCGAGGGACGCCCGCAGGTCGGCCATCGAGACCGCCGACTCGCGCTCCGCGAGGTCGATCCGCACCCCGTCGACGATGTCGTCGAGCACGGACATGACTACCTCCTGGATCGGTCCCGCGCCGGGAGGCGACGCGGGCGCTGCGCTGCCACGAGTCTGTCACGCGAGGCCTTAGGGTCCTGACAGCGGTCATCTCGCTGGACCGGCCCACGTCGAAGGGAACCCCATGAGCTACGACCAGCCCCCGCCGCCGCCCCAGTACGGCGCCCCGCAGCCCTACGGCTACGGCTCCCAGCCTCCCAAGAACTCGGTGATGGCCATCTCCGCCCTGGTGCTCGGCATCATCGGCGTCATCCCCTGCTTCTGGGGCTGCTTCATCTTCTCCGGCGCCGGCGTGGTGCTCGGCAAGCTGGGGCAGAAGGAGATCCGCGAGTCCCAGGGCGCCAAGAAGGGTGAGGGTCAGGCTAAGTGGGGCTTCATCCTCGGCATCGTCGGCCTCGTCCTGGGCGTCCTCTACTGGATCCTCTTCGCCACCGGCGCGATCGACATCACCTACGAGGGCAACTTCGGCAGCTAGGCAGGCTCCCGCCTCAGGGCGCGAGCCACGACCCGGACAGGTTGCGCAGCACGGTGAAGAGCGCCATCAGCGCGATCACGGTGACCGCGACGCGGGAGACCGTCGTCATCGACACCTGACGCTGGTGGCCCCGCCAGCGGTCGACGGTCCAGAGCGCCAGGCCGGCGACGAGGAACGGCAGCGCGACGATGAAGGCCAGGTTGCTCGAGGCTGCGTCGACGAGGTGCCCGTTGGTCAGGTCGTTGACGGCGCGCAGGCCTCCGCAGCCCGGGCACCAGAACCCCATCGCGGCGCTCGGGCAGAAGCCCCAGCTGCCCTGGGAGTGCGGGTCGCGGACGTGCAGGGCGACGGTGGTGGCGCCGAGGGCGCCGATCGTGACCAGCGGCGCGACGAGGCGCTGCCCCCGCGTCTGCGGGGGCCGCTCTGATGAGCGCGCGGGCGCCGTCGGCTGCTGGGTCACGACATCGGTCAGTGCGTCGTCGTCGACTCGTGGAGGCCCATCTTGGCCATGACGAGGAACAGCACGCCGGAGGCCAGCGTGATCACCACGCCGATCCAGAAGATGACGAAGCTGATCGGGCTGAGCATCAGGCCGACGCCTCCCACCACGAAGCCGACCAGCGCGACGACCACGGCCGTCCAGGCAGCCGGAGTGTTGCCGTGGTTGTCAGACATGCAGGGCTCCTTGCGGTGGGTCGTGCGGCGAGGTGCGCACGGGATCTCGGTACGTCGGGTGGTGCGGGGACCATTCTATTCAGGACTGGTCGGCGCTCGGGGTCAGCGGGTCGGGTCGCGTCCCTCGTCGATGGCTTTCCATAGATCGAGGCTGGACGGCTCCTCGTCCTCGGCCGCGGCCGCTCGGCCCCTCTCCTGGTCACCCGGCGCGTCATAGCGGGTGCCCATCTCGGGCCAGCGCCCCACCTGGCGCACGGCTACGGCGGCCGGCAGCACGGCGAGGACCGACAGCACGAGGGCGAGCCAGTACCACCAGCTGAAGTCGACCACGGGGGTCGCACCGATGTCGCGGAAGTCGTCGCGGTAGGAGTCGAGGATGATCCCGCGGCCCAGCACCACGGACGCCGCGGCCCCGACCGCCGCGACGAGCCCGATCACGGCGACCGCACGTCGTACGACGCCACGGGTGACGAGCAGGACGCCCCAGCAGGCGAGGACGACCAGGCTGAGGGTCAGGCCCAGCGGGACCTGGGAGCCCTCCTGGAGGTCGGAGTAGAGGACGCCGTCGTCGGTCGGGCGGGCAGTCGCCAGGGTCTGGTTGGTCGCGATGGCCGTGAAGCCCGCAGTGACGAGCCCGCCCAGCACGGTCGGGCCGAACGTCGACCTCGCCGGCTGGGGCTGGTCCGTCCGGTCCGTCACGGCGTCGTCACGGCGAGGCTGATGGCGTCGAAGCAGGTGTGGTCGCCGGTGTGGCAGGCGGCGCCCTCCTGGTCGACCTTGACGAGGAGGGTGTCGCCGTCGCAGTCGAGTCGGACGTCCTTGACCCACTGGACGTGGCCGGAGGTGTCGCCCTTGACCCAGTACTCCCGGCGCGAGCGGCTCCAGTAGGTCGCACGACCGGTCGTGAGCGTCCGGTGCAGCGCCTCGTCGTCCATCCAGCCCAGCATCAGCACCTCGAGGGTGTCGTGCTGCTGGACCACGGCCGGCACCAGTCCTTCGGCCGAACGCTTGAGCAGGGCGGCGATGGCCGGGTCGAGTGTCTCCACCGACCCAGTATCGCCGCCCTGCCTCATGCCTGACGAACCGTCACGGCCCCGTGGTCATCGTCGGACGGTGACCTTGCGCACGACGCGCTGGCCGAGGACGCGCGACTGGTGGGTCAGCGCCCCTGCTGGGCGACCCAGGAGGCGTGCAGCCCGGCGTAGACCGAGCCCTCCTCGGCCCTCAGCGCGCTGTGGTGACCACGCTGCACCACGCGGCCCTGGTCGACGACCACGACCTCGTCGGCGCCCTCGGCGGTGGAGAGCCGGTGGGCGATGGTCACCGACGTGCGGCCGCTCATCAACCGCTCGAGCGCGCGGCCGATGCGCATCTCGAGGGCGGGGTCTACGGCGCTGGTGGCCTCGTCGAGGACCAGCAGGTCGGGATCGGCGAGGTGGGCACGCAGCAGCGCGACGAGCTGACGCTCACCGGCCGACAGCGACTCACCACGCTGACCGACCAGGGTCTCGAGACCGTGCGGCAGGCCGGCGACCCAGTCGGAGAGGCCCAGCTCGTCGGCGCTGGCGAGGATCTCGGCCTCGGTGGCGTCGAGCTTGCCGTAGCGGACGTTGGCGGTGATGGTGTCGTCGAAGAGGAAGCCCTCCTGCGGCACCAGCACGACGCTCTTGCGCAGCGACTGCTCGGAGATCTGCCGCACGTCGACGCCGTCGAGCAGGACCGACCCGCTCGATGGATCCATCAGCCGGGTGAGGAGCTTGGCGAAGGTGGACTTGCCCGAGCCGGTCTCCCCCACGATCGCGACGCGGCGACCGGCATCGAGGGCCAGCGTGACGTCGCGCAGGACCGGGGGGCCACCGGGATAGGCGAACTCCACGTCCTCGAACCGTACGTCGATCGGGCCGCGCGGCAACACCTCGCCGTCGAGGCCCGGGTCGACGAGGTCGGCGGGGGTGTCGAGGATGCCGATGACCCGGCGCCAGCCGGCGATGGCGTTCTGTGCGTCGGTGAGGATCTGGGTGCCCAGCTGGACCGGCCCGACGAAGAGCGTCACGAGGAACGCGAAGGCGAGCACCTCACCGGCGGTGATGTCGCCGGCGAAGCCGAGCCAGATGCCGACGATCAGCACCCCGGCGTTGGCCAACCCGGCCGAGACGCCGCCGAGGGAGAACGAGAAGGCGGTGAAGCCCTGGGCGCGGGTGCTGGCGACCTGGTGGGCCGAGATGGCCTCGTCGATGCGCGTCTGGGTGCGGGCCTCGACGGCGTAGGAGCGCACGACCGCGGCACCGACGACGGGCTCGGAGATCGCCGAGAGCAGGAAGCCCACCTGGCGGCGGACGGTGCTGTAGGCGTCGGACAGCTTGCGCTGGAAGAAGCGCAGCGAGAGGAACAGCGGTGCGAAGCAGAGCCAGACCACGAGGGCGAGCTGCCAGCTGTAGAAGAGCATCACGACCGTCGCGATGAGGACCTGGCCGACGCTGACGACGAAGAGCAGCCCCCCGAACACGAGGAACTGGCTGACCTGGTCGACGTCGCTGGTGACGCGGGAGACGAGGGCGCCGCGACGCTCGGTGTTCTGGGTGAGGAGCGGCAGGTCGTGGACGTGGCGGAACGCCTTGATGCGCAGGGTCGCCAGCCCCCGCTCGGAGGTGGTGAAGAGCCGCGTCGTCATCGCGTAGGAGGCATAGCTGGTGATCAGGATGCCGACGGCCGCCGCCACCCCCATCCACACGGTGTAGGACACGTCGGGCCCGTCCGCGCCGTTGAGCCCGCGGTCGAGGGTCTGCTGGACGGCGATCGGCACGATGACCTGGCCGACCGACGCGAGGACGGCCAGCAGGAGGGTGCCGCGGATGCCTTCCTTGAGCTCGGGCGAGTGCCCGATGCCGCGACGGATGGTCTCCATCGCGCCGATGTCCTCACCGGTCTCCATCACCGTCGAGCCGTCCGCCTTGGGCTGCTGGGTGGTCGTCACGTGCGCACCCCGTCTCCCCCGTGTCCGGCGTGGCCGGCGTGCTCGGGGTCCTGCTCGTAGGCGTTGACCAGGTGGGCGTACGACGGGTTGCGCGCGAGCAGCTCGGCGTGGGTGCCGCGGTCGGCGATGCGGCCACCCTCGAGGTGGAGCACCTCGTCGGCCAGCCCGATCGTGGCCTTGCGGTAGGCGACGACGACCAGCGTGGACCCACCGGCGCGGTCACCCTCCCCGGCGGCCAGGCCCGAGCGGAGGCCGGCGAGGATCCGGGCCTCCACCTCGGGGTCGACCGCGGAGGTGGCGTCGTCGAGGATCAGCAGCCGGGGGCGGCGTACGAGGGCGCGGGCCAGCGAGATGCGCTGGCGCTGCCCGCCGGACAACGACGTCCCGCGCTCGCCGAGGCGGGAGTCGAGACCGTCGGGCAGGGCCGCGACGAAGCCGTCGCCCTGGGCGATGCGCAGCGCCTCCCAGACGTCGGCGTCAGTGACGTCGGCCCCGAGCGTGATGTTGCCGCGCACCGTGTCGTCGAAGAGGAACGCCGTCTGCGGGACGAGCGAGACCATGGCGGCCAGCTGGCCGGGGGCGAGGTCGCGCACGTCGGTCCCGTCGACCACGACCTGTCCGGAGTCGGGGTCGACGAGTCGGGTGAGCAGGGTCGTGAGGGTGCTCTTGCCCGACGCGGTCGCCCCCACGAGGGCGACCGTGCGGCCGGGCTCGACGCTGAAGGACAGGTCCTCGAGCAGCGGCTGGTCGGGGACGTAGCGGTAGCCGAGTCCGTCGACGTCCAGCCGGGCCCCGGCGCGGCCCGCGGTCGCCGGGGACTCGCCGAAGACCATCTCGCCGGAGGCGTCGAGGACTGCGCGGACGCGGCGGTAGCCGACGACGCTGCGGGGGAACTCGCCGAGCAGCCAGCCGATCGAGCGGATCGGGAACGAGACGATGGTCAGCAGGTAGGCGACGGTCACGACGTCGCCGGCGTCGGTGGCGCCGCTGAGCACGCGCGAGACGCCGAAGGCGAGGACGAAGAGCACCCCGATGCCCGGCAGCGCGGCGAGCGCCGGGTCGAAGGCGGCACGGATGCGACCGACGCGGATGTTGACGTCGCGCAGCTCCTCGGCCTTGGCGGCGAAGCGCGCGGTCTCCTCCGGCTCGCGGCCGAGGGTCTTGACGACCATCGCACCGTCGAAGGACTCGTGGGCGATCTCGCTGACCTCGGCCCGCAGCTGCTGCGCCCGCGTCATCCAGCCCTGCGCGAGGTTCTGGTAGATGACGTTGACCGCGATGACAGCCGGGAAGACCAGCAGCCCGACCAGTGCGAGCACCAGGTCGGCCAGGAACATCTGGACGACCGCGATCACCATCATCGCGACCGTCCCGACGGCCATCGGGAGCGGCGCGATCGGGCCCCAGGCGGCCTCGACGTCGGAGTTGGCGTTGCTCAGCAGCTCGCCCGTCGGGTGGCGCTGGTGCCACTCCATGGGCAGCGAGAGGTATTGCCGGGTCACGGCGCGGCGGGTGCGGGCCTGCATGCGGTATTGCATGATCCCGGCCCCGAGCCGGCGCGCGACGATGCCGACCGCGCGCAGGATCGCGACGCCGAGGAAGAGCGCGAGGATCGCGACGAGCGACCCCGACCCCACCTCGCCGGTCTCGAAGGCGGGCAGCACGACGTTGTCGGTGGACCAGCCCAGCACCCAGGCGTCGGCCACGGTCAGGGCACCGAAGAGCACGCTCCCCAGCGTCGAGAGCGTGAAGATCCAGGGCTCACGCCTGATGGCCACCCCGAGGACGGCGAAACCGGCTCGGGTCGACCCCCGGCCGTCTGCTCGCTCGTCGTTCATGTCTCCCTGACTCATTCGTTGACGGCGCCAACCGTCGCGCGAGGAAGGCTATTCCCGGGCACCGACAACACCCAATCCCCCACCCGTCCCGTACGCCGTGCCCGACCGCCGGGTCCCTAGGCTGACGGGATGCGCTCCCCCACCCTCGCCCGCCGCGAACGCCACGCACTCTGCGACCTCGCCCTCGTGCTCGGTGAGGACGCGCCGACCCTGTGCGGCGACTGGGACGCCCAGCAGCTCGTCAGCCACCTGCTCGTGCGCGAGCACAGCCCGCTCGGGGCGCTCGGGATCGCGATGGAGACCTTCGCCGGGCTGACCGACCGCGCGATGGCACGCGTGGGGCGGCGGGACTTCGCGGCGCTCGTCGAGCGGCTGCGCGAGCCCGGGCTTACGCCGTACGCGCTGTGGCCCGTGGAGGTGCTGGGCAACACCCTCGAGTACCTCGTCCACCACGAGGACCTGCGTCGCGCTCAACCCGAGTGGCAACCACGCGAGCGCACGCCCGCCGACGACGACGCGATCTGGACCGCGATCCGCATCGGTGGGCGCGCCCTGGTGCGGCCGGCCGGAGTGCCCGTGCGGATCCGGCGCGCCGACACGGGCAGGGAGGTCACGATGCGCGGCGGTGCCGACCCCGTGACGGTCGTGGGCAGCCCCACCGAGGTGACGTTGTTCCTCTTCGGGCGCCGCCAGCTGCACGAACTGACGTTCGAGGGGCCGGCCGAGAAGGTCACCGCGCTGCGCGGCGCCGACCTCGGGCTCTGAGGTCCTCCCTCAGGCGGTGCCGTCAGCCCGTACGCCGAGTCGGCGCGATGTTGCAGCCCGTACGCCGAGTCGGCGCGATGTTGCAGCCCGTACGCCGAGTCGGCGCGATGTTGCAGCCCGTACGCCGAGTCGGCGCGATGTTGCAGCCCGTACGCCGAGTCGGCGCGATGTTGCAGCC
>NZ_JANNML010000196.1:0-11533 GCF_031397825.1 Nocardioides sp.
GCTGTGCTCTGCAGTGTCACTCAGAATGCCCGGCACCCGCCGCACCGGCATCACCGCCCGATACGCGGCTGAAGCGTTCGGGTCGCGGCGGCCTCTCGGGTCGTGTGCCGGAGAGCGCGCTGCGCCGCTGCGAGCGACACACGACCCGATCGTCCGCTCCGACACCCACGCCCGACTCTCGCCAGATCCGGTAGATGGGGCTGAGCGCGCCGCCCCATGGGCACACCCCCAGTTAGATCCCCGCGGCGGCCTTGATGCCGGCCCCGATCGCGTCGAGCCGACCGGCGGCCGCGATGCGTGCTGCCTCGACCCCGTCGGCGGGGTCGACGGGCACGACGACCTCGAGGTAGCACTTGATCTTGGGCTCGGTGCCGCTCGGGCGCACGATGACCCGCGCGCCACCCGCGAGGTGGTAGCGCAGTCCCTCGGTCGGCGGCAGGTCCGCGGAGCCCAGCGCCAGGTCGTCGACGCGCTCGACGGCCAGGCCGCCGATCTCGGCCGGCGGTGCGGTGCGCAGCCGCTGCATCGCGCCGGCGATCTGGGTGAGGTCCTCGACGCGTGCGGAGACCTGGTCGGTGGCGTGCAGGCCGAACTCGAGGGCGATGTCGTCGAGCAGGTCCGGCAGCGTCCGGTCCGCGGCCTTGGCGTGAGCCGCGATCTCGCACAGGAGGAGAAGCGCGGAGACCCCGTCCTTGTCGGCGACGTGCTCGGGGTCGACGCAGTAGCCCAGCGCCTCCTCGTAGCCGAAGGCCAGGCCCGGCACGCGGCCGATCCACTTGAAGCCGGTCAACGTCTCGGCGTAGGGCTGGCCGTGCGCGGCTGCCATCTTGCCGAGCAGTGACGAGGAGACGATCGAGGTGGCATAGGTGCCCTGCTTGCCGGTGCGCAGCAGGTGGTTAGCCAACAGCGCGCCGACCTCGTCGCCGCGCAGCATCCGCCAGCCGTGCAGTCCCTTGACGGCGGCCGCGCACCGGTCGGCGTCGGGGTCGTTGGCGACGACGAGATCGACGTCGTGGCGCGCCGCGAGCTCGAGCGCGAGGTCCATCGCGCCCGGCTCCTCGGGGTTGGGGAACGCGACGGTCGGGAAGTCGGCGTCCGGCTGCTCCTGCTGCTCGACCACGCGGGGAGCGTCGAAGCCGGCGGCCTCGAGCACCTGCACCACGGAGGTGCCGCCGACGCCGTGCAGCGGCGTGTAGACGAGCTCGAGGTCACGCGGACCGTCGACGGCGAGGTCGGCGACGGTGTCGAGGTAGCGGTCGATGATCTCCTCGGTGAGCACGGTCCCGGGCTTGCCGCGCTGGATGTCGGCCACGGCGCCGACGGCCGCGATCTGGTCGGCGATGCCGGTGTCGGCCGGCGGCACGATCTGGCTGCCGTCGCCGAGGTAGACCTTGTAGCCGTTGTCCTCGGGCGGGTTGTGGCTGGCGGTCACCATCACCCCCGCCACGCAGCCGAGCTCGCGGATCGCAAAGGCCAGCAGGGGCGTGGGCAGCGGCCGCGGCATCAGCCAGGCGGTCATGCCGGCTCCTGTCATGACCTCGGCGGTGTCGCGGGCGAAGACGTCGGAGTTGTGCCGGGCGTCGTAGCCGATGACGACGGGTCCCACGGTGCCCTGCTCACGGAGGTAGGCCGCCAGCCCGGCCGCCGCGCGCAGCACCACGACCCGGTTCATCCGGTTGGGGCCGGCGCCGAGCGCGCCCCGCAGGCCGGCCGTGCCGAACTCCAGGGTGCCGTCGAAACGGTCGGCCAGGTCTGCCGCATCGCCTCCGGCCTCCACATCGGCGACGACCTGCTCGAGCTGGGCGCGGGTCACGTCGTCGGGGTCCTCGGCTACCCAGGCACGGGCGCGGTCGAGGAGCATGGAGAGGTCGGAGGTCATCCCCGCACCGTAGCGTGGGGTCGTGACCCGGCTGCCGCCCCCGTTGGACCTGGCTGCGCCGGTGGCCGACCTGGTGCGCGAGCTGGCAGGCCACCTGGGCACGACCGAGCTCGTCGAGCTGTGCGTCGACCTGCTCGGAGGCGCGGACCGCAGCCAGCACCTCGACGCCCTGCCCTACCTCACCGGCCACGACTGGACGCCCGGGTCGCCGGTCACGGACCCGACCTCGTGGGACGACTACTGGGTGCGGACCTGGGGGGCGCGGGGGCTCCTGCACGTGTGGGCCGACAGCGCCACGTCGGCGGTCGTCGCCGGTCTGGCCGACGAGCACTGGCGTCCCGCCGAGATGTGCCTGAAGGTGACGGCCCGCCACGAGGTGGTCGGCGCCGCGGACGCCGCAGCAGCGCTGGCGACGCACGACCGACCTCGGGTGCGCGCCCAGGCGGTCCGGGCGCTCGGCGCCGTGGGCGACACCGAGCACGTCAAGACGGTCGAAGCGGCACGCGACGACCCCGCTCCCGCCGTACGACGGGCCGCGGCGCGGGCACTCGAGTCGCTGGTGGTGCGACTCGACCTCCCTCCTCAGGCGTCGATCGAGCTCATGTCGCCGTAGCGGGCGCCGGCGACCGCGTCGCGCGGGACCGCGGTCTCGAGCGCGGCGAGGTCCTCGGGGCTGAGCGTCACGGCGGCGGCGCCGACGTTCTCCTCGAGGTAGGTCACGCGCTTGGTGCCGGGGATCGGCGCCACGTCGTCACCCTGTGCCAGGACCCAGGCCAGCGCGAGCTGGCCGGGGGTGCAGCCCTGGGCCTCGGCGAGCTCACGGATGCGGGCGACCAGGACCAGATTCGCGTCGAGGGCCTCGCCCTGGAAGCGCGGGAAGTAGGCCGTGCGACGCGAGTCGCCGTCCTCGAGCGCGTCCTCGGACGTGATCGCACCGGTCAGCAGTCCGCGGCCGAGCGGGGAGTAGGGCACCAGGCCGATGCCGAGCTCGCGCGCGGTCGGGAGGATCTGGTCCTCGAGGTCACGGGTGAAGAGCGACCACTCGGTCTGCAGGGCGGTGATCGGGTGGGTGGAGTGCGCCCGCCGGATCGTCTCGGCGGAGGCCTCCGACAGCCCCAGGTGGCGGACCTTGCCGGCCTCGACGAGCTCCTTCATCGCCCCGACCGTCTCCTCGATCGGGACGGACTGGTCGACGCGGTGCTGGTAGTAGAGGTCGATGTGGTCGACACCGAGCCGCTGGAGCGAGGCGTCGCACGCTGAGCGCACGTAGTCGGGCCGGCCGTTGATGCCGAGCCGGGCGCCGTCCTCGGCCCGCTCGTTGCCGAACTTGGTGGCCAGCTGGACCTCGTCGCGGCGGTCGGAGATGGCCTTGCCGACCAGACGCTCGTTGGTGAAGGGCCCATACATGTCGGCGGTGTCGAGGAAGGTCACGCCGAGGTCGAGGGCGCGGTGGATGGTCGCGATGCCGGTGGCCTCGTCGCCGGTGCCGTAGAACTCCGACATGCCCATGCAGCCGAGGCCGAGGGCCGAGACCTCGAGGGGCGTGCGGTCAGGGGTGGCGGTACCGAGGGTGCGTCGTTGGATGCTCATGGCCCCACTCAACTCCCTGGAGTGCGCTCCAGGTCAAGGGCGTCAGGTCGTGGACCGGTCCAGGGCGGGGCGGTAGAACGCCTCACCGGCGAACGGGCCGCCCACGGCGGCGCCCTCGGCCTCGTCCTCGGCACGCGCCTCGACGGACCCGGCGAACTCCTCGGCGTCGTCCAGCGGCTCGTAGCCCAGGGCCCGGCCGGGCTCGAGGTCCCACCAGCCGCGGGTGTTGGCGGAGATGCCGTAGAGCACCGCGTAGCCGGGTGCGGGGGTGGTCAGGCAGGCCTCGACCATCCGGACGCAGTCGTCGTGGGAGAGCCAGGTAGCGAGGTTGCGCACGGTCTCGGGACGCGGCAGGAACGACCCGATCCGGCACGACAGCACGTCGAGGCCGTAGCGGTCGGCGTAGAGCGACATCACCGCCTCGGCGGCCACCTTGCCGACGCCGTAGAACGTGTCGGGCCGCGGTCGTACGTCGATCCCGACGGTGGGTGCCTCGGCCCGCGGTGTGCGCCCCACGGCGTGGTTGGAGCCGGCGTAGACGAAGCGGCCGACGTCGTGGGCGACGCAGGCGTCGAGCAGCGCGGCCGTGGTGACGACGTGAGAGGTCAGCGAGTCGGGCAGCGACGCCTCGCCGGGGTGACCGGCGAGGTGGACGACCGCGTCGATGGACTCCTCGTCGAAGACCGCGAGCACCGCGTCGGGATCGGCGCAGTCGGCGACGTGCCACGCAAGGACCCCACCCTCGGGCTGCGGGACCCGGTCGAGCCCGACCACGTCGTGGCCGCGGTCGACGAGACCCACGACGAGGACCTGACCGATCGAGCCGGCAGCGCCGGTGACCAGGACCCTCACGACAGCGTCCTGCAGGGCGCGGGGGCCGGAGTGTCAGCGGCGGTAGGCATCGATGTCGCGTCCTAGCTCGGTGAAGAGGTCCTGGTTGAGGCGGAACGCTACCTTCACCTCGCCCACCACCCGCTCCACGTCACCGGGGGAGAGGTCGAGCGCGTCGAGTCGCTCGCGGTAGGCGTCCTTGTAGGGCTTGGGCTTGGGGATCGCCGGGAAGTCGTAGAACGAGGTGCCGGCGCCGTCGAGGTCGAAGGTGCGATCGAGGATCCGGCCGATCGCCTGGCCGCCGGACAGGTCGCCGAGGTAGCGGGTGTAGTGGTGGGCGACCAGCAGCCCACCCCACGCCCCGGCGCCGTGCAGGCGGGTCCGGTAGGCCTCGGCGGCCGGGGAGTCCACGTCGCGGGAGCCGTCCGCTCCCCGGTGGGGTGCCCAGTGCGCCAGGTCCCGGTCGATCGCGGCGAGGCGCTCGAGCGCGGGGTCGTGGACGGCCGCGACGGCCGGCTCGTCGAGCCGCTCGCGGACGGCGGCCTCCAGGGCGGCGTAGACGACGCGTAGGCGCAGCAGGTAGGCGGCGTACCCCTCGTGGTCGAGCCGGCCGTCGAGGAGCTCGGTCATGAAGAGCGAGCCCTCCGCCTCGCGGTGCTCGGCCATCGAGCCCTCGCGCATCGCAGCGGACAGGGAGAGGGTCGTCGGTTGGCCGAGAGTCGTCACGCCGGCAGGGTAGCTGCGGCGGATGTCGCTCAGGTGACGGGCGCGGCCAGCATCGCGGTCGCCATCGAGACCAGGTTGGCGATGAACGCCTCGGTGGTCAGGGGCGAGCGCGTCGGCGTGGTGCGCTCCGCCGCGCGGGCCCGGTCGGCGCTCGCTCGCAGGATGAAGGAGGTGGTGAGCGACATCCGCTCGGCACGGACCTGGTCGGGCATCGGCGGCATCCGGCGCTCCAGGAGCTGGTAGGCCTCGTAGCCCCCGGCCCGCTGGAGCGCCTCCACGACGTCGGGGTGGGCCGAGAGCGGCTGGTCCTCGACGAGCTCGCAGAGGATCACCAGGTAGCAGCTGCCCCGCCAGCCCTGGTCGGCCAGCTCCACCGCCGGCCGCACGAACGCCTCGACGACCGAGGGCAGGTCGTTGTCCGGGCGGGTGCGGGCCGAGGCGAGCAGCTCGCGTTCCCGGTCGGCGATCAGCGCCACCTGCTCCTCGATGATCGCCACGAGCAGCCCCTCGCGCGAGCCGAAGTGGTAGTGCACGGCGCCTCGGTTGCGCTGCCCCGCGCGACGGCCGATGTCGAGCAGCGACGCCGCGTGGACGCCTCGCTCGGCGAACTCGCGGAGCCCCGAGTCGACCAGGCGCCGGCGGGTCTCCTCGCCGGGCGTCGGTGTGGTCGGGTCGGTCGGTGCCGCCATCAGATCGTGGGGACGATCCTGCCCAGCAGCTCACCCATGCGTGACGCTGCGGCCTTGCCGGCAGCGAGGACCTCCTCGTGGTTGAGGGGCTCGCCGGTGATGCCGGCCGCCAGGTTGGTGACCAGGCTGATGCCGAGCACCTCCATGCCGGCCTCGCGGGCGGCGATCGCCTCGAGGGTGGTGCTCATGCCGACCAGGTCGCCACCGATGGCGCGGACCATGGCGATCTCGGCGGGGGTCTCGTAGTGCGGGCCGGGGAACTGGACGTAGACACCCTCGTCGAGCGTCGGGTCGACCTCGCGGCACAGCGCGCGCAGACGCGAGGAGTAGAGGTCGGTGAGGTCGACGAAGGTGGCGCCGACGATCGGGGAGCGTCCGGTGAGGTTGACGTGGTCGCTGATCAGCACGGGAGTGCCCGGGGACCAGGTCTCCTTGAGCCCGCCGCATCCGTTGGTGAGCACGATGGTGGCGCAGCCGGCCGCGGCCGCCGTACGCACACCGTGCACGACGGCGGCGACGCCCTTGCCCTCGTAGTAGTGGGTGCGGCTCAGGAAGACCAGCAGGTTGCGCTCGCCGGCGCGGATCGAGCGGATCTTGCCCGAGTGGCCCGCGACGGCCGCGGCGGAGAAGCCCGGCAGGTCGGTGGTGTCGATCTCGGCCGTCGCCTCGCCGAGCGCGTCGACGGCGGGCAACCAGCCCGAGCCGAGCACGAGCGCCACATCGTGGCGCTCGACGCCGGTGAGCTCGGCGAGCCGGGCCGCGGCCTCGCCCGCCAGGTCGTACGGCGAGTGGTCGGGGCTGTCAGGCGTCGTGGGGGTCACGGGCAGCACTCTAGGTGCTCGCAGCGGGCGGCTCAGAGTCCCGTCGACCGGCAGTCGCGGCGCCGGAGCGCCATCACGTAGTCGTGCGGGGCACCGGCCGCCTCCGCGGCGTCGGAGAGGACGCCGAGGTAGGACGCCGAGGGCAGACCGCCCTCGTAGGCGTCGAGGACGTAGGTCCACACCACGACCTCGCCGTTCATCGTCGAGACCCGCACCTTGGTCTTGCGGTAGAGCCCGGAGTCGGCGGCCTCCCAGCCGTCGAGCTGCGACTCGTCGGTCTCGGTGATGTCGTAGACCGCGACGAAGACCTGCTCGAACGGGTCCTGGACGATCGTCGACAGCGACCCGTCCCAGCCGTGCTCCTCACCGCCGAAGGTGAGTCGCCAGCCCTCGAGCCAGCCGGTGGTCTGCAGGGGGGAGTGCGGGCAGCGCTCGCCCATGCGAGCAGGGTCGAGGTTCGTCCCGTAGGCGGCGTACAGGGTCACGGCTGAAGGTTAACGTCACAGGGCCTAGGGTTGGTTTCGTGACCCACTTCGATGTCCTCGTCCTCGGTGCCGGCCCTGGTGGCTACGTCGCCGCCATCCGTGCAGCCCAGCTCGGCAAGTCCGTCGCCGTGGTCGAGGAGAAGTACTGGGGCGGGGTGTGCCTCAACGTCGGCTGCATCCCCTCCAAGGCCCTGCTCAAGAACGCCGAGCTGTCGCACCTCCTGACCCACGAGAAGGCCAAGTTCGGCATCGAGGGCGACGCCACGATGTCCTACGCCCCGACGCACAAGCGCTCGCGCCAGGTCAGCGCCGGCATCGTCAAGGGCGTCCACTTCCTGATGAAGAAGAACAAGATCACCGAGATCGACGGGTGGGGCACCCTCACCGGTCCGAAGGCGATCGACGTCAAGGACACGTCCGGTGACGTGACGTCCTACACCTGCGACGACCTGATCATCGCGACCGGCGCGACCGTGCGGATGCTCCCGGGCATGAAGGTCTCCGACAACGTCGTGACCTACGAGGAGCAGATCCTCGACGAGCAGCTTCCCGGCTCGATCATCATCGGCGGGTCCGGCGCCATCGGCGTCGAGTTCGCCTACGTGATGAAGAACTTCGGCGTCGACGTGACGATCGTGGAGTTCCTCGACCGGATGGTCCCGACCGAGGACGCCGACGTCTCCAAGGAGCTCGCCAAGCAGTACAAGAAGCTCGGCGTGAAGGTCCTGCTCTCGACCAAGGTCGACCAGGTCGAGGACACCGGCAGCGGCGTCAAGGTCACGGTCAGCCCGGCCGACGGCGGCGACCAACAGGTCCTCGAGGCCGACAAGATGCTCGCCGCCTTCGGCTTCGCCCCGCGCGTCGAGGGCTACGGCCTCGAGGCGACCGGGGTCGAGATGACCGAGCGCGGCGCGATCGCCGTCGACGCCCGCGGCCGCACCAACGTCGACGGCGTCTGGGCCATCGGCGACGTCACCGGCAAGATGATGCTCGCGCACGTGGCCGAGGCCATGGGCATCGTCGCCGCCGAGACGATCGCGGACGCCGAGACGCAGGAGATCAACTTCGACATGATCCCGCGCGCCACCTACTGCCAGCCGCAGATCGCCTCCTTCGGCTACTCCGAGGCGCAGGCCAAGGACAAGGGTTACGACGTCAAGACCTCGACGTTCCCCTTCTCGGCCAACGGCAAGGCCCAGGGCCTCGGCGACACGGTCGGCTTCGTCAAGATCGTGGCCGACGCCGAGCACAACGAGATCATCGGCGGCCACCTCATCGGCCCCGACGTGACCGAGCTGCTGCCGGTGCTGACCCTGGCGCAGACCTGGG
Source organism: Nocardioides sp. (assembly GCF_031397825.1). Lineage (GTDB taxonomy): Bacteria > Actinomycetota > Actinomycetes > Propionibacteriales > Nocardioidaceae > Nocardioides. Next base: position 8,351 of record NZ_JANNML010000196.1, read on the forward strand.
ACCTCACGGCCGACGAGGTCGCCCGCAACGTCTTCGCCCACCCGACCCTCGGTGAGTCCGTCAAGGAAGCCATCCACGGCATCGCCGGCCACATGATCAACTTCTGACGGACAGCCGGACGCGAGGAACGAGCGTGCGGCGTCTGTCCGGCGAGGTCGAGCAGGCGGCGCGGCTGAGGGACGAAGCCGCGGTCCGCCGTGTCGATACCCAGTGACGTTCGAGATCACAGCAACACGAGAGGCAACCTGGAGATGAGCGGCGGACCGGAGTCCAACAAGGTAGTCATCATCGGCGGCGGTCCCGGTGGCTACGAGTCGGCCCTGGTCGCAGCCCAGCTGGGCGCCGACGTGACGGTCGTCGACACCGACGGTCTGGGTGGCTCGGCGGTCCTCACCGACTGCGTGCCCAGCAAGACCCTCATCGCCACGGCCGAGCTCATGACCGACGTGTCGGGCGCGGCCGAGCTGGGGGTCAACTTCCACGACCACCAGGGCGACGCGGCCACGACCATCTCGGTCGACCTCGCTCGGGTCAACACCCGCGTCAAGCAGCTCGCTGCCGACCAGTCGGCCGACATCGCTCGCCGTCTGGCCAAGGAGGACGTCGAGGTCGTCCGGGGCTACGGACGCCTCGACGGACCCGGCCGGGTCGTCGTCGGTGACCAGTCGATCGACGCCGACGCGATCCTGATCGCGACCGGTGCCGCGCCCCGCACGCTCCCGACGGCCCAGCCCGACGGCGAGCGGATCCTCACCTGGGAGCAGGTCTACGACCTCACCGAGGTGCCCTCCGAGCTGATCGTCGTCGGCTCGGGCGTCACCGGCGCGGAGTTCGCCAGCGCCTACCTCGCGCTCGGCATCCCGGTCACCCTCGTCTCCTCGCGCGACCGGGTCCTTCCCGGCGAGGACGCCGACGCCTCCGCGGTGCTCGAGGAGGTCTCCAAGCGCCGCGGGATGAAGGTCCTCTCCGAGTCGCGCATGGAGTCGGTGACCCGCTCCGGCGACGTCGTCACCGTGACGCTCACCGACGGCCGCAGCATCCAGGGCTCGCACTGCATCCTGGCGCTCGGCTCGATCCCCAACACCGCCGACATGGGGCTCGAGGAGGCCGGCGTCATCCTCAAGGAGGGCGGTTTCGTCAACGTCGACCGCGTCTCCCGCACGTCCGCGCGGGGGGTCTACTCCGCCGGCGACTGCACGGGCGTGCTGATGCTCGCCTCGGTGGCGGCCATGCAGGGCCGCATCGCGATGTGGCACTTCCTCGGCGACACCGTGCACCCGCTGGACCTCAAGAAGGTCTCCTCCAACGTCTTCACCGCCCCCGAGATCGCCACCGTCGGCTGGACCCAGCAGGCCGTCGACTCGGGCGAGATGAACGCCGAGGTCGTCATGCTGCCCCTCTCGGGCAACCCGCGCGCCAAGATGCAGGGCGTCCGCGACGGCTTCGTGAAGCTGCTCTGCCGTCCCGGCACCGGGATCGTCGTGGGCGGGGTCGTCGTCGGCCCCCGCGCCTCCGAGCTGATCCACCCGGTGTCCATCGCGGTCGCCGAGTCCCTCACCGCCGACCAGCTGGCCCAGGCGTTCACCGTCTATCCGTCGATGTCGGGGTCGATCGCCGAGGCCGCGCGGAGGCTGCACCGGGTCTGATCGCCGAGTCGGCGCAATGTTGCAGGGCAGGCCCTGAGGCCGGCGACCGTCGGGTCGTGTGCCGGAGGCTGCGCCAACGCGCAGTCTGGGACCCACGACTCGGCACGTGGCCGACCGAGGCGTGTGCTTGGTCGGGGTCGTGTGCCTCATGCCCCGCTGGAGCGCTGGCCGCGGCACACGACTGCAGGTCCTGGCTGAGCGTGACCCCACGGCAGCCAGCAGCGGCTCCCGATCGCCGAGTCGGCGCGATGGTGCACGGCCGGCTGCAACATTGCGCCGACTCGACGACGGTCAGCAATCAGAAGTTGTCGAACATCCCGCCGCCACTGCTGCCGTTGTGGTCCGGGCCGACGTAGAGCGCGTAGGAGGCCTGAGCCGAGCGCTTGCCCTCGATGACGGCACGACCGTCGACGCTGCCCTCGAGTGCCGCGTAGGCGCTGCCGGCGGCGTACCACGGCACGTAGTGGTTGCCGATCCGCACGACCCGCAGCTCGGGCATCAGGTTGTCGCGCATGCGGTTGAGGTCGCGGCGACACACGGGCACGGCGCGCTCGACACCGCCCGGCGGAGCCCAGGTCATCTCCGAGACCGACGGGCCGTGCTGAGGGTTGAAGAAGCACGGCGGAAGCCGCACCGGCAGCTCGGCGCCGTCACGACGCGCCAGCACGCAGGCACGGCGGTAGCGGCCCTCCTCGAGCAGGCTGCCGATCTCGACCAGCTCGGCGTCGGTCGCCTCGCGGTTGAAGCGGCCCTTGGCCTCCTCGTAGAGGTCCAACGCCTTCTGGTAGTCGGCGCGCATGTCGTCGTCCAGCTCGGTGGTCATCGTCTCGGCGTGCAGGTCGCTGAGCTGCTCGCCGAAGAGCGTGACGTCCTCGTCGACGAGGCGACGTTGGACCCGCGCCAGCTCCAGGTCGAACAGCCTGTCCTGCTTGCGTTCCTTGAACCAGCCGAGAAGCCCCATGGCCGGATGGTGCCACACCGGTTCTCGCCGGGACCCTTTGTAGTGTGCAGCGATGACATCCTCTCGGGTCCGCCTGTCCCTGCCCACCGCTGTGCTCGCCACCCTGCTGGCGACGGCGCTCGCCGCCGCGGGCCTCGTCGCGCCGGCAGGTCCGGCCTCCGCCACGACCTGGCAGGTGCCCGGCACCGCGACCATCACGGTCGTGGGGCACGGCAACGGGCACGGCCACGGCCTCAGTCAGTACGGCGCGCAGCGTGCGGCGACGAAGGGGCTGGGCTACCGCCAGATCCTGCGCTACTACTACCCGGGCACCTCCTCGGGGAAGGCCGGTGGGCCGATCCGCGTGCTCCTAACGGCCGACACCTCGCGTGAGGTCGTGGTCGCTGCCCGGTCTGGGTTGACGGCCCGCTCCGTCGGCAGCGGGCGATCGGTCAACCTGGCGAAGGCGCGCCCGAAGGCCAAGGCGTGGCGCATCACGTCGCTGTCGGGCAAGCGCAGCGCGATCGACTTCAAGGCCGGCGGGTGGAAGCGGCTCGCGGTCGTCAAGGGCGACGCCGAGCTCTCCGCCGGGGGCCA
>NZ_JANNML010000207.1:0-3293 GCF_031397825.1 Nocardioides sp.
CTCGCCCCCGACCGCACCGACGGCGGCACCCGCCTCTACAGCCCCGAGGACATCGAGACCCTCCACCGCATCCGCGAGCTCCTCGCCGACGGCCTCAACCTCGCCGGCATCGCCCGCGTCATCGCTCTGGAGGAGGAAGTACGCCGCCTCCGCGCCCGGCTCGCCGCCGCCAGCCGTCAGTAGACGATCGCCTGCACGTCCGGCATCAGGATCTCCTCCGCGAACACCGCGGCCCCGGCCACGCGCACACCCTCCAGCAGGTCGGCCTCGCCGAGCCCCCGTCGTACGACGCACTGCGAGCACGCCGTCACCGCACCCGCTGCCAGCACCACGGCGAGCAGGTCGGCGACGGGCGTCGCGTGCTTGAGCCCCAGCGACGGAGCATCGGGCGCCCCCAGGAACACAGCGTCGCCGGTCAACCACAGCGACACCGCAGCACCCGAAGCGCACGCAGCAGCCGCGACCGTGAACGCCTGGTTGGCGCGCTCGGGGTCGTCCGCGCCGCAGGTGACCTTGACGACCAGCTTGCGGGAGGGGGAGGGCGACATGCGCACACACTAGGCTGGGGGAGTGGCTTTCCAGTTCCCTGACAACCTCCACCCCCAGTGCGGCCCCCTGGCCTGGATGCTCGGCACGTGGGCCGGCAACGGGCACGGCGACTACCCCACGATCGAGCCCTACCAGTTCGGCCAGGAGCTGATCTTCACCCACGACGGGCGCCCGTTCTTCCACTACATGGCGCGGGCGTGGATCGTCGACGAGGCCGGCGAGAAGGTCCGCGACGGTGCGCTCGAGACCGGCTTCCTGCGCTGCCTGCCCGAGGGCCAGGTGGAGCTGCTGCTGACGCACAACACCGGCTTCGTGGAGATCTACTACGGCACCGCCGGTGAGGGGAAGCTCGAGCTCAGCACCGACGCGGTGGTCCGCACGCACACCGCCAAGGAGTACGTCGGCGGCCACCGTCTCTACGGCAACGTCGAGGGCGACCTGCTCTACGCCTACGACATGGCCGCGATGGGCGAGCCCCTCCAGCCCCACACCTGGGCCCGGCTGCAACGACAGTGACCCATGGCTGAGGCGAGCGAGCACACCCACGGCGCGACGGCCGCGACCGACGACTGGCGCGAACGCCTGCGCGAGAGCGGGCACCGCCTCACGCCTCAGCGCGAGCTGATCCTCGCCGCCGTCGAGCAGCTCGGCCACGCCACGCCCGACCAGGTGCTCGCGCAGGTCCGCAAGACCTCCGAGGCGGTCAACATCTCCACCATCTACCGCACCCTCGAGGTCCTGGAGACCCTCGGCCTCGTGCGCCACGCGCACCTCTCCGACCGCGCCCCGACCTACCACTCGGTCAAGGACCACGAGCACTTCCACATCGTCTGCCGGAACTGTGGGCGCGTCACCTCCGTTGGACCCACTGTGCTGACCACCCTGCGCGAGAGCCTCCGCGACGACCACGACTTCACCGTGGACGTCGGCCACCTGACCGTCTTCGGGACCTGTGCCTCAGGCTGTGACGCATGACCAGCCAGCCGAGTGCCCTGCTCCACCTCCCCGGCGCCGTCTCCGGTGACGGCATCGACGCCCCCGTCGCCGCCCACTACGGCTCCTTCAACACCGAGCAGCGCTTCCTCGAGGCCGGGGAGGGCTTCGTCGACCTCTCCCACCGCGACGTCGTCCGCATCTCCGGGCCCGACCGGCTGACCTGGCTGCACAACCTCACCACCCAGCACTTCACCGACCTCCAGCCCGGCACCTGGACCCAGGCGCTCATCCTCAGCCCCACCGGCCACGTCGAGCACGAGCTGCGCGGAGTCGACGACGGCGAGTCCTTCACCGCCCACACCGAGCCCGGCGCCAGCGGCCCGCTGATCGCCTTCCTCGAGCGGATGAAGTTCATGACCCGCGTCGAGGTGACCGACGAGACGGCGTCGTACGCCGTCACCTGGCGCCCCGCCGCGGGCTACCAGCTCGTGCCCCGCGACCAGCTCGACGCGTTCGCCGAGGCCGCCGGCCCGCCGGCAGGACTGTGGGCCTTCGAGGCGCTGCGCATCGCCCGCGGTGAGCCCCGCTTCGGCCTCGACACCGACCACCGCACGATCCCCAACGAGGTCGGCTGGATCGGCCCTGCCGTCCACCTCGACAAGGGCTGCTACCGCGGCCAGGAGACGGTCGCCCGCGTCCACACCCTCGGCCGCCCGCCCCGCCGCCTGGTCCTGCTCCACCTCGACGGCACCGAGAACAGGCTCCCCACCCGCGGCAGCGACCTGCTGCTCGGCGAGAAGGTCGTCGGCGTCGTCGGCTCGTCCGCCCGCCACCACGAGCTCGGCCCGATCGCCCTCGCCCTGGTCAAGCGCAACGTCGCGCTCGACGCCCAGCTCACGACGGACGACATGCCCGCCGCCCAGGAGGTCGTCGTCGACCCCGAGGTCGGCCTGCACGTTCGTCCCCGCACCTGAGCGAGGTCCGATGAAGCAGGACCACCGTGCTGTGGTCATCGGCGTCGCCCTGGTCCTGTCGGTCCTGACCGCCCTCCTCATCGCCGGCCACGGGCCGTGGGCGGGACAGACGCTGGTCGAGTTCACCTCACGGCACGGCCTCAACACCGGTGACGTTCCCGTGCTGGTGCTCTGGATTGTCGGCATGCTCGGTTGTGGCTACCTCCTGAGGCGCCGCTGAGTCACGACTCCCGCGCGTACTGCACGTGCGTGTCCACGTCCGCGTGCACGAACCCCATGCGCTCGTAGACCGCGAGGGCCGGAGCGTTGTCCGACTCCACGTAGAGCAGCACCTCCTCGACCCCGAGGCTCTCCAGGTGCCTCAGCCCGGCGATGGTCAGGATCTTGCCCAGGCCCCGACCCTGCGCCGCAGGATCGACGCCGACGACGTAGACCTCGCCCAGCGTCGGTGAGTGCTGCTTGGTCCAGTGGAAGCCCAGCAGCCTTCCGTCGGCGTCGCTCTCCTCCACGACCAGCAGCCCGGCCGGGTCGAACCACGGTTCCGCCATCCGCTCGGCGAGCTCGGCCGCGTCCATGGCCCCCTGCTCCGGGTGATGGGCGAAGGCAGCGGCGTTGATCCGCAGGACCTCAGCGGCGTCGGAATCCCGGTAGCTGCGCACGGCGAGCCCGGAGACGCTGAACAGGTGCGGATCGGCATCCCCGGTGCGTCGCCGCATCACCCACAGCTCCCGCACCCGCTCGAAGCCGTACGCCGCAGCGAGCGCGGCCGCCGCGGGATGGTCACCGTGCGACCACGCCAGCACCCGCCCCTCGCCGACCGCCTCCAGCGCCTGG
>NZ_JANNML010000225.1:0-25305 GCF_031397825.1 Nocardioides sp.
CCTACGGCGAGCCGTCCGCGCCCGTCGCGGTCGGCACGGTCGCCGGTCGTGAGGTGGCCTTCCTCCCGCGGCACGGAGCCGGCCACGCTTTCCCGCCGCACCTGATCAACTACCGCGCCAACCTGTGGGCGCTGGCCTCGCTCGGCGTCCGCCAGGTGCTCGCCCCGTGCGCGGTCGGCGGGCTCCAGGAGTCGACGCCACCCGGAGCGCTGGTCGTCCCCGACCAGCTGGTCGACCGCACCACGGGTCGCGTGCAGACCTTCGTCGAGCGCGGGGCCGCCCACGCGCCCTTCGCCGACCCCTACTGCCCGTCGTTGCGCGACGCCCTGCTGCGTGCGGTCCCGGACGCGGTCGACGGTGGCGCGATGGTCGTGATCGAAGGTCCGAGGTTCTCCACCCGCGCCGAGTCCCAGTGGTACGCCGCCCAGGGCTGGTCGCTGGTCAACATGACCGGCCACCCCGAGGCGGTGCTCGCCCGCGAGCTGGGGCTCTGCTACGCCACGATCGCGCTCGTGACCGACCTCGACGCGGGGGTCGAGTCGGGGGAGGGGGTCGACCAGGCGGCGGTGTTCGCGATGTTCGCGGGCAACCTGCAGCGGCTCAAGGGCCACCTCGTCGAGGCGGTCGGACTGCTCCCGGAGCCCGCCCCGGACGCCTGCAGCGCGTGGCTCGACGACGTCGCGCCGGAGCACCGGCCGGGCTGACCGGCGGCTTCTGCCGACACGCCGGGACACGGTTCGCCAGTCGAACACGTGTTCGGGCTACGGTGGCCGGGAATCACCGACCGGCGGACCGACCCCCGACTTCTCCCCAGCCCGCGAGGGCCCACGGGAATCTGTCGGCGGGACTTCCTAGGGTCGCCAGTGACACAGAAAACCTGCTCCGCGCCGACGTTCGCGCGGACCTCCAGACGGGATGACAGCGATGGCAGTGGGAGACCGCGACAAGGCCCTCGACATGGCACTGGCCAACATCGAGAAGCAGTTCGGCAAGGGATCGGTGATGCGGCTCGGCGACGAGACCCGTGCACCGCTCGAAGTGATCCCGACGGGTTCGATCGCGCTCGACGTGGCCCTCGGGCTCGGCGGCCTCCCGCGCGGTCGCGTGGTGGAGATCTATGGCCCGGAGTCCTCCGGCAAGACGACGGTCGCGCTCCACGCGGTGGCCAACGCCCAGGCCGCCGGTGGCATCGTGGCCTTCATCGACGCCGAGCACGCGCTCGACCCCGACTACGCGCAGAACCTCGGCGTCGACACCGACGCGCTGCTGGTCTCGCAGCCCGACTCCGGTGAGCAGGCGCTCGAGATCGCCGACATGCTGATCCGCTCCGGCGCCCTCGACCTGATCGTCATCGACTCGGTCGCCGCGCTCGTGCCGCGCGCGGAGATCGAGGGCGAGATGGGCGACAGCCACGTCGGTCTCCAGGCCCGCCTGATGAGCCAGGCGCTGCGCAAGATGACCGGTGCGCTCAACAACTCGGGCACGACCGCGATCTTCATCAACCAGCTGCGCGAGAAGATCGGCGTCATGTTCGGCTCGCCGGAGACCACGACCGGTGGCCGGGCGCTGAAGTTCTACTCCTCGGTGCGCCTCGACGTGCGCCGCATCGAGACGCTCAAGGACGGCACCGACATGGTCGGCAACCGCACCCGCGTCAAGGTCGTCAAGAACAAGGTGGCCCCGCCGTTCAAGCAGGCCGAGTTCGACATCATGTACGGCAAGGGCATCAGCCGCGAGGGTGGCCTGATCGACGTCGGTGTCGAGGCGGGTCTGGTCCGCAAGGCCGGCGCTTGGTACACCTACGAGGGCGATCAGCTCGGCCAGGGCAAGGAGAACGCGCGCACCTTCCTGCACGACAACCCCGATCTCGCCAACGAGCTCGAGAAGCGCATCCTCGAGAAGCTCGGCATCGGCCCCACCGTCGACGCCCCCGCTGAGGCGCTCAGCGACGAGCCGATCGGCGTCGACTCCTTCTGATGTCCCTCGACGAGCACCGTCCCCCGCCCGCGTGGGCGGGGGACGTCTCGCTCGGCGTCGACGCCTGGACTCGCCGCGGTGCGTCGACTGATGCGGGTGAGCAGACACACGACCGTTCGGAGGTCGAGCCGGGCCACGACGGAGCCCGCGTCGAGACGCGCGGAGGGACCTCCGGACGCTCGTCCGGCGGTCGCCGGTCGGGTCGCCGCACAGCGAGCCGGACCACCCCGCCCCCCGAGGACGAGGCGACCCAGGTCCCGCACGCCGACCCCGAGACGGTGGCCCGCAAGATCCTGCTCGACCAGCTGACCGGCCAGCCCCGCACCCGTGGCGAGCTGCAGGCCAAGCTCGCCACAAAGCTGGTGCCCGACGACGTCGCGACCCGCCTCCTCGACCGCTTCGAGGAGGTTGGGCTGATCGATGACGAGGCGTTCGCGCGCCTGTGGATCGGCAGCCGCCAGCCCGGCAAGGGCCTGGCCCGCCGCGCCCTGGCGCAGGAGCTGCGTCGCAAGGGCGTCGACGACGAGGTCGCCCGCGAGGCACTGGACGAGATCGACCCCGCCGACGAGGAGCATGCCGCGCGCCTGCTGGTCCGCAAGAAGCTCCGCACCCTGTCCCGGGTCGACGACCAGACGGCCACGCGCCGCCTGGTCGGGATGCTCGCCCGCAAGGGCTACGCCTCCGGCATGGCCTTCGCCGTCGTCCGCGATGAGCTGCGCTCGGCCGACCGCGAGGGGCTCGAGGCTCCCGACGCCTGATCCCCACCTTGGGATGCCACAATCGCACCGTGGCTGACGAGCGCGAGATCCTGACCTACGAGCTGTTCGGCACCGCGGTGCGTGAGCTGGCCCAGCAGGTCGTTGACGACGGCTTCGAGCCGGACCTGATCCTCTCCATCGCCCGCGGTGGTCTGGGGCTCGGCATGGGCCTGGGCTACGCCCTCGGCGTCAAGAACCTGTCGGCGGTCAACGTCGAGTTCTACACCGGCGTCGACGCCCGCCTCGAGGTGCCGATCATGCTCCCGCCGACCCCGGCCGCGGTCGACCTGTCGGGGCTCAAGGTGCTGATCGCCGACGACGTCGCCGACACCGGCAAGACCCTCGAGATCGTGCGTGACTTCTGCGCCGACCACGTCGCCGAGGCGCGGGAGGCCGTCATCTACGAGAAGCCGTGGACAGTCGTCCACCCGGCCTACGTATGGCGACGCACCGAGCGCTGGATCGACTTCCCCTGGTCGAGCCAGCCTCCGGTCACCTCGGCGAGCGGTGCGGCACGATGACGTCCGTGAGCGCGCACCCACTCCTCCTGGCCGCTGGTCCGACCGGACCTGTCGACCTCACGAAGTTCGAGACCGACGCGGCCCCCGGCTTCGGCGGCTCCAAGGTCGACGGCCAGCAGGCTCTCCTCGACCTCGGCCCCGAGCTGGCCGAGCTCCAGGAACGGCTCTACGCCGACGGCAAGAGCGGTGGCACACGACGGGTGCTGCTGGTCCTCCAGGGCATGGACACCTCCGGCAAGGGCGGCGTGGTGCGCTCGGCCATCGGGCTCTTCGACCCGCAGGGCGTGCGGATCACCTCGTTCAAGGCACCCACCGAGGAGGAGCGTGCCCACGACTTCCTCTGGCGCATCCGCAACGCCGTCCCCGGTGCCGGCTACGTCGGGGTCTTCGACCGCTCCCACTACGAGGACGTGCTGATCGCCCGGGTCCGATCGCTGGCTCCGACCGAGGAGATCGAGCGACGCTACGGCGCCATCAACGACTTCGAGCGCGAGCTCACCGAGTCGGGCGTGACGATCCTCAAGTGCATGCTGCACATCTCCGCCGACGAGCAGGGGAAGCGACTCCTCGCGCGCCTCGACGACCCGAGCAAGCACTGGAAGTTCAACCCCGGCGACATCGATGAGCGCGCTGAGTGGGCCGCCTACCAGCAGGCCTACGAGGTCGCGCTGGAGCGCACCCACACCGACCACGCCCCGTGGCACGTCGTGCCGTCGGACAAGAAGTGGTTCCGCAACCTGGCCGTGGGCCAGCTGCTCCGCGACACCCTGCACGGGCTCGACCCGCAGTGGCCGGTCGCCGACTTCGACGTCGACGAGCAACGCCAGCGGCTGGCCGACCAGGGCCCGGTCGCGTGATCGAGACCGTCTGCGTCACCCGCTACATCACCCCGCTGCGCGAGGGCGGCAGCCTGCCTGGCGTCGTCGAGGCCGACGACCTCGGGACCTACGTCTGCAAGTTCCGCGGCGCGGGCCAGGGCATCCGCGTCCTGGTGTCCGAGGTGATCGTGGGCGAGCTGGCGCGCCGGATCGGTCTGGACACGCCCCGACTGGTGGCACTCGAGCTCGACGCCGACATCGCGCGCTACGAGGCCGACGAGGAGGTGCAGGACCTCCTCAACGCGAGCCCGGGTCTCAACCTGGGTGTCGACTTCCTGCCGGGTGCCTTCGGCTGGGACGGCGACGTGCCGACCACGGGCGAGGTGGCCGCGACCGTGCTGTGGCTGGACGCCTTCTGCGCCAACGTCGACCGCAGCTGGCGCAACCCCAACCTCCTGCGATGGCACGGCGACCTGTGGGTCATCGACCACGGAGCCGCGCTCTACTTCCACCACGCCTGGGCGGGTGGCGTCACCGACCCGGCCCGCTTCGCGATGCAGCCGTGGGACGCCTCCGACCATGTGCTGCTCGACCGCGTCGAGGGCCTCGGGGCCGTCGACGAACGGCTCTCCGCGCTGGTCACGCCCGCGCTGCTGACCGAGGTCGTGGCGCAGGTGCCCGACGCCTGGCTCGATCCCGCCGCCACCCCTGGCGTGGCCGACAGCGCCGAGCTGCGGGCGTCGTACGTCGAGTTCCTCATCGCGCGCCTCGAGACGCGCCAGTGGCTGCCGGAGCTGGCCGGCTGATGACCGAGCGTCTGGCCTACCAGTACGTCGTGCTGCGCTGCGTCCCGCGCGTCGAGCGCGAGGAGTTCGTCAACGTCGGGGTGGTCCTCTACTGCCACGCCACCGACTTCCTGGCGGCTGCCTGGCACGTGGACGCCGAGCGGCTGCGCGCCTTCGACCCCTTGGTCGACGTCGACCGGGTCTGCGACGCACTCGACTTCGTGGACGCCGTCTGCGCCGGCCGCGTGCGCGCCGGCGTCGTGGCCGGCAAGCCGACGACCCAGCGCTTCGGCTTCGTCAAGGCGCCGCGCAGCACCGTGCTCCAGCCCGGCCCGGTGCACGGCGGCGTCACCACCGACCCGTCACGCCAGCTCGAGCGCCTGATCCACCAGCTGGTCGGATAGCCGAGTCGGCGCTATGTTGCGCCAGAGGGCGCGAGTCGGCGCAATGTTGAACGCCGGGGCGTGAGTCGGCGCGATGCTGCAGCCACGCCCTGCAACATTGCGCCGACTCGGCGATCGATCTGACGGGCCGAGTGAGGTGCGCGGGTCGTGTGTCGCAGGCAGCGTCAGGGTGCCGCCTGGGGCCCACGACTCGTCAGGGGGTTCCATGACCCGGGCACCATGTTGGAGTCGTGTGCCGCCGAGCGTGCTGGAGCGCTGTCGCCGGCACACGACTGCAAGCCGAGTCGACGGTGCAGGTACTACTCCGAGTCGGCGCGATGTTGCAGGGGATCGATGCAACATTGCGCCGACTCGGCGATCGATCAGACGGGCACGAGCTCCACGGCGCCGACGGCGTAGCGGGCCAGGATCGTGCGGGCCACCTCCGGGTGCGCGCCGAGCGGTGCGGACACGGCCACGGCACCGGCCTCGACGGCAAGCTCGGCGGCCCGGTCGGCGAGGAAGCCGGGGGAGAGGAAGAGCGAGGCGACTGCGATGTGACGGCGGCCCTCGGCGCGGAAGGCACGCACGGCCTCGCCGGTGGCCGGGGGCGCGCTGGAGGCGTAGGCCGCGGTCACCGGGAGCTTGTGGTGGGTGCCCCAGAGCCGGGCGAGGCGTGCGACGGCCTGGTTGGCCAGCGGGTCGGTGGACCCGGCGGCGGCGAGCACCAGGGCATCGAGCTCACGCACGCGAGAGGTGCGCAGGGCCTCGCGCAGGCGCTCGTCGAGGACCTCGAGGAAGCAGGCCTCCAGGCCGAGGATCGCGGTGACCCGCACCTGCAGGCCCGGGTGCCGCTCGGTCGCGGACGTCACGGCGGCCGCCACGTCGGCGCCGGTCTGGAAGACGTCGGTGAGGTGCAGGGGCACGACGACGACCTCGTCGTAGCCCGCCTTCACCAGACGGTCGACGACGGTCTGGAAGTCCGGCTTGGACACGTCCAGGTAGGCCTTCTCGACGCGCAGGTCGGGCCGCATCGCCTTGACCTCCTGGACGAGGGCGGTGATGGTCTTGGCCGACCGCGGGTCACGACTTCCGTGAGCCAGAGCCACCAGTGCAGGAGCAGCCATCAGCGCGGCCTCCTCTCGTGAACGACAATTGCGTGGAGCCGACGACGCTGTCGGAAAGGGGTCGGACGTGGGATCGGGGAGCAATCATGAGTGGATCCCGCACTCGGTCTTGGTGGTGCCGGCCCAGCGCCCGCTGCGGGGGTCCTCACCGGGGGCGACACGACGCGTGCACGGCGCGCAGCCGATCGACGGGTAGCCGTCGTAGACCAGCGGGTTGACGAGCACGCCGTTCTCGGCGATGTACTGCTCGACCTGCTCGTCGCTCCAGCGCGCAAGCGGGGAGACCTTGACCTTGCCCTTCTTGGCGTCCCAGCCGATGACCGGGGCGATCACGCGGTTGTGGGTCTCCGCGCGCCGCAGGCCCGTGGCCCAGGCGTCGTAGTGGGACAGCGACTCGGCCAGCGGCTGCACCTTGCGCAGCTTGCAGCACAGGTCAGGGTCGGTCTTGTAGAGGTCCTTGCCGTAGGCCGCGTCCTGCTCGGCGACAGACTGGACCGGCGTGATGGTCAGGAGGGTGACGTCGAGCGTGGCCTCGACCGCGTCACGGGTGCCGATGGTCTCGACGAAGTGGTAGCCGGTGTCGAGGAAGACGACGTCGACGCCCGGCACCACCTTGGCGGCGAGGTGCGCCAGCACCGCGTCACCCATCGAGGAGGTGATGCAGAAGCGGTCGCCGAAGGTGGCGGCTGCCCACTCGATGATGTCCTCGGCCGGTGCCAGCTCGAGCTCGGCGCCCCAGTGGGACACCAGCTCACGCAGCTCCTCGGGGGAGCGGCCAGAGGTCTCGATCCCGCGGTGCGCGCGGGCGGCGGCGGTGGTCGCGGTGGTCATGCCTCGACCTCCCGTCGCAACATCCCGAGCATCGTCACGGTGAAGGCACGCTGGCACGACCGGCACTCCCACGCGCCCTTGACCGACGGGTCCGTGGCCTCGTGCGGCCACAGGTTGTCGTCTGCGCAGTAGGGGCAGTGGAAGGGCACAGCGCGCTCGTTGCTCATGTCGTGCTCAACACCTTGTCGCCCCGCAGCAATTCCTCGTCGGCGCGGGCGACCCACGTCGCGAAGCGCTCGCCCTCGGTGCGCTCGGCGAGGTAGTTGGTGACGACGGTGGTGACGTAGTCGTCGAGGCCGGCGCTGGTGACCTTGTGGGCGCGCAGCTTGCGGCCGAAGTTGGCCTCGAGCCCCGTGGCGCCACCGAGGTGCACCTGGAAGCCTTCCACCTGCTCGCCGTCCTGCATCACCAGCTGGCCCTTGAGACCGATGTCGGCGACCTGGGTGCGGGCACAGGCGTTGGGGCAGCCGTTGACGTTGATGGTGATCGGGGTGTCGAGGTCGGGGAAGCGCTTCTCGAGCTCTCCGACCAGCGCCCGGGCGCGCTCCTTGGTGTCGACGATCGCCAGCTTGCAGAACTCGATGCCGGTGCAGGCCATCGTGTTGCGACGCCACTGCGACGGGCGGGCCGACAGGCCGATCTCGTCCAGGCGGGCCACGAGCGGCTCGACCTTGTCCTGGTCCACGCCGATCAGCACGATCTTCTGGTACGGCGTCAGGCGGGCGCCGGCGACGCCGTACTCCTCGATCAGGTCGGCGAGCTGGACCAGCAGGGTTCCCGACACGCGGCCCGCGGTCGGGGCGATGCCGATGTAGGACTTGCCGTCCTTCTGGGGGTGCACGCCGATGTGGTCGCGGTGACCGACCGGGGTCTCGGGCGAGGGGTTGGAGACGAGCTCGCGTCCGAGGTACTCCTTCTCGAGGACCTCACGGAACTTCTCCACGCCCCAGTCGGCGACGAGGAACTTCAACCGCGCGCGCGAGCGCAGTCGGCGGTAGCCGTAGTCACGGAAGACCGAGGCGACACCGGCCCAGGCGTCGGCCACCTGGTCCAGGGGGATCCAGACGCCCATCTTGGCGGCGAGCATCGGGTTGGTGGACAGACCACCGCCGACCCAGAGGTCGAAGCCGGGACCGTGCTCGGGGTGCACGGTGCCGACGAAGGAGATGTCGTTGGTCTCCGGGGAGACGTCGTGGCTGGGGTGACCGGTCAGGGCGGTCTTGAACTTGCGCGGAAGGTTGGAGAACGCCGGGTCTCCGATGTAGCGGTCGAAGATCTCGTCGAGCGCCGAGGAGCCGTCGATGATCTCGTCCTCGGCCACGCCGGCGACGGGGGAGCCGAGGAACGGGCGCGGGGAGTCGCCGCAGGCCTCGAGGCTGCTCAGCCCGGCGGCGTCGAGCCGGTCCCAGATCTCAGGGACGTCCTCGACGCGGATCCAGTGGTACTGGATGTTCTCGCGGTCGGTGACGTCGGCGGTGTCGCGCGCGAAGTCGACCCCGATCTGACCCAGGGCACGCACGGCGTCGTGCGTCAGCAGGCGACCGTCGGAACGGACGCGGAGCATGAAGAACTCGGCGTCGAGCTCCTCCTCGGCGACGGTCGCGGTCTTGCCGCCGTCGAAGCCAGGTGCGCGCTGGGTGTAGAGGCCCATCCAGCGGAAACGGCCGCGCAGGTCAGCGGGGTCGATCGAGGCGAAGCCGCGCTTGGAGTAGATGTTGATGATGCGCGCACGGACGTTGAGCGGGTCGTCGTCCTTCTTGGACTGCTCGTTCTTGTTCAGCGGCTCGGTGTAGCCCAGGGACCACTGACCCTCGGCGCGCTTGGGGCGCGGGATCTCGGTGTGGGCGGGAGGCTGGGACTGGAAGCGCAGATCGGGCATGAGGGGGACGTGTCCTTCGCTGGGGCTTCGCGCGGCATGCGGCGCGGGCAGCTGGTCGGGGGGCGACGTGGTTCAGCGAGGCCAACACATCGCGCTGCGCGTGCGCCCGAAGTCCACGTGGCGTCGTACCACGAGGTAGGCGTGCGTCTCGGCGCTGATCATGTCAAGGAGTCTCACGGTTCGGACGTGGTGCCCACAAGGTGAAATCCCATGATGTGGATGGTGCGTCCAAAATGCGAGACGCAATCCGTCGCTGTCCCGCCTGGCTCCGCCGCCGGTGCGTCGCACGTCACATCTCCGGCGGCCCGCTGGTCCAGCGTCCGAGGATGATCGTCGGGTCCCGTTGCCGCAGCAGTAGTCTTGCCGTCATGGCCGACCTCACCGCCCTCACCAGCAGCGCCTACTCCCAAGCCCTCGAGGTCATCGCCTCGGTGGAGCCCCGCATCGCCGAGGCGACGCGACAGGAGCTGGCCGACCAGCGCAGCTCGCTCAAGCTGATCGCCAGCGAGAACTACGCCTCGCCCGCCGTCCTGCTGACGATGGGCACCTGGTTCAGCGACAAGTACGCCGAGGGCACGGTCGGCCACCGCTTCTACGCCGGTTGCCAGAACGTCGACACCGTGGAGGCGCTCGCCGCCGAGCACGCCCGGGAGCTGTTCGGTGCGGAGTACGCCTACGTCCAGCCCCACTCGGGCATCGACGCCAACCTGGTCGCCTTCTGGTCGATCCTGGCCCACCGGGTCGAGGCCCCTGCCCTGCAGAAGCTCGGCGCCAAGAACGTCAACGAGCTGACCGACGCCGACTGGGAGACGCTGCGCCACGAGCTGGGCAACCAGCGCCTGCTCGGCATGAGCCTCGACGCCGGTGGCCACCTGACCCACGGCTTCCGCCCCAACATCAGCGGCAAGATGTTCCACCAGCAGCAGTACGGCACCGACCCGGTGACCGGGCTGCTCGACTACGACAAGGTCGCCGCCAAGGCGCGTGAGTTCAAGCCGCTGATCCTGGTCGCCGGCTACTCCGCCTACCCGCGCCGGGTCGACTTCGCCAAGATGCGCGAGATCGCCGACGAGGTCGGCGCCACCTTGATGGTCGACATGGCCCACTTCGCGGGCTTGGTCGCCGGCAAGGTCTTCACCGGCGACGAGGACCCCGTCCCGCACGCCCACATCGTCACCTCGACCACCCACAAGAGCCTGCGCGGTCCGCGCGGCGGCATCGTGCTGGCGACCGAGGAGTACGCCCCCTCGGTCGACCGTGGGTGCCCGATGGTGCTCGGCGGCCCGCTCTCGCACGTCATGGCCGCCAAGGCCGTGGCGTTCGCCGAGGCGCGCCAGGACTCCTTCAAGACCTACGCCCAGCAGGTCGCCGACAACGCCAAGTCGCTTGCCGAGGGCTTCATGAAGCGCGGCGCCAAGCTCGTCACCGACGGCACCGACAACCACATCGTGCTGGTCGACGTGTCCGGCTTCGGCCTCACCGGCCGTCAGGCCGAGTCGGCGCTGCTCGACGCCGGCATCGTCACCAACCGCAACTCCGTGCCCGCCGACCCCAACGGCGCCTGGTACACCTCCGGCATCCGCCTCGGCACCCCCGCGCTCACCACCCGCGGCTTCGGCCACGACGAGTTCGACACCGTCGCCGAGCTGATCGTGCACGTCCTCCAGAACGCCGAGGCCGGCACCACCAAGGCCGGCGGCCCCTCCAAGGCGTCCTACACGCTGCCCGAGGGCCTGGCCGACAAGGTCAAGGACGCGTCCGCCGAGATGCTCGACAAGCACCCGCTCTACCCCGGTCTCGACCTGGCCTGAGGCCTGGGGCCTGAGGCCTGAGGCCTCAGGCTGCTGGCTGCGTCGCGTCCAGCAGGTCGAGACTGAGGCGCGCCAGGGCGGCGCGACGCGCGAGCTGCGCTGGAGGCATCGCCTCTCGTCCGGGAAGTGTGGAGATCCCCGCGAAGATGAAGAGCTGAAGCGCGTGGGCCCGCCGTACGACGGCGCGGTCGACGCTCACGCCCTCGTCCGTCAGCCCGCGGGTGTAGGCCGTCACGCAGGCGTCGTCGACCCCCTCCAGGTCGTCCGGTCCGTCGCCGAGCTGGGTCTCACCCGCTATCAGCTGCCCCAGGTCGAAGGCGATCGGCTGGGTCATGAAGAAGCCGAAGTCGATGAGGATGAGATCGTCCTCGTTGCTGCCGGGCAACAGGTTGTTGGGGCTCGCGTCTCCGTGGGCGCTCGCCCGAGGCAGTGCCACGAGCTCGTCCACCATCGCGTCCAGGCGACCCACGCTGTCGTTCAGGCGCACGCGCAGCTCGTCGCCGAAGGCCTCGGCGACCCCGGGCACCTGCCAGGCGTCCGCCCCGCGGAGCGACGGCACCACGTCGAAGCGCAGGCGGCCCTCGAGGTAGACGCGGGGCGACCAGTCGAAGCAGCCGACCTCGGCGCGGGCCGCGACCGCCCGGTTGCCCGCCAGCCGTCCCAGCAGGTAGGCCGCGCGCTCATAGCGGTGTGGGGTCCAGGCGACCGTCGAGTGCTCGACCTCGGGGAGCCAGATCGCCGCCGCGTCCTGAGCGAGGTCGAAGACCCCGAGCGCGCGCGGCATGGAGAGGCCCGCGGGGAGGTGCTCGTGCAGGTCCGAGCGGTAGACGAGCGGCTCGATCCGCCACGGCACGCCGGCCGCTGCCAGCTCCCGGACCTCGTCGGGCACGTCGGCGAAGAGGGGCGAGTGGCGCCACGACTGCACCTGCTTGACGAAGATCCGCCACGGCTCCACGCCGTCCGGGGTGCGCGCGGTGCCCGAGACCCAGTGCCGTGCCGTCGTGGTGATCGACGGCAGGTCGTAGGCGACGCGGTCCACGTCGACGCGCAGGAGGTCGACGACTGGATGACCGAGGAGGTCGGCCACCATCGCGGCCAGCGTCTCGTCGTCCACCGAGCCCGGTCCGAGGGAGGTGGTCAAGCCGCTTGACGACATGTCCGCGATGGTAAAGTTGCTTTATGGTCAGCGTCAAGAGCGAGATTCCCGCGGCGGAGCGCCACGTCGCCGTGCTCGTGGGCGGTCTGATGCTCGAGGTGCGCGAGGGGTTCCCGCCAGACGAGTGGGAGGGCCTGCGTCAGTCGCACTTCCGGGTGATCGCGTCGGTCCCGGTCGAGGGGGTCAGCGTCACCGAGCTCGCCGATCGGGTGCGGATGACCAAGCAGGGCTGCGGACAGTTCGTCGACCAGCTGGTCTCCAGCGGGCACCTGACGCGCGAGCCGAGTCTGGAGGACGGTCGCGTCCGTCTCGTGCGCCGCACAGGGCTGGGGGAGCAGAACGTCCGAGACGTCACCCGGCGGATGGAGGAGATCGAGGACCGCTGGCGCGACCTCGTCGGGGTTCGCCGCTACGCCACCTTCCGACGGGTCCTCGAGGAGATCGCGACCCGGTCCGACGACGCCTAGACCCAGCGGTACTCCATCTCCGGCCGCCCGGAGGAGCCGTAGCGCGGTCGCCGCTCGGCGGAGCCGGTGTCGGCGAGGTGCTCGAGGTAGCGCCGCACGGTGACGCGGGACGCCCCGACCACGCCGGCGACCTCGCTGGCCGACAGGGCAGCGTCCCCGTCGCGCAGCGCCGCCGTCACCTGGCGCATCGTCTCGGCGCTCATCCCCTTGGGCAGCGCGCCGCCGGCCACCGGTCGCAGCGAGCCGAACATCCGGTCGACCTCGTCCTGGACCACCTCGGCATCGGCGGAGGCGAGCTGGTCGCGGTAGGCGGCGTACTGCTCGAGCTTGGCCTTGAACGTCGCGAACGTGAAGGGCTTGAGCAGGTAGAGCACGACGCCCTGCGTGACCGCGTGCCGGACGACGTCGGTGTCGCGCGCCGACGTCACCGCGATCACGTCGCACAGGTGACCGGCCGCGCGGAGGCGTTGGAGCAGACCGAGGCCGTGCCCGTCGGGCAGGTGCATGTCGAGCAGGACCAGGTCGACCGAGCGGTCGGCGGACAGGAAGCGAGCCGCCTCGCCAGCCGAGCGGGCGGTTCCGGCGACCTCGAAGCCGTCGATCCGGCCCACGTAGACCGCGTGCGCCTCCGCGGCCAGCGCCTCGTCCTCGACGATCAGCACCCGGGTCGTCACGACGACACCGCTCGAGCGGCCCGCAGGGTCACCGCGAACTCCGCGCCGCCGAGGTCGGAGCGACCCACGCTCACCGCGCCACCGTGGCTCTTGGCCACCTGCCCGACCAGCGCGAGGCCGACCCCGCGACCGGCGCCGCGGCCACCGGGGTCACCGGCGGACGCCTTGGTCGACCACCCGCGCTCGAGCGCACGCGCCGCGTCCTCCTCCGAGAGTCCCGGACCGCTGTCACCGACCACGATGCGTACGGCGTCCCCGGCCAGCTCGAGCCGCACCCCGACCCGCCGCACGGACCGTTCGACGACCGCGTCGAAGGCGTTGTCGACGAGGTTGCCGAGCACGGTGACGAGGTCACGCGCGGGCACGTCGACGCCCTCGGGCAGCTCGCCGGTGATGGTCAGGTCGATGCCGCGCTCCACCGCCTCGGAGGTCTTGCCGAGCAGCAGCGCGGCGACGACCGGGTCGCCCACCGCCCCGACCACCCGGTCGGTCAGCAGCTGGGCGATCTGGAGCTCCTCGGTCGCGAAGTCGACGGCCTCCCCGGCCCGGCCCATCTCGATCAGGGACACGATCGTGTGCAGCCGGTTGGCGGCCTCGTGGGTCTGCGAGCGCAGCGACTCGGTCAGCCCGCGCACGACGTCGAGCTCACCGGTCACCGCGCGCAGCTCGGTGTGGTCGCGCAGCGTCACGACGGCACCCACGGCGCGGCCCTCCCACGCAGCGGGCGCCGACGACACCAGGAGCAGCCGGTCGCCGGCGAGGTAGAGGTCGTCGGACTGGGTCGTGCGACCCTGGGCCGCGAGCACCAGTCCCGGCGCGAGGCCGAGGTCGTCGAAGCGGCGCCCGATCACGTTCTCGGGCAGGACGAGCAGCCGCCGGGCCTCGTCGTTGACCAGCTGCACGCGCCCTTCCTGGTCGAGCAGCAGCAGCCCCTCGCGCACGGCGTGCAGCACTGCTGAGTAGTACTCGTACATCCGGGTCATCTCGCGCTCGCCCATCCCGTGGGTCTGGCGCTTCAGCCGACGACTGACCAACCAGGCCCCGAGCAACCCGGCCAGCAGGACGAGCAGCGCGGAGACGGCGATCAGGACCAGGTCGTCGCGCAGGGACCGGTTGATCGCGACGATGGTGATCCCGACCGCGACCAGCGCCACGACGGTGCCGTCGTCGTCACGTATCGGCACGACCGCTCGCATGGAGGGACCGAGCTTGCCGGCGTACTCCTGGGTGAAGGTGCGCCCCTGCGGAGCGTCTCCGACATCGCCGATGAACGGTTTGCCGATGTTGGCGGGATCGGGGTGGCTGTAGCGGATCAGCTCCAGCGACATCACGGTGATGAAGTCGACCTCGGCGTCGGCGCGCACCCGCTCGGCGTAGGGCTGGATGGTCGCGCTCGGCTCGGGCGTCGACAGCGCTGCGACGAGGGTGGGCGAGTCGGCCAGCGTGCTCGCGACGCCGATGGCGCGCTCGGTGGCGGTGGCCCGCGCGTCGCGGCGGGCGTCGACGACGGCCAGCGCCAGTGAGGTGACGACGAGGACCAGCACGACCAGCACCTGCAGCAGCAGCACCTGGCGCGCGACCGAGGGCTCGCGTCGTTCCACGTCGCGCATTGTGCCGCACGGCCCGCGACGGACCTGGCGCACGAGCCCTGTGAACACAACGACCACAACGGTGACCGGGGTCACAAGTCCCGTGACAGTGGTCACGTGCCGGGCTCTTGGTCCCGGAAGACCTTGGAGGACACATGAGCAGCACACCCGACATCGCGCAGGCCGACACCGCTCGGCCCCAGCGCGACAAGAGCCACTACCTCTACGTCGGCGTCATCGTCGCCGTCGTCGCCGGCATCACGACCGGCCTGGTGTTCCCCGACGTCGGGGTCTCCCTCAAGCCGCTCGGCACGGGCTTCGTCAGCCTGATCACGATGATGATCCAGCCGATCATCTTCTGCACGATCGTCCTGGGCGTCGGCTCGGTCGCCTCTGCGGCCAAGATCGGCAAGCTCGGCGGGCTCGCGCTGGGCTACTTCATCACCCTCTCGACCTTCGCCCTCGCGATCGGCATGGTCGTCGGCAACTTCCTGCACCCCGGTGAGGGCCTCGCACTCACCGACGACATCGCTGCCGCCGGGCAGGCCAAGGCAGCCGAGGGCGCGGAGGGCAAGGAGAGCACGGTCGACTTCCTCCTCGGCATCGTGCCCGACTCGCTGCTCTCCGGCCTCACGTCCGGCGAGGTGCTCCAGACGCTCTTCATCGCGCTGCTCATCGGCTTCGCCCTCCAGCGCATGGGCAAGGCCGGGCAGCCCGTCCTCACCGGCATCGGCCACGTCCAGCGCCTGGTCTTCAGGGTCCTCGCGATGATCATGTGGGCAGCCCCCGTCGGAGCCTTCGGCGCCATGGCGTTCGTCGCCGGCGCCGGTGGCCTCGAGGCGCTCAAGAGCCTGGCGGTGCTGATGATCGGCTTCTACATCACCTGTGCCGTCTTCGTCTTCGTCATCCTCGGCACGATCCTCAAGGTGACGACCGGCATCAACGTCTTCTCGCTCCTGCGCTACCTCGGCCGCGAGTTCCTCCTGATCCTCGCCACCTCCTCCTCCGAGTCGGCCCTGCCCCGCCTGATCGCCAAGATGGAGCACGCCGGCGTCGACAGGACCACGGTCGGAGTCGTCGTCCCGACGGGCTACTCGTTCAATCTCGACGGCACCGCGATCTACCTCACGATGGCCTCGCTGTTCGTCGCCCAGGCACTGGGTGACCCGCTGTCGATCGGCGAGCAGATCTCGCTGCTGATCTTCATGATGATCGCCTCGAAGGGTGCTGCCGGCGTGACCGGCGCCGGCATCGCGGTCCTCGCCGGTGGCCTGAGCTCGCACCGCCCCGACCTGGTCGACGGCGTCGGCTTCATCGTCGGCATCGACCGCTTCATGTCCGAGGCCCGCGCGCTGACCAACTTCGCCGGCAACTCGGTCGCCACGGTCGTCATCGGTCAGTGGACCGGTGGCCTCGACAAGGCCCAGATGGACCGGGTGCTCAGCGGCGCCGACCCGTTCGACGAGGCCACGATGGTCGACGACCACGCTGGCGACCCGGCCGAGGCCGCGCCGGCCCAGGACGTCGACCAGGTCCCCGCCATGCAGGCGCGCGAGACCACGCGCGTCTGACGCCCTCGGGAAAGTGTCCCGCACTTTCCGGCCGCTGGTCAGACCACCGGCGTCGTACGCTCCACGACCGCGCGCAGGTCGCCGCCGTCGAGGGTGCCGAAGACCCCGTCGTAGGACGTGCCCAGGCGCGAGGCGCAGAAGATGTCGGCCACCTCGGGCGGGGCGAAGCGGACCAGCAGCGAGCCCTGCAGGCACAGCGCCATCCGCGAGGCGAGCCGCCTGGCGGACACCTCGAGCGACGCGGTGTCGCCGAGCAGCGCGAGCGTGTCGTCGATCGCCTTGTCGAGGCGGGCGTCGTTGCCGCGGGCCAGGCCGACCTCGGTGATCCACGCGTCGAGCACCTCGGGCTCGCGCCCCAGCGCGCGCAGCACGTCGAGCGCGTTGACGTTGCCCGAGCCCTCCCACACGGAGTTGAGCGGCGCCTCGCGGTAGAGCAGCGGCATCACCGACTCCTCGACATAGCCGTTGCCGCCCAGGCACTCCAGCGCTTCCGCCACGTGCATCGGCGTGCGCTTGCAGACCCAGAACTTCGCGAGCGGCAGCGCGATCCGTCGCAGGGCCGCCTCGTGGGCCTGGTCCACGCCGTCCACAGCGGCAGCGAGCCGCATCGCCAGCGCGGTGGCGGCCTCCGACTCCACGGCCAGGTCGGCGACGACGTTCTGCATGAGCGGCTTGTCGGCCAGCAGCGAGCCGAAGGCCGAGCGGTGCGCGACGTGCCACGACGCCTCGGAGACCGCGCGGCGCATGAGCGAGGCCGAGCCGAGCACGCAGTCGAGCCGGGTCGCGGCGACCATCTCGATGATCGTGCGCACGCCGCGGCCCTCGTCGCCGAGACGGAAGGCGAGCGTGCCGTCGAACTCCAGCTCCGACGAGGCGTTGGAGCGGTTGCCGAGCTTGTCCTTGAGCCGCACCACGTCGAGGGCGTTGCGCGTCCCGTCCGGCAGCACCCGCGGCAGCACGAAGCAGGTGACGCCGCCAGCCGTCTGCGCCAGCACCAGGAACATGTCGTTCATGGGTGCGGAGGTGAACCACTTGTGCCCGTGCAGGGTGTACTCACCCTCCACCGACGTCGGCCGCGCCACCGTCAGGTTGGCGCGCACGTCGGAGCCGCCCTGCTTCTCGGTCATCCCCATGCCGACCAGCGCGCCACGCTTCTCGGCGACCGGCCGCAGGCCCGGGTCGTAGGTCGTCGAGGCCAGCAGAGGCGTCCACTCCTTGGCGATCGCGTCGTCCGCACGCAGCGCCGGCACGGCGGCGTACGTCATCGAGATCGGGCACCCGTGTCCCGGCTCGGTGTGCGACCAGGCCATGAAGCCGGCCGCGCGCCTGACGTGGGCGTGCGGCGTGCCCGCGTCCTGCTGCTCCCACGGCGTCGCCGCGAGCCCGTGCCCCACGGCCCGCTCCATCAGCCAGTGCCAGGAGGGGTGGAAGGCGACCTCGTCGATCCGGTTCCCATAGCGGTCGTACGCCGTGAGCTCGGGATGGTGGGCGTTGGCGAGCTGGCCGTGTTCCCTGGCCTCCGCCGTGCCGGCCATCCGTCCGATCGCGCTGATGTCGTCGAGCACCTCGGCCGAGCCGTGACGCAGCACGGCCTCGCTCAGGGCGCGGTCGGCGGTCACGACGTCGTGGCCCACCAGGGGCGGTGCCTGGTTGGTCGTGACGCGGACCTGACGTCGGGTGGGAGCAGCGGCCTGTGCTGGCGGGTTCGAGGGTGCCATGCGTCTACCGTAGGGCCCATGACGGCGGAGACTCAGGGGACCGCCGCGTCCGATCGGACGTGGGCGGCGGGTCGCCCCTTCGCCGACACCCTGTGGCGCCTCGTCGTGACGACCGTCGGCGCCTGCATGCGCTACCGCGTGACCGGTCTGGCGGCCGAGGCGGCGTTCTTCGCCGTGCTCTCCGTGCCACCGCTGGTCTTCGCCCTCGCCGGCGCGGTCGGCTATGTCTCCGACCGCTTCTCCGCCGCCCAGGTGGAGGAGGTGCGGCAGGCCGTCATCGACCTGTCGGCGTCGTTCCTCACCGAGAGCGCGGTCAACCAGGTGATCGTCAAGACCATCGACGATGTGCTGGAGGGCGGGCGCTTCGACGTGATCTCGCTCGGGTTCATCCTGGCGCTGTGGTCGGGCTCGCGAGCGCTCAACGTCTTCGTCGACACCATCACGATCATGCACGGGCTCGGTGGGCACCGCGGGATCATCAAGACCCGAGCGCTCTCCTTCGTGCTCTACATCATGGCGATGATCACCGGCGCGATCTCGATCCCGCTGGTCGTGGCCGGTCCCCAGCTCGTCGACAGGGCGCTGCCGTCGCGCTTCGACTTCGTCCTCAACTTCTACTGGCCGATCGTCGTGGTGCTGTGCATCTGCTTCCTCGCGACGCTCTACCACGTGTCCGTCCCCGTGCGGACCAACTGGAGCTTCAACCTCCCGGGCGCGACGTTCTCCCTCGTCGCCTGGATCCTCGGCTCCTACCTGCTGCGCTGGATCCTCACCGTCACCGCGGCCGACTCCAAGTCGATCTACGGCCCGCTCGCAGCGCCCATCGCGGTGCTGCTGTGGCTCTACGTCCTGGCCCTCGCCGTGCTCATCGGTGCGGCCGTCAACGCCGCGTTCGACACCGTCTTCCCGCAGAAGACGACCGCCAGCGCACGGGTCGAGCTGATGAACCGGCTGCGCCACCGCATCGGCAAGGACCGGGCCTGATCGGCACGCGCGGGAGCGTCCACTAGATTCGGCGCGTGCAGGACATGACGAGCGACCAGGGCGGCAGTGCCTTCCGCGGCAAGATCGCCCTCCCGGACGTCGTTCGCTCACCCTGGTGGGAGCTGGGCCGTCGTCTGTTGGCCGCCCTCGCGATCCTCGTCGGCACCGTCCTGCTGGTCTACCTGGACCGCAAGGGCTACGTCGACGGCAACGACCCCACCAACACGATCAGCTTCACCGACGCGATCTACTACACGACCGTCACCCTGAGCACGACCGGCTACGGCGACATCGCGCCAGTCACGGACGGTGCGCGGATGGTCAACGCGTTCGTCATCACCCCCGCCCGCATCGCCTTCCTCGTCCTGTTGATCGGCACCACCCTCGAGGTGCTGGCGTCGCAGGGCCGGGACATGCTCCGGGTCTCTCGTTGGAGGAAGAAGATGGGCCACCACGTCGTCGTCATCGGCTACGGCACCAAGGGGCGCAGCGCCGTCGAGACGCTCGTCAACAACGGGCTCGACCGGGAGGAGGTCGTCATCGTCGACCCGAGCTCGGTCGCCCTCGCCGACGCGCACGCCGACGGACTGGCAGTCGTCTCCGGCGACGCCACCCGGCGCGAGGTGCTCCGCCGGGCGGGCGTCGCGGAGGCCGACCAGATCATCATCACCACCAACCGCGACGACTCCAACGTCCTCGCCGCGCTCACCGTGCGTCAGCTCAACCCCGACGCCTGGATCGTCGCGGCGGTCAAGGAGCAGGAGAACGCGCCCCTGATGCGTCAGTCGGGCGCCAACTCCGTGATCACCTCCTCCGACGCGGTCGGTCGCCTGCTCGGTCTCTCCTCGCTCTCGCCGACCCTCGGCTCGGTGATGGAGGACCTCCTGACCTACGGCGAGGGCCTCGAGGTCGCCGAGCGCGACCTGCTGGTCGGGGAGGTGGGCAAGCAACCCCAGTCGCTGCCCGACCAGGTCATCTCGGTCGTGCGCGACGAGAAGGTCTACCGCTACTTCGACCCCGTGGTCACCCAGCTGGCGCGCGGTGACCGACTGGTCGTCGTACGTCCCGCCAAGGAGCTGCCGTGGGCGCCGCGCCCCGGCACCCACAACGAGGACTTCGCGACCGACGAGGACTAGGCGGGCTTCGAACACCTGTTCGATCATGTGAGACGATCGGAGCATGGCGGGCGGGTGGAGCAAGCAGGGGAGCGGCATCCCGCTGTCGGAGCGCGTGCGGGCCGGTGAGCAGGGTCCGGCGGTCCCCTCGCTGCCGGCTCCGCTCGAGGGCGAGACCTGTCCCGCGCGGCACTGCTGGGTCGCCGACGCCGTCGACCGGCACGGTGAGAAGCGACCCGGGCTGCTGGTCGAGTGGCGCCAGGGAGGCGCGGGCTGGGAGGGCCGCGTGGTCTACGCCGCCCGGCTGCGCCCCGACGGCTGGCTGCTGGTCGAGGAGTGGGTGCCGGCCGCGCTGCTCGCGCCAGCCTGACGCCCCGGGTGCGAGGACGTGAAAGGCGCCAGGCCGTGATCCTTGCGGACCACGGCCTGGCTGGGACTCGTGATCCTGGGGGGATAGGTCCACGAGGCCTGCCTCGAGCGTGACATAGCTGTGGGGGTATCTCAAGTCTGCGCAGCGCGCGCCGACGAGTTTCCCGGAAATAGACCGAACCGCTGGAGTCTCGGGTCACCAGCGGTTCGGTGACTGAAGAATACGGGGGCGGGCCCCCTGGTCAAAGGCTTTCCGGGCCAGCCGGCCAGAAATGGTCATTTATGACTAGGCGCCTGGTCATGCCGAGTGCCGGCGGTCCCGTGTGCAGTCCCTCCCGATAGGGCTGCGTGAGCCCGGCCGCTGGGACCGCCGGCACTCTCAGGTCTACCCCACCCGGGGGGGACGGCGCTTCATCCCGCCAGGTGACGCTCGAGCTCGGCGATGAAGCCGGGCACGTCCTGGAGCGTCAGGGTGGCGCCGGGATGCTTGATGATCGTGGTCGGGTCGATGCCCGCGACCGGCGTCGCGAAGCTCACGCAGGCCGCGTCGTCCCCGTTGGTGGTGAAGCTGATGCCGCGGTCGCTGAAGGACAGGTGGGGCGGCCCGGCCGTCTTCAGCCAGCCGAAGCCGCCCGTGCGCTCCACGCCGGTCACGTTGGTCAGTGGGGTGCGCAGCGACCACGGTCCGTAGCGGACCGCCAGGTGCGCGTCGTCGAGGTCGACCCAGGCCGTGCGGGGCGTGATGGCGAAGAGCAGCGCCGGCGCGCGGTAGGCGACGGCGAAGGCGAAGCGGTGGCGGGTCATGGCCCGAGCGTAGGCCGGCGGGGGCGCTGAGAACTTCTGCCGGTGCTTGAGGTTTGAACCATCACGAGGGGGACAGGCTCCCTGAAGACGATGACCGCCGGCCCGCCTACTGGAATTAGGCGGAGCGGCGGTCGCGGTCGTCTGCGACGAAGAGTGCGAGTGGTCCAATGGTCACCCGACCCGTCCGATCCAACGAGCAGATCCTAGACGTTCAGCTCAACCGCGGTCATGTGAATCCACAGTTTCTTCACGCCTCGGCGGCTAGGTCCTCGACGGGCGCACCGCTGCGCATGGCCCAGGCGACGGCCTGGCTGCGACGGGTCAGCCCGAGCTTGCGGTAGCCGGTGCGGATGTAGGTCTTGACCGAGTTGATGCTCAGGTAGAGCCGCTCGGCGATCTCCTTGTTGCTGAGGCCCTGGGCGATCAGCCCGATCACGTCGGCCTCCCGCACCGAGAGCCCGGCGTCCTGCCCCAACCACGCGGTCGTGGGGGAGGCGTAGGCCGCCCGACCGTGGTGCACCGCCTGGACCGCCGCGATGAGCTCCTCGACGGTGGCGCTCATCGAGACGCAGACGACCGCGCCGCGCGCGATCGCCCGCGTCCCCAGGTCGGGACGCAGGTCGCGGCCGAGGGCGACGACGCCCTTGCTCGAGGCCACGAGCCTCTCGAGCTCGGAGCTGTCGCCAGCGGCCAGACCGATGACGTCGTAGATGACGGCGTCGATGCCGGATCGGACGGTCGGGCTGACGATCACCTGGTCATCGTGTCGGGAGAGCATCGCGGTGACGCCACCACGAATGAGCTCCTGGGTGCTGATCACGGCGACACCCACGGGAGGTGGAACCACGCGCACGAGTATGACGAAAGGCCCCCGGGCCGAGCAAGATGACGTGTCCCCTGTCCGGTCAGGCTGCGATGGCCCTGACGCGTCCGGAGAAGATCCGGGGAGCAGGCAGCCAGTCGTCCTGCGTCGCCTCGCCGCTGGCGGCGACGAGGTGGAACGAGACGCCGAACGACCGCACGCCCCGGTTGATGCACAGCGGGTTGAAGGCGAGACGGGCCTGGGTGCCGTCGATCGCGGCGTTGAGCCGTCCGCAGGTCAGGGGCAGCTCCGCCCCGGTCGCTGTCCAGCTCTTCATCCGGTAGCCGCGGAACTCCGAGCTCACGGCCCCGAAGTAGGCGATCTCGGGGGTGGCGTCGGTGTCGGTGTTGATGTGGAAGACCACCTGGCTACCGGCGACGAGACCGTCCGGGACCGCGACCGACACGGTCGCACGGCGGCCCTGCTCGGGGGCGGACCGCACGATCATCCGGGTCGCGTCGACGACCTGGGTGTCACGGTCGCCACGGTCGTTGACGAGGCGCTTGGTCGGGAGCGCGGCTCGCGCGTCGGGCTGGGCGCCGGCCTGGGCGCCGGCCTGGGCACTCGCCTGGGCACTCGCCGAGGGGGCAGGGGCCAGGACGAGCGCCACGGCAGCGAGCGCGGTGGCGAGCGCGGTGGCCAGCCCTGTGGCCAGCGGCGTGGTCAGTGCGGTGCGGTAGGTCATGGCAGTCCTTCCGAGACCGTTCCACCCTAGGCCTCTCGCGTCGCTGCCGCGGCCGGGGCTCAGCCCAGGCTGCTGGTGTCGATCACGAAGCGGTAGCGCACGTCGGAGGCCAGCACCCCCTCGTAGGCCACGGTGTGGATGTCGCAGTGGCAGATCCGGGCGTACTGGATCTCGATGAGGACGTCGTTGGCGTTGACGCACATGGGTGCGCTCCTCGGGGTCGGGGTCAGTTCTTCGTGGAGTCCCGGATCTCGTCGGCGAGCCGACGGGCCTGGGCTGTCAGCTGCTCGGCGAGGTCGTCGTCGCCCCCGCGTTCGGCGTGCCGACAGGCCCGTTGCTGCCAGGCACGCCACCCGCGCAGCGTGCTGGCCGGCAGCCCCGTCAGGGCGGCCGCCTCCTTGATCGTGCAGCTGCGGTGGGTGGTCCGTGAGGTCACGACGACAACGCTAGGAGGGATCGTCGTCCGGGGGTGTCGGGACAGCGAGTGCAGGTCTACGTTGGAGGGGAAGCGGCTCGGCACTTCCTGACGAGAGGAGTTCCGATGTTGAAGGAGAGCGTGGTCGTCGCCAACGTCCCGGCGTCCGACCTGGGGCGTGCTCGACGCTTCTATGCCGATGTGCTCGGCCTCGAGCCGACCCACGAGGGCCCGGGGGGTCTGACCTACGAGATGGGTGGCGGCGCGAGCTTCTGCCTCTACGAGACGGAGTTCGCCGGCAGGTCCGGGCACACGGTCGCGAAGTGGCAGGTGGTCGACGTTTCCGCCGAGGTGAAGGCGTTGCGCGAGCGCGGTCTGGAGTTCGAGCACTACGACATCCCGGGCGTCGCCTGGGACGGCGATGTGGCCATGATCGAGGGCCTGGGACACGCGGCCTGGTTCACCGACAGCGAGGGCAACATCATGTGCATCGACGACGCCACGACGGGATAAGCGACGCCGAAACCCCGATCCAGCCACTCATGCTCTATCGTTGTTCCTGTTGAAGGGACGACTCTGCAAGCCGTCCTGGCCGCACACGATGCGCGGCCTGTATCTCGTACTCCTGGTTTTCGGTTCGCTGGACATCAGCACAGATGGATGTCTTCAGCGGCACGTAGGCACACTGCCTGCGGCACACGAACAAGGGAAACGATCATGGCTCAGGGCACCGTCAAGTGGTTCAACGCCGAAAAGGGTTTCGGCTTCATCGCGCAGGCTGACGGCGGCGAGGACGTCTTCGTCCACTTCTCCGCCATCCAGACCAGCGGTTACAAGTCGCTCGACGAGAACCAGAAGGTCGAGTTCGACCTCGCCCAGGGCCCCAAGGGTCCCCAGGCTGAGAACGTCCGCGTCTCCTGATCTCACTCGAGGGGCCCCGACCGCAGCTGCGGTCGGGGCCCCGCGTGCATCTCCGCTGACCGGCGCTGGTCGCTCAGTCGTCGATCTGGGCGGCCCCGCGCTGCTGCAACGCCGCGAGCCCGTCTCTCATGGCCTGCACCTTCTCGGTCGAGTGCCCCACCCAGTCGACGAGCTCGCCCACGATGCGCAGCGGCTCGCGGCTGCGGAAGGACTGGGTCGGGTTGCCGGGGAACTTCCGGTCCGTGACGTTGAGGTCGTCCTCGAAGCCCCCGGTCGGCTCGACGACGTAGATGCGGCCTCGGCCCTCACCCGCCGCCAGCTCGGCACCCCAGGTCGCGGCGTCGAGGGTCGCGGTGAAGTAGATGTAGGTCATCACCCGGCCCGCCTCGACGTTGGACTCCCGGCCCGGCACCAGCAGGTCGCCGACCGCGAGGTCGGCTCGGGTGCCGTGCAGGTAGACCCCGTCCTCGTGGACCTCGAAGGGGACCGGCTCTCCTGACGTGGTCATGCGCCGACCCTAGTCATCGGCGATGACCGTGGGGGGTCAGTCGTCGCCGCACCACGCGCCGCCGTAGCGTGGGGGAGGCTGTCACCTCGTAGCCGGCCTCGAGGAAGACCTGCACCAGCCCGACCGACGCCTCGTCCCAGATCACGGTCTTGCCCGGCGCGGGCTCGATCGGATACCCCTCCAGGACGTGCGCGCCGACCTGCCGGCCGTAGTCGACGGTGGCGGCGGCGAGCTCGTAGGTCAGCCCTGACTGGCGCCATCCCTTGCGGACGACGAAGCAGGTCACCGACCACACGCCGGCCAGGTCGGGGTCCAGACGCATCCAGGGCTGCTTGCGGCTCCAGATCCGGGGGTAGTCCGCCCGCGGCTCCACCGCCACCCACCCGGCCGGCTCGCCGTCGACGTAGCCGATCAGCCCGGACGTCGGGCGCTCCGTGCCGCAGGCGGTCTGCTCGACCAGGGCGGCATCTCGCTGCTCCTGGGTGGTGTCACGCCAGATCCAGCCCGGCACCTTCAGGGCCTGGCACCGGCACTTGCGGGCGCCACTGGTCTCGAAGACCGCCTCGACGTCCTCGGC
>NZ_JANNML010000024.1:0-2692 GCF_031397825.1 Nocardioides sp.
TGCTCGGCCAGCTCGTCGGGGCTGGTGGGTCGGGTCGGGTCGGTCACTGAAGATCCTCCGGTCGGTCCACGTCGTGCCCGCTGGCCAGGTCACCGCACTCCACCAGCTGCACCTGCTTGTCGGCGAGATAGTGCCGCGCGCCGTAGTCCGCCGGCCCCTCGGCCCTCAGGGCGCTCGCCACCTCGGCGGCGAGGGCGACCCGGTGGTCGTCGCCGAGCAGGACCGGGTGACCAGGCTCCCCGCCGTACGCCGCACGCAGGATCGCTGCCGGGTCGGCTCCGGAATCGCGCCACGTCTTCACGACGCGTGAGACGACAGCGGCCCCGACGTCGGGCAGGTCGACGAGCTGGACGACGACGGCGTCGGACCCGGGCCCGTCCGGGGCCGGCTCAGCCAACCCGGTGGCCAGCGAGGCGGCCATGCCGCGCTCCCAGTCCTCGGCCACGACGGCGCGGACCGTGCCCAGCGACCCGTCGACGGCGTCGGTCAGCAGCGCCCGGGCCGCCTCGGCCTCAGCGCCCAGCACCACGACGACCTCCTCGCACCCGCCGGCCAGCAACGGCTCGACCGCACCGACCAGCATCGACGCGCCTCCGGCGTCGCGCAGCAGTGCCTTGGGACGTCCCATCCGACGACCGGCACCGGCCGCCAGGAGGAGTCCGCTCACCCGAGTCACCCGGCGAGGCTAGCCGGGCCAGGTTGGTCGAAGGTTTGTCGGTGGCAGGCGCCCGCGCACCTCCGAGGAGCAGGTCGGGTGCGGCGCCGACGAGGCTCAGTGGTGGGCGGTGGGCTGCCGGCTCATCGGGATCCACAGCGTGAAGCGGTCGGCGCGGTAGGTCGAGCGCGACACCTCCACCGGGGTGCGGCCGGAGAACGCCCGCCGGGCGACCCGGAGCACCGGGCTGCCCTCGGCGATCCCGAGCAGGCGTGCCTCGGGGTCCTTGGCCAGGCCGGCGTCGACGGAGTCCTCGCCCCACGTGGGGGCCAGGTCACGGCGAGCCAGCTCGTCGTACAACGACTCGGGGAGGTGCTCGACGAGACCGGGCACCATCGCGGCCTTGAGAAAGGCGTCCTCGACACACATGGGGGCGTTGTCGGCCAGCCGCATGCGCTGCCAGTGGACGACCGACTCACCGACGCTGATCTCCAGGGCCCGGGCCACGCCGGGGCCGGCGGCCTCGATGCGCGCCAGCATGGTGCGTGACGCGGGCCGGAGGCCGCGGTGGCGCATCTCCTCGGAGTAGCCGTGGAGGCGCATGCTCTGCTCGTGGCGCTGGTCGGCCACGAAGGTGCCGCGGCCGGGCACCCGCTCGAGGAGGCCCTCGGTGACCAGGGCGTCGAGCGCCTGGCGGACCGTCATGCGGGCGACGCCGAAGTACTGCACCAGCTCGCGCTCCGACGGTGCGGGCGTGCCCGGATCGGCTCCCTCCACCAGGGCGCGGACGTACTCGCGGACCTGCACGTGCTTGTGAACCGCTGACCCTGCGCCCGTCCCCGAGGTGGCGCGAGTGACGACAGCCGCTTCTCCCATGAGCGTGTCTCCTTCGCGATCTGACCCTCATCACTGTGGCACGTCCGAGTCTAGAGCGGCGGCGTGTCGAAGAGATATGGCGCGGATGGACTGCTACTGGGCGGTAATAGCCTGGAGCACATTGAGACGCGCTGCCCGGAATGCCGGAAATAGCGCGGCCAGAATGCCCAGAATGCCCGAGACCACGACGAAGGTCACGAGTACCGGCCACGGGATCGCCAGGTCGGACAGACCCTGGTCCTCGAGCGCGATCACGACCGCGGAACCGAAGCCCGTCCCCATGATCACGCCCAGCAGGCCACCGAAGACCGCGATGACGACCGACTCCAGGATCACCATGCGCCGCAGCTGGCGGCGGGTCACCCCGACGGCCCGCAGCAGCCCGACCTCGCGGGTCCGCTCGATGACCGAGAGGCTCAAGGTGTTGACCACGCCGAGGATCGCGATGATCACCGAGAGCCCCAGAAGGCCGTAGATGAAGGCCAGGAACTGGTTGATCTGCTCCTGCTGCTCCGCGGCGTAGCCCTCGGGGTCCTTGACCGTGACCGTCGGCTGGTCCTCGATCACGGTCTCGATGGCCTCGCGGACCTCGTCGGTGTCGGCGTCGGACTCCTTGACGACGTAGACGAAGGCGTCGACGGGCGCCAGTCCCCCGTCCTCGAGGGTCTGCTGCGTGGTCAGGTGGGAGAACCCGAGTCCCTGCCCGGCCGGGAACAGCGCCACCACCTCCAGCTCCTGCTTCCCCGCCTGGAAGTCGACCTCGACGGTGTCGCCCACCTCGATGTCGCCGCCTCGCGCCGTGCCGGCGTCAATGGCGACCGTGCCGTCGCGCAGGTCCTGCAGGGAGCCCTCCTCGACCGGGAGGGCGAGCTCGACACCGAAGGCCGACGGGTCGATGCCACCGACCGCGGAGCCGGTGCCGTCCACGTCCACGAAGGCCTGACGCATCGAGGCGACCGACGCGACGCCGTCCAGGTCCTCGACCTGCTCCGCGATGTCGGGTGAGAAGGGCTGGCCGATGACGTTGCTGATGATGTACTGCGACGTCACGACCCGCTCGATGGTCGACTGCGTGCTCGCCGAGGCGCTCGCCCCGAACACCGCCATCAGCGACATCAGGGCCAGCCCGATCATGAGGGCGCTCGCGGTGGCCGCCGTACG
>NZ_JANNML010000064.1:0-1806 GCF_031397825.1 Nocardioides sp.
GTCTCGGCTTCGACCTCGTCTTCACCCTCGCCTGTGCTGTGATCGCGCTGTGGGTGCGCCCGCGGGACTTCTTCATGATCGGGGTCTTCCCGCCGATCTTCCTCGGCGCCGTCGTGATCGTGCTCGGCATCGCCGATCCCGCCTCGGTGGCCCGCGCCTCCGACAACGCCGGTCAGGCCGTGGTGTCGGGGCTGGCCCACCAGGCCCAGACGCTCGTCATCGGCTACGGGCTCACCCTGGCGCTCATCGCGCTGCGCCAGGTGGCGATCCGCAACGACGGCCGCCTCCGCGTCCACCGCTGACGTTTCGCCACCCCTCCCCGCGAGACGTCGCTCCGGTACGCGCGAGGCGTCCCTCCGGTACGCGCGAAACGGCGCTCGCGTTCAACCGAGACTGCGCTGCCACACGGCACGCCGACTCGCGGGGCAGAGCGCGGGTCAGGAACTCGCGGCGGCAGCCTTCTCCGCCGCGCGGATGTCGCGCCGCAGCTCCGGCGGAAGGGCGAAGATCAACGACTCCTCGGCGGTGTGCACCGCTTGGGCGTCGGGATAACCACGCTCGGCCAGGAACGACAGCACCCCATCCACGAGGTCCTCGGGCACCGAGGCGCCTGAGGTGACCGAGACCCGCTCGACCCCCTCGAGCCACGCCTCGTCGATCTCGCTGGCGTCGTCGACCCGGTACGACGCCTTGGCCCCGGCCTCGAGGGCGACCTCGACCAGGCGCACCGAGTTCGACGAGTTGCCCGAGCCGACCACGATGAGCAGGTCGGCGGCCTTCGAGATCTCCTTGACGGCCATCTGACGGTTCTGGGTGGCGTAGCAGATGTCGTCCGAGGGCGGGTCGAGCAGCAGCGGGAAGCGCTCGCGGATCGCGTCGACCACGGCCAGCGTCTCGTCGACCGACAGCGTCGTCTGGCTCAACCACGCCACCTTGGCCGGGTCACGGACCTCGATCGAGGCGACGTCCTCGGGGCGCTCCACGAGCTGGATGTGCTCAGGGGCCTCCCCAGCGGTGCCCTCGACCTCCTCGTGGCCGGCATGGCCGATGAGCAGGATGTCGTAGTCGTCACCGGCGAAGCGCTTCGCCTCGTGGTGCACCTTGGTGACCAGCGGGCAGGTCGCATCGATGGTCTTCAGCTCCCGCTCGGCGGCCTGCTGGTGGACCATCGGGGACACACCGTGGGCGGAGAACACGACGGTGGCGCCCTCGGGGACCTCGTCGAGCTCCTCGACGAACACTGCACCGCGATCCTCCAGCCCGGCCACGACGTGCTTGTTGTGGACGATCTGCTTGCGCACGTAGACCGGGGCGCCGTACAGGTCGAGGGCCTTCTCCACCGTGATCACGGCCCGATCCACCCCGGCGCAGTAGCCGCGGGGCGCAGCCAGCAGCACCGCCCGCTCGTCGGCACGGTCGGCGGTCAGCACGGGAGGCATCCCCAGGTCAGCACTGCTCATGCCCCCATCGTAGGAGGCGTGTCGGAAGACGCGGCTAGGGTGCCTGCGTGGCACTTGAGACCAGCCCCGAGCAGCCGGCCCCGGTCCGGCAGATCGCCACGCTGCTGACGAGCTGGATCGACCGTCTCGGCGCGGTCTGGGTCGAGGGGCAGATCGCCCAGCTCAACCGCCGCCAGGGCATGGCCACGGTCTTCATCGTGCTGCGCGACCCGCTCGGCGACATCTCCATGTCGGTCACGTGCCAGCGCCAGGTCATCGACTCCGCCGACCCGCCCGTCGTCGAGGGCGCCAGCGTGGTCGTGCACGGCCGCCCCCGCTACTACACCAACCGCGGCACCCTCAGCCT
>NZ_JANNML010000093.1:0-11606 GCF_031397825.1 Nocardioides sp.
GGCCGCCGAGCTCGTGGACGAAGGCGGCGTCGAGCCACGGCTTGTAGATGCGCAGGTCGGGGTTGGCGAGCAGCCCGTAGCGGTAGAACCGCTCGATGTCGTTGCCCTTGAAGGTCGACCCGTCGCCCCAGATGTCGACGCCGTCCTCGTGCATGGCGCGCACCAGCATGGTGCCGGTGACGGCACGGCCCAGGGGCGTGGTGTTGAAGTAGGTGCGCGAGCCCGAGCGGATGTGGAACGCGCCGCAGGCCAGGGCGGCGAGACCCTCCTCGACCAGCTGGGGCCGGCAGTCGACGGACCTGGCCAGCTCGGCGCCGTAGGCCGTTGCCCGGCCGGGGACGCCCGAGATGTCGGGCTCGTCGTACTGGCCGATGTCGGCGGTGTAGGTGCAGGGGATCGCGCCCTTCTCGCGCATCCAGGCGACGGCGACGGAGGTGTCGAGGCCACCGGAGAACGCGATGCCGACGCGCTCGCCGACGGGGAGGGAGGTCAGGACCTTGCTCACGAGGATTCCTTCAGGTGCGAGGTGGCCGAGTGGAGATCGACCGTGGGGGTGGACTGGTGGACGTCGGCCAGGGCCAGGAAGCGGCGGGCCAGGTCGGCCCCGCCGTCCGGGTTGCGGCTGATGACCAGGACGGTGTCGTCGCCGGCGATGGTGCCGAGGACGTCGGGCAGCTCGGCCCGGTCGAAGGCCGAGGCCAGGAACTGCGCGGCACCGGGAGGAGTGCGCAGGACGACGAGGTTGGCCGAGGAGTCGGCGCTGACCAGCAGCTCGCTGCACAGCCGGGAGAGGCGCTGCACGGCTGCCTGGGTCTCCCCCGGCGCCGAGGGCCGTCGGTCACCGCCCTCGCTGGGCACGGCGTAGACGAGCGGGCCGGAGGTCGAGCGCACCTTGACCGCGTCGAGCTCGACGAGGTCACGCGAGAGCGTCGCCTGGGTGACGTGGACGCCGCCGGCCGCGAGGAGGTCGGCGAGCTCGCCCTGGGAGTGCACCTCGTGGTGCGTCACCAGCTCGATGATCAGCTGGTGCCGGGCGTTCTTGGTCGTCGGGCGCATCGCCTCGGTCATGGCGCACCCGAGGCCCCGAGCAGGAAGACGAGCGCCGCCTTCTGGGCGTGACGCCTGTTCTCGGCCTCGTCCCAGACCACCGAGCGGGGGCCGTCGAGGACGTCCGCGGCGATCTCCTTGCCGCGATAGGCCGGGAGGCAGTGCATGACGATCGCCTCGGCGTCGGCGTGGGCGAGCAGCTCGTCGGTCACCGACCAGGGGGCGAAGGCCGCCTCGCGGGCGGCCGCCTCGTCCTCCTTGCCCATGGAGACCCACGTGTCGGTCACCACGACGTCGGCGCCCGTCACGGCGACGACGGGGTCGGCCTCACCCCGCACCGATCCCCCGGTGGTGGCCGCGATCGTGGCCGCGCGGGCGAACATGGACTCCTCGGGGAGGTAGCCCTCGGGCCCGCTGAGGACGACGTGCATGCCCGCGGTCGCCCCCGCGAGCAGCCAGGAGTTGCCCATGTTGCAGGCCGCGTCGCCGACGAAGGCGACCCGGAGACCGGCGAGGTCGCCCTTGTGCTCCTGGATGGTCATCAGGTCGGCGAGCAGCTGGCACGGGTGGAAGTCGTCGGTCAGGGCGTTGACGACCGGGACCCCGGCGTAGGCCGCCATCTCCTCGAGCTTGGCCTGCGCGTAGGTGCGCCAGACGACGACCGCCGCTTGGCGCCCCAGGATCCGGGCGACGTCAGCGACCGACTCACGCACCCCGATGCCGGCGAGGTGGCCGTCGACCAGCATCGCGTGCCCACCGAGCTCGACGACCCCGGCGGCGAACGACGACTGGGTGCGCAGGGTCGGCTTGTCGAAGATCATCGCCACGGTGTGGGGACCCGCCAGCGGCTGGGCGCTGAAGGGCGCGGCCTTGAGCTCCGCGGCGAGGCGCAGCACCTGCGCCTGCTCGTCGGGGCTGAGGTCGTCGTCCGCGAGGAGGTGCCTCATGAGTCCGCCGCCATGGCGTCGTCGAGGAGCGCCGGCCAGAGCGCGAGGAAGGAGTCCACATCGCTGTCGGTGACCACCAGGGGCGGAGCGAGGCGGATGCGGTCGGGGCCGGTGGCGTTGATGATCCAGCCAGCTTCCTGCGCCGCTGCGACGACGGCCGGGGCCACGTCCCGGGCGAGTGTCAGGCCCACCAGGACGCCGACACCGCGGACCTCGAGGACCCGCGGGTCCTCGCGCAGGGCTGCGCGCAGACGCTCACCGACCACGGCAGCACGGGCGAGGAGACCCTCCTCCTCGATCGTGGCCAGCACGGCCAGCGCAGCCGCACAGGAGAGCGGGTTGCCGCCGAAGGTGGTGCCGTGGTTGCCGGGCTCGAACAGGGTGGCCGCGCGGCCGAAGCCGATCAGCGCGCCGATCGGCAGGCCCCCGCCGAGCCCCTTGGCCAAGGTGACGATGTCGGGAACGACGCCGGAGGGGTGGCTGGCCAGCCAGGAGCCGGTGCGACCCATCCCGCTCTGCACCTCGTCGAGCCACAGCAGGGCGCCGTGGCGCTTCGTGATCTCGCGGGCGGCGACCAGGAAGTCGCTGGGGGCGACGTTGACGCCGGCCTCCCCCTGGAGCGGCTCGATCACCACGGCGGCGGTCTCGTCGGTCACCGCGGCCGCCAGGGCCTCGGTGTCGGAGAACGGCACCCACGTCACGTGACCGGGCAACGGCTCGAACGGCGCACGGTAGGCGGCCTTGGAGGTGAGCGCGAGCGCGCCCATGGTGCGGCCGTGGAAGGCGTCCTCCATGGCCACCACGTGGGTGCGCCCCGTCAGGCGGGTCAGCTTGAGGGCTCCCTCGTTGGCCTCCGCGCCGGAGTTGCAGAAGAACACCCGGCCGTCGGCGCCGTCGACAGCCGTCACCGCCAGCAGCCGCTCGGCGAGCTCGACCTGCTGAGGGGTGGTGAAGAAGTTGGAGACGTGGGTGAGGGTCGAGACCTGCTCCGTCACCGCCGCGACCAGGGCCGGGTGGGCGTGGCCGAGGGTGTTGACGGCGATCCCGCCGAGGAGGTCGACGTACTCCTTGCCGTCGGAGTCCCAGACGTGGGCGCCCTCGCCGCGGACCAGGGTCAGCTTGGGCGGGCCGAAGGTGTTCATCAGCGAGGCGGCGTAGCGCTCGGACCAGGTGGCCGCGGTCATGCCGAGGTCTCCCGCGCCTTGCGGGTCTTGGTCTCCACCCCGGGCAGCACCTGGGTGCCGACGCCCTCCTGGGTGAAGAGCTCCAGGATCACCGCGTGCAGCTGACGCCCGTCGACGACGGTCGCGCGCTTGACGCCGCCGCGGACGGCCTCGAGGCAGGCCTTCATCTTCGGGACCATGCCGCTGGCCAGGCTCGGCAGGAGCTGCTCGAGGGACTCGGGGCTGATCTCACCGATGACGTCGTCGGAGCTGGGCCAGTCGAGGTAGAGGCCCTCGACGTCGGTGAGGACCAGGAGCTTCTCGGCGCCCAGGGCGACCGCGAGCGAGGCCGCTGCCAGGTCGGCGTTGACGTTGTGGACCTGGCCGTCGATGTCGGGAGCGACGCTCGAGACGACGGGGATGCGCCCGGCCTCGATGAGGTCGAGCACCGACTCGGGGCGCACGCTGGCGACCTCCCCGACGAGGCCGAGGTCGACCTCCTCGCCGTCGACGATGGTGTTGGTCTGCTCGGCGGTGAACAACCCTGCGTCCTCGCCGGAGAGCCCGACCGCCAGCGGTCCGTGCTCGTTGATCAGCCCGACCAGCTCACGCTGGACCTGGCCGACGAGCACCATCCGCACGACCTCCATCGCCTCGGGCGTGGTGACGCGCAGCCCACCCTTGAACTCCGACTCGATGCCGAGCTTGTCGAGCATCCGGGAGATCTGGGGGCCACCGCCGTGCACCACGACGGGCTTGAAGCCCGCGAAGCGCAGGAACGCGATGTCCTCGGCGAAGGCGCGCTTGAGGTTGTCGTCGGTCATGGCGTTGCCGCCGTACTTCACCACGACGATCTTGCCGTGGTAGGCCTTGAGCCACGGGAGGGCCCCGGCCAGGACCATGGCCTTGGCGGGGTCGGGCTTGCCCGGCGTCTTCTCGGGCATCTTCTCGGGCGTCAGGTCAGTCATGAGCTGTAGGCACTGTTCTCGTGGACGTAGGCGTGGGTCAGGTCGTTGGTCCAGACGGTCGCGCGGGCGTCGCCGGACTTGAGGTCGATGGTCACGCTGACCTCGCGGGGCTCGAGGTCCACCCCGGCGGGGTCCTCGGCCGGGGTGGACTGCCGGCACACCCACACGCCATTCATCGCGACGTCGAGGTCGGCCGGGTCGAAGGTGGCCCGCGTGGTGCCGATGCTGGCCAGGACACGGCCCCAGTTGGGGTCCTTGCCGAAGACCGCGGCCTTGAAGAGGTTGCTGCGGGCGACGCTGCGGCCGCACTCGACGGCCTCGTCCTCGCTGGCGGCGTTGAGCACGGTGATCGCGATCTCGTGGTCGGCTCCCTCGGCGTCGCGCAGGAGCTGCATGGCCAGGTCGGTGCAGGCCTGGGTCAGGGCCTCGGTGAAGTCCGGCAGCGACGGCGTGATGCCGCTGGCGCCGCTGGCCATGAGCGTGACCGTGTCGTTGGTCGACATGCAGCCGTCGGAGTCGAGCCGGTCGAAGCTGACCCTGGTCGCGGCGCGCAGCGCCGGGTCCAGGTCGGCGGCCGGTACGACGGCGTCGGTGGTGATGACGACCAGCATGGTGGCCAGCTGGGGTGCGAGCATGCCGGCGCCCTTGGCCATGCCGCCGATCGACCAGCCCGCACCCTCGACGACGACCTGCTTGCTCACCGAGTCGGTCGTCATGATGGCCTCGGCCGCCGCGTTGCCACCGTCGACCGCGAGGGCGGCGTGGGCGGCGTCGACGCCTGCGAGCAGGTCGTCGCGGTCGTTGGCGAGGCCGATCAGCCCGGTCGAGCAGACGACCACGTCGCCGGCACCGATGCCGACGCGCGCGGCGACCTGCTCGGCGACCGCGTGCGTGGTCTGGAAGCCGTCAGGGCCCGTGTAGCAGTTGGCGCCGCCGGAGTTGAGGACGACGGCACGGACGACGCCGTCCTTGACGACCTCCTGGCTCCACAGGATCGGGTTGGCCTTGCAGCGGTTGGCGGTGAAGACGCTGGCGGAGTCGAAGGTGGGGCCGTCGTTGACGACGAGGGCGAGGTCCCTGGCGCCGGTGGACTTGAGTCCGGCGGCGACACCGGCGGCGCGGAAGCCGGCAGGCGAGGTGATGGTCATGAGCGTTTCTTCCGGGGAGGCGTGACGGGGACGGCGAGGTCGACGGTGTGCCCTCGTCGTCGCCAGGCCTCGGCCGCGACCTCGGCCTTGGCGACCGGCACCAGGATCCAGTCGGTCTCGTAGGTGGAGATCGTGAAGACGCTCAGCTCGGCCTCGGCCAGCGGGACCAGCAGCTCGGCGAGCACCCCGACCATCGTCAGGTCGAGCTGACCCATCACGGCGAACGCGGTCAGGCCCTTGTGGGCGACCTGCTTGGTGGGCACGTTGCGCCCGGCGCAGATCAGGGACGTCTCGGTCGCGGTGGCGGTGATCGAGAACAGCGAGGACGACTCGGCCCACTCAGGGATCTCCGCACCAGGCGGCAGCTTGACGATCGCGA
Organism: Nocardioides sp.; assembly: GCF_031397825.1. Classification (GTDB taxonomy): domain Bacteria; phylum Actinomycetota; class Actinomycetes; order Propionibacteriales; family Nocardioidaceae; genus Nocardioides. The sequence goes on from NZ_JANNML010000093.1 coordinate 5,653, forward strand.
GCTTCTCAGGGAACTGCTGGAGCGTGAAGGTCACCGACGCCGTCGACTCCTCGGGCTCGGTCCCGCTCGGTGCTGCTGTCTCGTCGGTGCTCTGGCCTTCGGTCACGGTGCGATCCCAACGGTGGTGAGGCCCAGGCCCTCGGAGAGGCCCAGGGCGAGGTTCATGCACTGTACGGCGGCGCCGCCGGTGCCCTTGGCAAGGTTGTCGACGGCGCCGACGGCGACCAGCCGGCCGGCCGCGGCGTCGACGGTGACCTGCAGGTGGACGGCGTTGGAGCCGGTCACGGACTGCGTCTGCGGCCACTGCCCCGCGGGCAGGACGTGCACGAACGGCTCGTCGGCGTAGAAGCGGGTGTAGACCTCGTGGGCCTGCTCGGCGCTCACGTCGCCGCGCAGCGCGGCGGAGCAGGTGGCGAGGATGCCGCGCGACATCGGGACGAGCAGCGGGGTGAAGCTCACGCTGACGGTGCCCTCGACGAGGCGGGAGAGGTTCTGGGTGATCTCGGGGGTGTGCCGGTGCCCGCCACCGACGCCGTAGGCGCTGGCGTTGCCCATGATCTCGCTGCCGAGCAGGTGCGTCTTGGCGGCCTTGCCGGCGCCGCTGGTGCCGGACGCGGCGACCACGACCACGTCGGGGTCGACGAGCCCCTCGGCGACGGCGGGGGCGAGCGAGAGGGTCGAGACCGTGGGGTAGCAGCCGGGCACGGCGATGCGGGTGGCGCTCGCGAGGACCTCGCGCTGGCCGGGCAGCTCGGGCAGGCCGTAGGGCCAGGTGCCGGCGTGGGCGCCGCCGTAGAACTGCTCCCACACGGCCGCGTCCTCGAGGCGGAAGTCGGCGCCGCAGTCGATGACGACGGTGCTGTCGGGGAGCTGGGCGGCGATCTCGCCGGACTGGCCGTGGGGCAGGGCCAGGAAGACGACGTCGTGGCCGGACAGCGTCTCGAGGTCGGTCGCCTCGAGGCGACGACCGGCGAGGGGCACCAGGTGGGGTTGGAGCGGGCCGAGCAGCTCGCCCGCGTTGGAGCCGGCGGTGAGCGCGCCGATCTTGACCTCGGGGTGCCCGAGGAGGAGCCGGAGCACCTCTCCCCCGGCGTACCCACTGGCACCGGCTACCGCGACTGAGACCGTCATGTGCATGACTATACAGATACCTGCATGTTCATGTACACCGGGCGGGGGCAACTCGGTGGCGGGTGTCGGCGACGCGACCTAGGTTCGACGCATGACGCGTCTGGACCCCTCGACCTACCTCGACCACCTGCGCCGTGAGTCGGCGCGCTTCCGCGAGGTTCTCACGGACTGCGACCCGCGGGCCAGGGTGCCGGCCTGCCCGGACTGGGACGCCGACGACCTGCTCTGGCACCTGGCGGAGGTCCAGTGGTTCTGGGCGCGCACCGTGCGCGCCCGTCCCGCAGCCCCGGACGATGACGCGGCGCGCGTGGAGCGGCCGGCCTCCCGGATCGAGCTGATCGCGCACTTCGACGACGCGTCGAGCGACCTGCTGGCCGAGCTCGAGGCGGCCGACCCGGCCGAGCCGGCGTGGTCGTGGGCCCCGGAGCAGACCGTGGGCTTCACCTTCCGGCGTCAGGCGCACGAGGCGTTGATCCACCGCCTCGACGCCGAGCAGGCAGCCGGGACGGTCACCCCGCTCGACCCGGCGCTGGCGGCCGACGGCGTCGCGGAGCTCCTCGAGGTGATGTACGGCGGAGAGGCGCCGGAGTGGGGACGTTTCGAGGCGTCGCAGCACCTGGTCAGAATCGCGTTGACCGACGTGGGCACCGACCTGTGGGTGCGTCCGGGCCTGTTCTTCGGCACCGACCCGGAGTCCGGCAGGAACTACGACAGCGCCCACCTGGTGCTGACCGACCCCGGCGAGGCGTCGGCGACCGTGAGCGGCCGCGCCGCCGACGTCGACGCGTGGCTCTGGAAGCGCCGTGACGACAGCGACATCACCGTCGAGGGTGAGCGGGCGGCGTACGACGCCCTCCTCGCGGCCACCAGCCCGCCCCTGGACTGACAGGATCGGAGCATGACGACCCCGCCGCCCCACCTCGCCGCCGCCGACCGCTACGAGTCCCACGCCTACCGCCGCTGCGGTCGCTCCGGGCTGAGGCTGCCCGCGGTCTCGCTGGGCCTGTGGCACAACTTCGGTGACGACAAGCCGATCGAGACTCAGCGGGCGATCCTGCGCCACGCCTTCGACCGCGGGGTCACGCACTTCGACCTGGCCAACAACTACGGACCGCCCTACGGATCGGCGGAGCGCAACTTCGGACGGATCTTCCGCGACGACTTCCGCCCCTACCGCGACGAGCTGGTGATCTCGACGAAGGCCGGCTACGACATGTGGCCCGGGCCCTACGGCGAGTGGGGGTCGCGCAAGTACCTCCTCGCGTCGCTCGACCAGAGCCTGGCGCGCATGGGGCTCGACCACGTCGACATCTTCTACAGCCACCGCTTCGACCCCGAGACACCGCTCGAGGAGACGATGGGGGCGCTCGCGACCGCGGTGCAGTCGGGCCGGGCGACCTATGCCGGGATCTCGTCCTACTCCGCGGAGCGCACCCGCGAGGCCGCGGGGTTGCTGCGGCAGATGGGGGTGCCGCTGCTGATCCACCAGCCGTCGTACTCCATGTTGAACCGCTGGGTGGAGCACGGTGACCCGTCGCTGCTGGACGTGCTCGAGGACGAGGGTGTCGGCTGCATCGCGTTCTCCCCGCTGGCCCAGGGGATGCTGACCGACCGCTACCTCGACGGGATCCCCGAGGACTCGCGTGCCGCTCAGGGCAAGTCGCTCGACCCGGGGCTGCTGAGCGAGCAGGCCCTCGCGCACGTGCGCCGCCTCCACGAGGTCGCCCAGGGGCGCGGCCAGTCGCTGGCCCAGCTCGCCCTGGCCTGGGTCCTGCGCGACCCGCGGGTGACCTCGGTGCTGATCGGCGCGAGCAGCGTCGCCCAGCTCGACGACAACCTCGCGGTGCTGGACCGGCTCGAGATCGCCGACGAGGAGCTCGCCGCGATCGAGCAGGACGCCATCGACTCCGGGATCAACCTCTGGTCTGCGTCCTCCGACGCGTGAGCTCGCCGGCAGCTGTCAGCGCTGGACCGCTCCACACCTCTCGGCGGCCACGGCGACCGCACTGTCGCGGGCGGCGCTGGTCTCCTCCTCGGTGAGCGTGCGGTCGGGGGCCCGGAAGCGCAGGGCGAACGCGAGGGACTTGTGGCCCTCGCCCACCTGGTCACCGGTGAAGACGTCGAAGAGCCGGATCGACTCGAGCAGCGCGCCGGCGCCCTCGCGCAGCGCCGCTCGGACGTCGGCGGCGGCGACAGCGTCGTCGACGACGAGCGCGACGTCCTCCTTCGCGACCGGGAACGACGAGAGCTCGGGGCCGGTCACGACGTCGACGGCCACCCGCATCAGCAGGTCGAGGTCGATCTCGAGGGCCGCGCTGCGCGCAGGCAGCCCGAAGGCCTTGCAGACCTTGGGGTGCAGCTCCCCCGCGTGGCCGAGGTCGAGGTCACCCACCGACAGGCGGGCGCACCGACCGGGGTGCCAGGGCTCGCGGACGGCCGAGCGGACGTCGAGGTCGACGCCCAGGTCGTCGGCCAGGCGTCGCGCGACGGCGATGGCGTCGACCCAGCCGCTGGTGCGTCCGCTGCCCCACCAGCCGGCCCGCTCGCTCTCGCCGGCCAGCACGACCGCGAGGTGGAGCGGCTGGAGCGGCAGGGTCTCGAGGAGCTTGGCGAGCTCGTCGGCGTCGGGGCGTCGGTCGACGCCGAAGATCGGGGCCGGTCCGCGGTCGACAGGGAACGCGACGGTGCCGGTCTCGAAGAGCGACACCCCGGGCGCACCGCGGCCGATGTTGCGGGCGGCGGCCTTGAGCAGCCCAGGGAGCAGGGTGGTGGTGTAGGACGGCTCCTCGGACGAGATCGGGTTGGCGATCCGGACCGTGTGCCGCAGCTCGTCGTCGCCCGCCAGGCCCAGCGCGTCGAAGGTGGCGTCGCCGACGAAGGGGAAGCTGATCACCTCGACGCACCCGGCACCGGCGAGCAGCCGACCGACGCGGCGGCGCAGCCGCTGCTCGCGGCTCAGGCCGCGACCGGCCGCCTCGCGGGGCAGCACGGAGGGGACCTGGTCGTAGCCGACCACCCGGGCGACCTCCTCGACGAGGTCGTAGGGGTCGGTGAGGTCGGGGCGCCACGTGGGGACGGTGGCGGTGAGCGTCCCGGTGTTGTCGCGCACCACGGCGCAGCCCACAGCCTCGAGGTGGGCCACGACGGTGTCGGCGTCGATGTCGATGCCGGTGATCCGTGCGGGGAGGTCGTAGGCCATGGTGATGGACGGCGCGGCCGGCGGGGTGCCGACGACGGTGACGCCCTGCTCGGCCGTGCCGCCGCCGTGGGCGACGAGGAGCTCGACCACGCGATCGGCGGCGGCCTCGCAGACGACGGGGTCGACGCCGCGCTCGTTGCGCTTGCCGGCCTCGGAGGTCAGCTTGTGGCGCTTGCCGGTGCGGAACATCGAGGTGGCGTCCCAGTGCGCTGACTCGACCAGGATGCGGGTCGTCGTCGAGGAGATCTCGGTCGACTCCCCGCCCATGACGCCGCCGAGGCCGATGATGCCGGAGTCGTCGGTGACGACGAGGTCCTCGGGCGACAGCGCGCGGGCGTTGCCGTCGAGGGTGGTGAGCCGCTCCCCGGCCCGCGCGCGACGCACGCGGATCGGGCCCGTGAGCCTGTCGGCGTCGTAACCGTGGATGGGGCGGCCGATCTCGAGCATGACGTAGTTGGTGACGTCGACGGCCAGCGAGATGGGGCGCATGCCGGCCTGGGTGAGGCGGCGCACCATCCAGTCGGGCGTGGGAGCCGTCGGGTCGACGCCGCTCACGGTGCGCGCCACGAAGACGGGGCAGCCGTGCGGGTCGTCGATGACGACCGGGTGCCCCGCGCCGTCGGCCGCCGGGACGGAGCGGTCGGCCGGGTCGCGGAACGGCGCGTCGTAGGCGAGCGCCGCGTCGCGGGCCACGCCGCGCAGCGACAGCGCATAGGCGCGGTCGGGGTTGATCTCGAACTCGATGACCTCGTCGGAGAGCCCCAGCACGCCGAAGGCGTCCTCGCCCGGCTCGCCCGCGTCGGCCGGGAGCACGATGATGCCGTCGTGGTCCTCGCCCAGGCCGAGCTCGCGCGAGGAGCAGATCATGCCGGCGGAGAGGTGGCCGTAGGTCTTGCGGGCGGAGATCGCGAAGTCGCCCGGGAGCACTCCCCCGGGCAGGACGCAGACGACCAGGTCGCCCGGCGCGAAGTTGTGGGCTCCACACACGATGCCCTGAGGCTCGCCGGTGCCGTTGGCGGCGCCGACGTCGACGGTGCACCAGTTGATGGTCTTGCCGTTCTTCTGCGGCTCGGGCTCCATCGTGAGCACACGGCCGATCACCAGCGGGCCGGTGATCTGGTCGCCGGGCTTCTCGATCGCCTCGAGCTTGAGCCCGAGGGCGGTCAGCCGAGCCGCGAGCTGCTCGGTCGTCACGTCGGCCGGCAGGTCGACGTAGTCCCTGATCCAGGAGACGGAGGTCTTCACAGGTCGCTCCCGAAGGTCGTGGTGAAGCGGATGTCGCCCTCGAAGAAGCCGCGGAGGTCCTCGACTCCGTGGCGGAACATCAGCGTGCGGTCGATGCCCATGCCGAAGGCGAAGCCGCTGTAGCGCTCGCTGTCGACGCCACAGGCGGCCAGCACCCGCGGGTTGACGACGCCACAGCCGCCCCACTCGATCCAGCCCTCGCCGCGGCAGGTGCGGCAGCTCTCGCTGTCGATCCCGCGACAGACGAAGCAGATCAGGTCGACCTCGGCGCTGGGCTCGGTGAAGGGGAAGTACGACGGGCGGAAGCGCGTGGTGATGCCCTCGCCGAACATCTGGGTGGCGAAGTGGTCGAGGGTGCCCTTGAGGTGGGCCATGGAGA
>NZ_JANNML010000106.1:0-18518 GCF_031397825.1 Nocardioides sp.
CAGTCGATGACGCCCAGGATGGTGCGGATCTCCGCTGCCAGCTGGTCGCTGCGACCCGCGCGGACAGCGGTCAGCACGGCGGTGCTGTCGTCGCGTCCGGGCTGCTCGGTCATAGATCCATTCAAGCCGTGGCCACCGACAGTGGGACCCATTTCGGCGCCTCAGATCTCGGCTGGTGAGACGACAAGCGAAAGTTTTTTCGAGGGTTGGTCGCTGCTCGGGTCCGGCCCCCGGGTCGGGGCTGCTTGTCGGCTCGCTGGGTCTCGACGCCTCGTCGCTGGCGCTCCTCGGGCTCGACCAGCGAGTGTCTCGGTGGTCCAGCCGCGAGGGCCGCTAGGCCCGAGGCTGTCGAGACCCGGTGAGGCGCCTGGGGTCTCGGCACGTCGTACGTCCTGGGTCTCGACGACCGGGTGATCCGCTCGCTGCACGTCGACCGGGTGAGCCGGGGCGCCGTCCGGCCCGGCGGCACACGTCTCGCTAGGGTGGACAGGTGACTTTCGAGCCCAGCACCCCGCCCGACGCCGCCGCGACCGACGACCACGTGCTGGCCACGTGGCTGGCCGAGGAGGCGGGGCGCAAGCTGCTCGAGGTCCGCACGCAGGGCCTCGAGGGGCGCGAGCTCAAGGACGCCGGCGACGCCGCCGCGCACGAGCTGCTGATGCAGCTGCTCGCGGAGCACCGTCCCGACGACGCGGTCCTGTCCGAGGAGGGCAAGGACGACAAAGCGCGTCTCGAGGCCGACGCGGTGTGGATCATCGACCCGCTCGACGGGACCCGCGAGTTCTCCGAGCCGCCGCGCGACGACTGGGCGGTCCACGTCGCGCTGTGGGAGCGCACGCCGGACGGCGAGCACGAGGGCGAGCTCACCGCCGGGGCCGTGGCCCAGCCCGCGCTCGGCGAGACCTTCAACACCGGCCAGCCGCCCGTCGTGCCCGAGGGCACCGCGGACCGTCCCCGCATCGCGGTGTCGCGCAGCCGCCCGCCGGCCTTCGTGCAGAAGCTCGCCGAGGAGATCGACGCCGAGCTCGTGGCCATGGGCTCCGCCGGCGTCAAGGTGATGTCGGTCGTGCGCGACCTGACCGACGCCTACGTCCACGCCGGCGGCCAGTACGAGTGGGACTCGGCCGCGCCCGTGGCCGTCGCCCAGGCCGCCGGCCTGTTCACCAGCCGCATCGACGGCTCACCGCTGGTCTACAACCAGGACGACGTCTACCTGCCCGACCTGATCGTCTGCCGCCCCGAGCTGGCCGACACCATCCTCGAGTTCGTCCAGCGCAACGGCGTCACCTCCGCCGGGTGACCTCGGCGGGCAGCGTCCGCCACGGCCTGCTCGACGCCGACGAGCCCTACGCCGGCGAAGGGCGCCCGGAGGAGCCCGCGCTGCTCATCGGAGCCGTGGGACGCTCGACCGAGGCCGAGGAGGCCTCGCTGCGGCTGGTCGAGACCCGGCGCGGCAGCGGTCGAGGCGTCCACCGGGACCTCGACGAGGGCCACGACCTGCTGCTCGCCCGAGTCGCCGACCACGGGGTGCTCCCGGAGGTCTGAGGACCGCCCCTGGCCCGTTCGGGTCACCCTCGCCCGTCGACGAGTAGTCCGTTCGGACTACCCCCGTCGACACCCTCTGGCCTGTTGGGCGAAAGCGGCATTTCTCTTCGCCTCTCGTTCATCTGGAAAGGCACGACCGTTCCGCTGATCTCCTGAGACTTTCGGCGTTTGCGCCACCCTCGGAAGATCCCGGAAAGCCAGTGTTGACAACGATTCCTGCACCAGAGCCCGTGGCGGACGTCCGGCCTCGCAAGATCTCCCGCAAGGCCACCGGAGCCGACGCCGTGTTCGAGAACGGCGCCCGCGCCGTGGGGGCCAGCGTCCTGCTGATCACCGGCGGCGTGGGGGTGTTCCTCGCGTGGCAGGCCTACCCGACCCTGGAGCGCTACGGCTGGAGCTTCTTCACCGAGAGCCAGTGGCAGCCCGACCAGGACGTCATCGGCATCGCCGCCGTCCTGGTCGGCACCTTCTCGGTCGCCATGGTCGCGATGGCCTTCGCCGTGCCGCTGTCGATCCTGATGGCGCTCTACATCAGCGAGTACGCCCCGGCGCGGTTCCGCTCGTCGCTGGTGGCCCTGATCGACCTGATGGCCGCTGTCCCCTCGATCGTCTACGGCCTCTGGGGCTTCTTCCTGATCATGCCCTACGCCGCGGAGCTCGCCCTGTGGCTCCAGCGCTACCTCGGCTGGATCCCGATCTTCGACGTCGCCAACACCGACCCCAACGCCGCCGTGTGGGACACCACCCGCTACGTCGCCAGCGCCTTCTGCGCCGGCATCGCCGTGGCGATGATGGTGATGCCGATGGCCTGCGCGGTCATGCGCCAGGTCTTCTCCCAGACCCCCGCCGGCGAGAAGGAGGCCGCGCTCGCGCTCGGCGCCACCCGCTGGGGGATGGTCACCTCCGTCGTCCTGCCCTTCGGCCGCGGCGGCATCATCGGCGGCACCATGCTCGGCCTGGGCCGCGCGCTCGGCGAGACCATCGCGGTCGTCCTGATCGTCAGCCCCGCCTTCGAGATCAAGCCCCGCATCCTCGAGGTCGGCACCACCACGGTCAGCTCGCTGATCGCGGGTCGCTTCGGCGAGGCCAGCTCCTCGCAGCTCTCGGCACTGCTCGCCGCCGGTTTCGTGCTCTTCGTCATCACCCTGCTGGTCAACACGGTCGCCGCCGTCGTCGTCAACCGCAGCCGCTCGGGCGCCGGGACGGACGCCTGATGACCGCGACCCAGGAATCCCGCACCAGCGAGCGGCCCACCGAGCAGCCGACCACCCTGCCCCGGTACGACGAGGACGCGCCGCCGCCGCTGCCGCGCGCGTCCTTGGGAAAGCCGAGCCCCGACGAGCGGTTCGCGCACATCGGGTCATGGGTGGCCGGCCTCGCCCTCGCCTGGCTGGTGACGCAGAAGCTGCTGCCGCTGGCCGGGCTGCCCTGGCTGCTCATCGGCTGGTTCCTCTTCGGCACCCTCGTCACCGCCGTCACCGCGGCGATGTCCGGTGGGATGATCGAGGTCAAGGACCGCGTGGCGTCCTCGGTCGTCTCCGGCGCCGCCCTGGTGGTCGGCGCGGCCGTGGTCAGCACCGTGATCTTCGTCGGCATCCGGGGCTGGGAGCCCGTCACCCACCTCAACTTCTTCACCTCCGACATGAGCGGGGTCGGCCCCAAGGACGGGTTCGAGAAGGGCGGGATCCTCCACGCGATCATCGGCTCGGGGATCGAGCTCGGCATCGCGCTGGTCATCACGCTCCCGCTGGGGATCGGGACCGCGGTCTTCATGACCGAGGTCGGGGGCAGCTTCGCGCGCATCGTGCGTACGGTCGTCGAGGCGATGACCGCGCTGCCGTCGATCGTCGCCGGTCTCTTCATCTACAGCGTCCTGATCGTGGCGCTCGGCTTCCCGCGCTCCGGCCTGGCCGCCGCGCTCGCGATCGCCGTCATGATGCTGCCGATCATCGCCCGGGCAGCCGACGTCGTCCTGCGCGTCGTGCCGGGCGGGCTCCGCGAGGCCAGCCTGGCCCTCGGCGCGAGCCGTTGGCGGACCGTGTGGCACGTCGTGCTGCCCACGGCCCGGCCGGGCCTGGCCACCGCGGTCATCCTCGGTGTCGCCCGCGGCGTCGGCGAGACCAGCCCGGTGCTGCTCACCTCCGGTGCCGCAGCCTTCACGGTCGCCGGTCCCACCGACGGGGTCATGAACTCCCTGCCGCTCTTCATCTACGCCAACGTGCGCAGCGGGGAGCCGCAGGCCATCGCCCGCGCCTTCGGCGCCGCGTTCGTGCTCCTGGGCCTCGTGCTCGTCCTCTTCGTCATCGCCCGCCTCCTGGCCCGTCCGAATCGAGTCTCCCGGTGAACCGCCCCCGCACGATCGTCCGCTCACTCCTCACCATCACGCTCGCCTTCGCCACGCTGCTCGTCCAGCCGGGCACCGCCAGCGCGACGGTCTACGCCCAGATCGAGGGCACCGGCTCGACCTGGTCGGAGCTGATCGTCCAGCAGTGGATCGCCGACGTCGACGCCAACGGGATGAAGGTCGTCTACACCGGCGGTGGCTCGTCCAAGGGGCGCAAGGACTTCTCGCAGAACAGCACGGACTTCGCAATCTCCGAGATCCCCTACCAGGGCACCGACGAGACCGGCCAGGCCGACACCAGCAACGGCCGCGAGTTCGCCTACCTGCCGATCGTGGCCGGCGGCACCGCCTTCACCTACCAGCTCAAGATCGGCAACGAGCTGGTGCGCAACCTGCGGCTCTCGGGTGAGACGATCGCCAAGATCTTCACCAACCAGATCACCAACTGGAACGACGCCGCGATCACGGCCGACAACAACGGCCGCGCCTTCCCGTCGCTGCCGATCACCCCGGTCGTCCGCTCCGACGGCTCCGGCACGACCGCGCAGTTCACCACCTGGCTCGACTCGGAGTTCCCGAGCATCTGGCGCCCCTTCTTCGGCGGCTCCGGGCTCACGTCCTACTACCCGAAGGAGTCGGGCAGCCGCGCCATCGGCCAGGCCGGCTCCGACCAGGTCATGAACACGATCTCGGGCTTCGCCGGCAACGGGACGATCGGCTACGTCGAGTACTCCTACCCGGTCAACAAGGACTACCCGGTCGTCAAGGTGCTCAACAAGGCCGGCTACTACGTCGAGCCCACGCAGTACAACGTCGCCGTCGCCCTCACGAGGGCCAAGATCAACCAGGACAAGAGCTCCGCGCTCTACCTCACCCAGATCCTCGACGGCGTCTACCGCAACACCGATGCCCGGGCCTACCCGATCTCGTCCTACTCCTACATGGTCATCCCGACCGGGGCCGACGACCCGCGCATGACGACGGCCAAGCGCCAGACCATCGCCGACTTCCTCTACTACTCGCTGTGCGCCGGGCAGACCAAGGCCGGGCCCTACGGCTACTCGCCGCTGCCGCTCAACCTGGTGCAGGCCGGCTTCGAGCAGATCTCGCGGCTCAAGCAGGCGGACAGCGCCGTCGACCTCACCGACCGCGATGTCCGCTCGTGCAACAACCCGACCTTCGACGGCAAGAACCTCAACAAGAACCAGCTCGCGGCCATCGCCCCGGCCCCGGCCGCCTGCGACAAGCAGGGCGAGGGACCGTGTGGCACCGCGACCGGCACCAACGAGCCCTCCACCGACGAGGGCGGCGCTGCGACGCCCGACGGCGGTCAGGCCGGCGGCGGTGCCGCGTCCCCGACGGGGACCGGCGCGGGCTCCGGCACCCCGGGCGCAGGCTCCGGGGCGGCTGGGGGCAATGCACCGCCGCCGGTGATCGACCCGGCCACGGGTGCGGTCGTGGGCGGCACCTCGACCGGCGCCGCCACGAGCGACGCGATCTACGCCAACCCCACCGAGCTCGCTGCCGACCGTGCGCTGGACACCCGCACGTTCGGCTGGCTCGCCGCGCTGCTGGCCGTCGGCCTCGTGGTCGTGCCCGGCTTCTACGCCGCCTCGCTGCGCCGCCGCCGCAAGCCCGGGACGGTGCGGTGATGTCCGCCGAGACGCCCCTGCGCCGCAGCCGGCGCCCCCTGGCGGTCGCCGCACTGTCCTTGCTGCTCGCGGGACTCATCGCCTGGGTGCCGGCCGGCGCCGGAGCGGAGACACCGCCCTCCTCGGTGCTGGCCAAGGCCGGGTCGACCTTCAAGCAGACCAAGGCCCTCACCCGGGTCTTCACCAACGCCGACGGGACCACCTACTCGTTCCCGACCAACACGGTGACCGTGAAGGCCGACCAGACCCGCAACCTCCGGGGACGCCAGCGGATCCGGATCGAGTGGAGCGGCGCCCAGCCCAGCGGCGGTCGCGCCAGCAACCCCTACGGCGAGAACGGCCTCCAGCAGGAGTACCCGGTCGTCATCATGCAGTGCCGAGGTGTCGACGACCCGTCGCTGCCGCTGGCCAGGCAGGTGCGTCCCGAGACCTGCTGGACCACCTCGGTCGCGCAGCGCTCGCAGATCACCCGCTCCGACACCGAGGCGACCTGGACCCACGACCTCGACGCCGAGCTCGCCGACAAGGAGCGGGTCTCCGGCCTCCTGCCGCTGCCCAGCGCCGAGCAGTGCCCCACGGCCGACATCACGCCGTTCTTCACCCGTCTCACGCCGTTCGTGACCCGCAAGGGCGAGACCTTCGCGGCCTGCGACGCGGCCAACATGCCGCCCGAAGCGGCCGTCGGTGCGGCGTTCCCGCCGCACGAGATCGCGGCGTTCACCGACACCGACGGCAGCGGCTCGGTGCAGTTCGAGGTGCGCAGCGACATCGAGAACGAGTCGCTGGGCTGCAACGACAAGGTCGCCTGCTCGATCGTGGTCATCCCGATCAACGGGCTCAGCTGCGACCTGCCGTCGTCGCCGCCGACCTCGGCTGACACGGCGTGCCGCAAGGGCGGGCGCTTCCTGCCGGGCTCCAGCAACTTCGGCAACGAGGGCGTCGACCAGGCGGTCTCGCCGGCGCTGTGGTGGTCTGCGTCCAACTGGAAGAACCGCTTCTCCATCCCGATCACCTTCGGCCTGCCGCCCGACACGTGCGACGTGCTGGACCCCCGTGCGCCGACCGGGTTCTACGGCTCGGAGCTGCTCGCGCAGGCGGCGCTGCAGTGGTCGCCGGCGTACTGCCTGGACAAGAAGCGCTTCAAGTTCCAGCTCAACCAGACCTCCGACGATGCCGGCTTCACGCTGATGGAGACCGGTGGGGGAGTGGCCGCGATCGTCTCCGGCGAGCACGAGCGACGCGGCAGCGACCCGGTGGGCTACGCCCCGACGGCGGTCACCGGCTTCTCGGTCGGCTACGTCATCGACCGGCCCGACAACGCCGGGGAGTACGGAGCGCTCAAGCTCAACGCCCGTCTCATCGCCAAGCTGATGACCCAGTCCTACCTCGGCTCCGACCTCGGTCGCGGGCACCCGGGCATCGGCGACAACCCGCTGGCGATCATGAACGACCCCGAGTTCATCGCGCTCAACCCCGGGCTGAGCCAGATCTCGCAGGAGGTCGGTGCGTCCCTGCTGTCGCTCTCGAGCTCCTCCGACGTCATCTCGCAGGTCACCGACTACATGGCCCACGACAAGGCCGCGCTGGACTTCATCGCGGGCAAGCCCGACCGGTGGGGCATGAAGGTCAACCCGGCCTACAAGGACATCAGCGTGCCGACCGCCGAGTGGCCGCTGCTCGACTCCTACATCCCGGAGACCGAGAACACCTGTCGCCAGGAGAACCCGGCGGTCTACTTCACCCAGCTCGCGGCTCCCGTGACGAGCCTGCGCAAGATCGCGGAGTCGCTCCTCGACGCGTGGCCCAACGTGCAGAGCCGTTGCGAGTTCGACCAGTCGACCAAGACCTACAAGCTCGGGCGCATCGACCGGCAGTCCTACGGCTCGCGGTTCATGCTCGGCATCGTCAGTCTGGGCGACGCCGAGCGCTACGGCCTGCGCTCGGCCGGCCTCGAGACGGCCAAGGGTCGCTACGTCGAGCCGACCGACGCCTCCATCGGTGCGGCGATCGGACTCGCGGAGCAGGCGAAGAAGCTCGGACCCTTCGTCCTCGACCAGGGCGACGTGAGGAAGTCCGGTCGTGCCTACCCCGGCGCGATGGTCGTCTACACCGCGGCGCGGCTGCGCAACCTCGACCAGGCCGATGCCGACAAGGTCGCGCAGTTCATCCGGGTCTCCACCAGCGAGGGACAGCGCGCGGGCACCGGCAACGGTGAGCTCCCGGGCGGGTTCCTCCCGATCCGGGACAGCGGGGTGACCCAGAAGCTCCACGCCGCCGCCCTCGAGGTCGCGGCCGCGGTCGAGAAGCAGACACCGCTGCCCGAGCCGGAGCCGACCGACGAGCCGACGCCCGACGACGGCAACGGTGGCGGGGGAACGCCGGGCGGATCGACCGGTGGCGCCGTCGCGCCGCCTCCCGCCGTTCCCGCACCCGCCGGAGAGCCCTCGGCCCCAGCAGCACCCGGTGCTGCGCCCGTGGCTGCCCCGATCGAGATGCCGGCCACGGCTCCGCTCAGCTCCACGGTCGCCGGCAAGCTCTTGCCGGGCCTACTGGTCATCGGGTTGCTCGGCGTGGCCGCCGCGAGCGTGCTGCGCTTCTTCGTGCAGCCGCCGCGGGTCCCGCGCACGGGTGCGGGTGGTCCGGCGTGACCGCCGTGCTGCCCGAGCGCACGAGGGTGCGCAACCGTCGGGCCGAGCCTGCGCCCAAGCAGCCGAAGCAGCCGAAGCCCCCCAAGGCGCTCAAGGCCCCGCGGCCCGCTCGCGCCCCGCGGCCCGGTGACGACACGGCGATCGCCTTCTCCTCGGCGTTGACCATGCTCGGCATCGTCTGTCTCTGGGTCGCCGCACAGCTGCTTGTCCTCGGCGGGCTGGCGCACGACCGCGACCAGTCCCTGCTCTACGGCGAGTTCCGCACCCAGGTGGCCAGCGCGACAGCACCGATCGGACCCGTCGTCCCGGTGGGCGACCCGGTCGCGACCATGACGATCACCCGCCTGGGGATCGACGAGGTCGTCGTCGAGGGCACCGCATCCGGTGACACGCTCGCGGGGCCCGGTCACCTGCGCAACACGGTCCTGCCCGGTCAGGTCGGCACCTCGGTCGTCATGGGGCGCGCCACGACGTACGGCGGTCCCTTCGGCGCGCTCGGCGAGCTGCGGGCCGGCGACGAGATCGAGGTCGTCATGGCGCAGGGCGCCAAGACCTTCACGGTCCTCGGCGTCCGACGCCCTGGCGACCCGCTGCCCCAGCCGCTCGTCGAGGGCAGTGCACGACTCACCCTGGTGACGGCCGAGGGCGGGGGTGGACGCTTCGCGAGCCTGGCGCCCGATTCCGTCCTCTACGTCGACGCCGACGCCACCGAGGGCTTCCCGGCTCCGAGCGGCAGACCTGCCGCCGTCCCGGACTCCGAGAAGCCGCTCGCCTCCGACAGCGGGGCCGTGCCACTCCTGGCGCTGGACCTCGCCCTCCTGTTGGCGCTGACGCTCGGGGTCATCGCCGCCCGCCAACGATGGTCGTCGGTCCTGGTGTGGGTGATCGCGAGTCCTGTCGCGATCGCCCTGTCCTGGACGACGACGGATGTGGTGATGCGGCTGCTGCCCAACGTGATCTGACGGTTCCACCCTCGGCCGCATCCCGCGGCCACTCACGGAGAAGAGAGAAAGACAGATGTACGCACGCAAGCTGCTCGCCGCCTCGGTCACCGCCGCGCTCACTGCCTCGGCCGTCGCCCTGACCGCTGGCTCCGCCTCGGCTGCCGTCGACCCCGACGACACCACCTTCACCCCCGTCGTCGCCGACCTGATCGGTGTCGGCTCCGACACCAGCCAGCGGGCACTGAAGCTCCTCGCCGACAGCTGGAACGCCGGCAGCCCCGCCCCGACCTTCAAGATCGCGACCTACGCCGCCACGGGCGCCGGCACCATCCCGCTGCCCACCGCCGCCGTCAACCGCCCCAACGGTTCCGGCGCCGGCAAGTCGACGCTCTACGGCGCCGGCAACAACACCGACATCGACTTCGCCCGCTCCTCCTCGGCCAACAGCTCCGCCGAGTCGGCCGCCGGTCTCCAGGCCTTCCCCTTTGCCCTGGACACCCTGGTCATGGCGGTCTCCAACTCGGTGCCCTCCAACGCCCCCGCCGCGCTGACCAACGCCCAGATCGTGGGCATTTACAACGGCAGCATCACCAACTGGAGCGAGATCGGCGGGACCGCGGGCGTCATCGCCCCCAAGATCCCGCAGGCCGGCTCCGGCACGCGCTCCTTCTTCGTCGCCCAGCTCAAGTCCCTCAACGGTGGCGTGGACGTGGCCCTGGCCGCCTCCGTGGTCGAGGTCCAGGAGCACGACGACACCACGATCAAGAGCAACCCCAACGCGGTCGCGCCGTTCTCCGAGGGTCGCGCGGGCCTGCTGGGCAGCACCCTGCGTCTCGAGACCGGCTTCCGCGCCAACCGTGCGCTCTACAACGTCGTGCGCGGCACCGACATCGGCAACGCCTCCGTGCTCAGCGTCTTCGGCAAGGACGGCTTCGTCTGCTCCCTCGACGCCCGCCCGCTGATCGAGGCCGCCGGCTTCAAGCAGCTGGCGACGTCCGACTTCGGCGGCGTCTGCGGCGCCCCGACGCAGAGCGCGACCAGCAACTTCACGCTCAACCAGCGCGTCGTCACGACCACGAACCTCGCGGTCAGCAGCACGTCGGCCCGCTCGGCCCGCCTCGTCGCCACGGTGACCGGCAGCACCTCGCCCGCGGGCACCGTCTCGTTCTTCGAGGGTGAGACCCCCGTCGCGGCGAACGTCCCGCTGACCTCCGGCCAGGCCGTCGCCACGCTCACCGGCGTGACGCCCGGTGCCCACACCTACCGCGCGGTGTTCACGCCGCAGGAGGGTTCGTTCTTCGACGCCTCCGAGGACGAGGGCTCCGGCTCGGTCAAGACCTCCTCGAGGATCGCCGAGAGCTTCGCGGCCACCGTCAAGGCCGGCAAGCGCGCTAAGGGCACGATCACGGTCACCCTGGCCGGCGTCGCCTCCAAGGCCACCGGCACCGTCCGGGTGCTCAAGGGCAGCAAGGTCCTCTCGAGCAAGGCGCTGACGGCCGGCAAGGCCGTCATCACCCTGCCCAAGCTGACCAACGGCGTGAACAGGCTCAAGGTCGTCTGGGCCGGCAACGGCGTCGCCGCCGGTGCCACCAAGGCGTTCACGATCAAGCAGACCAAGTAGCACCTGCACCACCTCGCGGACCGGGCGGCCGTCGTACGGCGGCCGCCCGGTCCTCCCACACCTCACGAGAGCCTCACGAGAGCCACCATGAACGCGACCGACCAGACCACGCTCCTGCCCGCCGTGCCTCCGTTGCCCGAGGCGGCCCCAGCCCCCCCGCTGGCGACCATCGAGGCGCGCGAGATCACCGCGTGGTTCGGCGACCGGATGGTCCTCGACCGGGTCTCGCTGACGATGCAGCCCGGCGCGATCACCGCGCTCATCGGTCCCTCGGGCTGCGGCAAGTCGACCTTCCTGCGGATCCTCAACCGCATGCACGAGCTGGTGCCCTCGGCCCAGCTCGCCGGTGAGGTCCGCCTGGACGGCGAGGACATCTACGACCCGTCCAAGCGGCTCATCGACGCCCGCCGTGCGATCGGGATGGTCTTCCAGAAGCCCAACCCGTTCCCCGCGATGTCGATCAAGGAGAACGTGCTGGCAGGCCTCAGGCTCACCGGCACCAAGGCCTCGCGCTCGGTGAAGGACGAGCTGGTCGAGTCGTGCCTGGTCAAGGGCGGGCTGTGGAACGAGGTGAAGGACCGCCTCGACACCCCGGGCGGCAGCCTCTCGGGTGGGCAGCAGCAGCGTCTCTGCATCGCGCGCTCGCTCGCCATCAAGCCTCGGGTGCTGCTGATGGACGAGCCGTGCTCGGCGCTCGACCCGACCTCGACGCGGGTCATCGAGGAGACGATGGTCGACCTCGCCAAGGAGGTGACGATCGTGATCGTCACCCACAACATGCAGCAGGCCGCCCGCGTCTCCAGCGAGTGCGCGTTCTTCCTCGCCTCCCAGGGCACCCCCGGCGTCATCGTCGAGCACGGCGACACCGCGGCCATGTTCCAGAACCCGCAGGACCCGCGCACCTCCGACTACGTCAACGGTCGCTTCGGCTGATCCGCCGAGCCCGCGGGGGCACTAAGTCCCTGGCGCTGCGCCGAAGGACGTGAGCATGGTGGGTCCATGACCTCCCGGATCTCGCACACGACCATCGACTGCGCGGACGCCTACGCCCTCTCCGAGTGGTGGAAGCCGGTCCTCGGTTTTGTCGACCTCCACGGCGACCCCAACCTGCCCGGCGACGAGGAGTGCATGATCCGCGACCCCGTGACGCTGCAGTCGCTGCTCCTCGTCGAGGTCTCCGAGGTCAAGTCCGCCAAGAACCGGCTCCACCTCGACCTGTGTCCGCGCGAGGGCACCCGCGACCAGGAGCTCGTGCGGCTGCAGGCCCACGGCGCCACCGTCGTGGCGGACGAACGTGGCAGATACGGTCCGGACACCGCGTGGGTCGTCCTCGCCGATCCCGAGGGCAACGAGTTCTGCCTGCTGCGCTCCCCGGCCGAGGTCGACCTGGGACCGCCGCTCCCCGCCCAGCCGTGAGCGACGACACCCCCGGTGAACCCCGGGAGCCATCCACCCCCGCCGTTCCCGATCGCAGGCGCATGCGCCACCATTGACGGCTTGCGGTGCGGGTGGAGCGAGAAGAGGGTTGGCGCATGACCTCCTTCATCTCCCACACCACGATCGACTGCGCGGACGCCTACGCCCTCTCCGAGTGGTGGAAACCGGTGCTGGGCTACGTCGACCTCGACGGCGACCCCAACCTGCCGGGCCACGAGGAGTGCATGATCCGCGACCCCGAGACCGACCACCAGCTGCTCTTCATCGAGGTCCCGGATCCCAAGGCCGGCAAGAACCGGCTGCACCTCGACCTCCGCCCGCGCGAGGGCACCCGCGACGAGGAGCTCGAGCGGCTGCTGGCCCACGGGGCGAGCCTCGTCGAGGACCACCGTGGGAAATACGGCCCCGGCACCGCCTGGGTGGTCCTCGCCGACCCCGAGGGCAACGAGTTCTGCATCCTGCGCTCCCAGGCGGAGGTCGGCGCCCAGCAGTGACGGCCCAGCACTGACGGCCCAGCAGTGAGGGGGACCGCCACCCGCGGCGTACCCTGGAAGCCATCCACCCCCTGTCGCGCCTGACCGGGGGCTGCTGTGTTGTCCGACCTGTTCAGGAGCACCCGTGTCGCTCGCCGGCCTCGCCGACGCTGTCATCGCAGACCCCACCCTCGCCGCGGTCCTGGAGGACGCCGGTGACGGGCGCGTCCGCGCGCTCGACCTGACCGGCCCCGAGGCCCTGTGGCCCTTCGTCGTCGCCGGGCTGGTGCGCGCCGGGCGCAGCGTGCTCGCCGTGACCGCGACGTCGCGCGAGGCCGAGGACCTGGTGGCCGCACTGGGCGACCTGGTCGACCCCGACGGCGTCGGCTACTACCCCAGCTGGGAGACGCTGCCCCACGAGCGGCTCAGCCCCCGCAGCGACACCGTCGGCAAGCGACTGGCGATCCTGCGCCGGCTGGTCCACCCCGGCACCGACGCGTCCAACGGTCCGCTCCAGGTGGTCGTGGCGCCCGTGCGATCGATCCTCCAGCCGCAGGTCAAGGGTCTGGCCGACCTCGAGCCGGTCGAGCTCGCCCGCGGCGACGAGATGGCGCTCGACGACGTCGTACGCCGCCTCTCCGACGCCGCCTACACGCGCGTCGACCTGGTGGAGAAGCGCGGCGAGTTCGCCGTGCGGGGCGGGATCGTCGACGTCTTCCCGCCGACCGAGGAGCACCCGCTGCGCGTGGAGTTCTGGGGCGACGAGGTCGAGGAGATCCGCTCCTTCTCCGTCGCCGACCAGCGCACCCTCGACAAGGTCGAGCGGCTCTGGGCACCCCCGTGCCGCGAGCTGCTCCTCACCGACGACGTGCGGCGCCGTGCGGCCGAGCTCGGCCAGGCCCACCCGCAGCTGCTCGAGCTGACCGACAAGATCGCGGCCGGGATCGCGGTCGAGGGCATGGAGTCGCTCGCGCCCGTGCTCGTCGACGACATGGAGCTCCTCGTCGACCTGATGCCGGGCAACACCCACGTCCTGGTGCTCGACCCCGAGCGGGCCCGCAGCCGGGCCCACGACCTGGTCGCCACGAGCGAGGAGTTCCTCGGCGCGAGCTGGGCGGCTGCTGCAGGCGGGGGCACGGCACCGATCGACCTGGGCGCCGCGTCCTACCAGTCGATCGCCGATGTGCGGGAGCACAGCCTGGCCCGTGACCTGCCCTGGTGGACGATGAGCCCCTTCGGCCTCGACGACACCGCCGTCGGGTCCACGCCCGCGGGCAGCGCCCAGGACGCCGGGGTGCCCACCCGCACCCTCGCGGCCGCGCCGGTCGACGCCTACCGCGGCGACGTCGAGCGCGCGCTGGCCGACATCGACCGCTGGCGCCAGGAGGCCTTCCGCGTCGTCGTCCTGCACCAGGGTCACGGCCCCGCGCAGCGGATGGTCGAGGCGCTGGGGGAGCGCGACGTCGCTGCCCGCCTCGTCGACGACCTCGACACCCTCGCCGACGACGTCGTCACGGTCACCTGCGGCGCGGTCCAGCACGGCTTCGTCGACGACACCAACCGGCTGGTCCTGCTCACCGGCGAGGACATCAGCGGCCAGCGCTCCAGCACCCGCGACATGCGCAAGATGCCCGCGCGCCGCAAGAAGCAGATCGACCCGCTCGAGCTCAAGGCCGGCGACTTCGTCGTCCACGAGCAGCACGGTGTGGGCCGCTTCGTCGAGATGAAGCAGCGCACGGTGGGTGGCGCGATCCGTGAATACCTCGTCCTCGAGTACGGCGCCAGCAAGCGCGGCGGCCCGGCCGACCGGCTCTACGTCCCCGCCGACGCGCTCGACCAGGTCACCCGCTACGTCGGTGGCGCGCAGCCCAGCCTCGACCGGCTCGGTGGCGCCGACTGGGCCAAGCGCAAGGGCAGGGCCCGCAAGGCCGTCCGCGAGATCGCCGCCGAGCTGATCAAGCTCTACGCCGCGCGACAGGCGACCAAGGGCCACGCGTTCGGCCCGGACACCCCGTGGCAGCGCGAGCTCGAGGACGCCTTCCCGTTCACCGAGACCGTGGACCAGCTCACCACCGTCGACGAGGTCAAGTCCGACATGCGCCAGACGGTGCCGATGGACCGCCTGGTCTGCGGCGACGTCGGCTACGGCAAGACCGAGATCGCGGTGCGCGCGGCCTTCAAGGCCGTCCAGGACGGCAAGCAGGTCGCCGTGCTCGTCCCGACGACGCTGCTGGTCACCCAGCACCTCAGCACCTTCACCGAGCGGATGAGCGGCTTCCCGGTCAACCTCGCGGGCCTGAGCCGCTTCCAGAGCGACAAGGAGGCCAAGGAGGTCGTCGCCGGCCTGGCCGAGGGCACGGTCGACATCGTCGTCGGCACGCACCGGTTGCTCAACCCTGACATCAAGATGAAGGACCTCGGGCTGATCATCGTCGACGAGGAGCAGCGCTTCGGGGTCGAGCACAAGGAGCAGATGAAGCGCATGCGCACCAGCGTCGACGTGCTCTCCATGAGTGCGACGCCGATCCCGCGCACGCTGGAGATGGCGATCACCGGCATCCGGGAGATGTCCACGATCACCACCCCGCCGGAGGAGCGGCACCCGGTCCTCACCTACGTCGGTGCCTACGAGGACCGGCAGATCATCGCTGCCGTACGCCGTGAGCTGCTGCGCGAGGGGCAGGTCTTCTACATCCACAACCGGGTCAACTCGATCGAGAAGGCTGCGGCCAAGATCAAGGAGCTGGTGCCCGAGGCGCGCGTCGCCACCGCCCACGGGCAGATGGGCGAGCACCAGCTCGAGCAGGTGATGCTGGACTTCTGGGAGAAGCGCTTCGACGTGCTGGTCTGCACGACCATCGTCGAGTCGGGCCTCGACGTGTCCAACGCCAACACGATGATCATCGAGCGCTCCGACACCCTCGGCCTCAGCCAGCTCCACCAGCTGCGCGGCCGTGTCGGGCGCTCCCGTGAGCGTGCCTACGCCTACTTCCTCTACCCGCAGGAGAAGCCGCTCACCGAGACCGCCCACGAGCGGCTGGCCACCCTGGCCCAGCACTCCGACCTCGGCGGCGGCATGGCGATCGCGATGAAGGACCTCGAGATCCGCGGAGCGGGCAACCTGCTCGGCGGCGAGCAGTCCGGCCACATCGCCGACGTCGGCTTCGACCTCTACGTCCGACTCGTCGGCGAGGCGGTCAACGAGTTCAAGGGCGTGGACGCCGACGCCGAGGACATGCGCGAGGTGCGCATCGAGCTGCCGGTCGACGCCCACCTGCCGCACGACTACGTGCCCAGCGAGCGGCTGCGCCTCGAGATGTACAAGCGGCTCGCAGAGGTGCGCTCCGACGACGACGTCGACGTGCTGCGCGAGGAGATGATCGACCGCTACGGGGAGCCGCCCCAGGAGGTATCCGCGCTGTTCCTGGTCGCACGCTTCCGTGCCCGCGCCCGGGCTGCCGGCATCGGGGAGGCGACGATCCAGGGCAAGAACGTCCGCTTCGCGCCGGTCAGCCTGCCGGAGTCGCGCCAGCTGCGGCTCCAGCGGCTCTACCCCAAGTCGATCGTCAAGGCACCGACCGACACCATCCTGGTCCCGCGGCCCGGCACCCCCGGGCGGACCGGCACCCCCCTGGCCGGCATCGCCCTGCTTGAATGGGCCCGCGGTGTGATCGACAGCGTGATCGACCCGGTCGAGTCGTGACCAGCACCGTCAGCGCCACCCCGAGCACAGCCCTGAGGAGATCCGCGTGAGCACCACTCGACGTCGTCGTACCCTGGCCCGATCGGTCGCCGGGGCCTCCGTCGCGGCGCTGGCCCTGGGCCTGACCGGCTGTGGTGTCGCCGGGACCGGCTTCCGACCGGGCGTGGCCGCCGAGGTGGGCGACCGCACGGTCAGCACCGACGAGGTCGACACCCTGGTGAGCAGCTACTGCTCCGCGATCGAGGACATCCTGTCCCAGCAGTCGCAGGTCGTCCCGCTCAGCGTCTTCCGCTCCGGCATCGCCGGACAGCTCGCGCTGGTCTCCGCGGCCGAGCAGATGGCCGACGACTACGGGGTCGAGCCGGCCGACGACTACCAGCGCGCGCTCGCCGACATCGAGAAGCAGATCGGCGACTTCAGCGAGTCCCAGCAGGAGGCCGTCCTCGAGGTCGAGGGCGCCGCGACCTACGTCGCCGCCGTCCAGCTCTCCGTCGGTGAGCAGGTCCTGCGCGACGAGGGCGTCGCCGAGCCCGGCCCCACCGAGGCCGGTGAGCGTGGCCTCGCGGCCTTCACCACCTGGCTCGACGACAACGGGGTGAAGCTCAACCCCGAATACGGCATCAGCGTGGACGACGCCTCGATCAACACCGACGACCAGTCGGTGTCGTTCGCCGTCGGCGAGACCGCGCTGATGGGCCTGGCCGAGGAGCCGGACCCGGCCTACGCCGCGGCCCTGCCCGACTCGCAGCGCTGCGGCTGACGTGGGCGAGCCGCTCCTCGACTTCGGCGAGGTCATGCGGCGGCTCCGGGCCGAGTGCCCGTGGAAGGCGGAGCAGACGCACCGCTCGCTGGCGCGCTACCTGCTCGAGGAGACCCACGAGACGATCGAGGCCATCGACACCGGCGACCCCGACCACCTGCGTGAGGAGCTCGGCGACCTGCTGCTCCAGGTCTACTTCCACGCGGTGATCGCCGAGGAGTCCGGTGCGTTCACGCTCGACGACGTGGCGCGCGGGATCACCGAGAAGATGCTGCGCCGCAACCCGCACGTCTTCGGCGCGCCCGAGGGGACCGCTCCGATGGACGCGGCGGCCGTCAACGACGCCTGGCAGGAGATCAAGGCCGCCGAGAAGGCCCGGGAGCACGTCACCGACGGTCTGCCGCCGACCCTGCCCGCGCTGCTGCACGCCGACAAGGTCCTCGACCGGCTGGCCCGGGAGGGTGCGCCCGTCGTGCTGCCGCCCACGGGGGACGACGCCGACCTCGGCGACCGGTTGCTGGGGCTGGTCGCCGAGGCCCGCGCTGCCGACCGCGACCCCGAGCAGGCCCTGCGCGACGCCGTACGACGGCTGCTGGAGCGCTGACGTCCTCCGTCTGATCCGCCCGCCCGCCTGGCGCGCCCGGGGCAGTCGTCCACCCGCGGAGCGTGCTGCGCGCGATGGGCCGGCGGCGGGTCTAGGCTGATCGCGCAACCGTCCAGGCGACACAACACCAGGAGCAGCACGTGGCATCGATCGAAGCCGTCGGCGCCCGCGAGATCCTCGACTCGCGCGGCAACCCCACTGTCGAGGTCGAGGTGCTCCTCGACGACGGCTCGTTCGCCCGGGCCATGGTGCCCAGCGGCGCCTCCACGGGAGCCTTCGAGGCCGTGGAGCTGCGCGACGGCGGTGACCGCTACGTCGGCAAGGGCGTCCTCAAGGCCGTCGACGGCGTCATCCAGCAGATTGGGCCCGCGCTCGAGGGGCTCGCCGCTGACGACCAGCGCCTCGTCGACCAGACGATGCTCGACCTGGACGGCACGCCCAACAAGGCCAACCTCGGCGCCAACGCGATCCTCGGCGCCTCGCTCGCCGTCGCCCGTGCCGCGGCCGACTCGGCCGGCCTGCCGCTCTACCGCTACGTCGGTGGCCCCAACGCCCACCTGCTCCCGGTCCCGATGATGAACATCCTCAACGGTGGCTCGCACGCCGACTCCAACGTCGACGTCCAGGAGTTCATGATCGCGCCGATCGGCGCGCCGACCTTCCGCGAGGCGCTGCGTCAGGGCGCCGAGGTCTACCACGCGCTCAAGTCGGTGCTGAAGAAGAAGGGCCTCTCGACCGGCCTCGGCGACGAGGGCGGCTTCGCGCCCAACCTCGACAGCAACCGCGC
>NZ_JANNML010000185.1:0-2038 GCF_031397825.1 Nocardioides sp.
CGAGTGCTCGCTGCCCTACACCGGCCGCGGCGTGGTGCAGCGCATCATCACCGACCTCGCCGTCATCGACGTGCTGCCCGACGGTGGGGGCCTGAAGCTGGTCGAGACGGCACCCGGGGTCTCGCGCGAGGACGTGGAGAAGGCGACCGAGCCTCCCCTGGGCTGAGGCGGGTGGGGGCTCTCGGCGGGCCGGACGGGGAGGTCACTGGAGCGGTCAAGGTGTCTCCCTTGGGGTGTACCACCGAGGTGTTGTCACTAGCCCATGCTGGGTACCATGCGATCCATGGCCTGGACCCTGCCACGCTGTGACGACCCCGCGCACTGCGCGCCGGGCGGCACCGCGCTGGCCGGTGCGGCCGTGGCCTCGGCCTCCACGGGCGCCCGACCGTGACCGGCGACCTCGCGGACTCAGCCCCCCTCTGCGACGCCATCTGTGCACGTCTCGGCGTGCCCCTGTCACCCGAGCTGCGCGAGTCCGTCTCGTTCTTCATCGACCACCTCGCGGCGTCGCTGACGCTGGGCGAGCCCGAGGGTCTGGCCGAGCAGCTCGACTGGCAGGGGCGTCGGCTGGAGGTGATCGCACCCCACCTGGACCTGCGGCGGCTGGCCGAGGTGACGCGGGCGGTCGTCGAGGAACGGCTCGGCGAGGACGTCGCCGTACCCACCGCGGCCCACCTGGAGGCCGCCTTCCACCGGCTCGCCGCCCAGGCGCCGCACGCGGACGGGCCCGACCCCGCCTTCGGCGACCTGGCCCAGCAGTACCTCGACCTGGCGCTCTCGGGGGCCCACGACGAGGCCGTCGACGTGGTCGTCGCGTCGGGACTGGCGCCCCACGACGTGCTGCTGCGCATCCTCGGCCCGGCCCATACCGAGCTCGGACGGCGCTGGGAGCACGACTACGTGTCGGTCGCGCAGGAGCACGACACCACGGCGCTGACGCAGCGGGTGATGTCGCTGCTGCGTGGCCGGCGCAAGGGTGTCACCAAGCACGGGCGCACCGTCTACGCCGGCGTCGTCGGCGACGAGCGGCACTCGGTGGGCCTCGACATGGTCGTCGACCTCCTCGAGGGCAGCGGGTGGGAGGTCTTTCGCGCCCCGGGCGCCGTCGACCACGCCGGCATCGTGGCGGACCTCGTCCGGCTCCGGCCCGACGTCGTCGCGCTGTCGGTCACGCTGTTCAAGCACGTGGTGGGGCTGCGCTCGGTGGTGGAGGCCATCAAGGCCGACCAGCGCACCAGCCACATCCCCGTCGTGGTGGGTGGGCGACCGTTCCGCCACAACCCGGCGCTGGCGCTGATGGTCGGGGCCGACGACTGGGCCGCCGACGGGCAGGGGGCGCTGGAGGCGTGTCAACGCTCCTCCCGGCTCACCCCAGAACGGCACGTCAACGACGTGACCCGCGAGATGGTCAACCCGCTCGAGAGCATGCTCGGGCTCGCCGCCCTCCTGCAGGGGGACCAGTCGCTGAGCCACCGCCAGCGTGACCTCGCGGCTCGCATCATCCAGGCCGGTGGACAGCTGATGACCGTGCTGGAGGATCTCGGCCACGGCCTGGTCGTCGTGCACGGCGGACCTGACGGACGATCGAGCTCGCGCCTGCTCGACCTCGACGAGCTGGTCGAGGCCCTGCTCCTGCGTCACCAGGGGCGAGCCGCCCAGCACGACATCGTCATGCGTCAGATCCGGATCCCCTCCACACGCGGTCGTGCCCTCGTGCAGGGTGACGTCAGCCAGCTCGAGCGACTGGTCGACACCCTCCTCGACAACGCCGTCGCGGTCACCCCCGCCTCGGGGGTCATCACGGTGCGGGTCAAGCGGGCCGAGGACCAGGTCACCATCGCCGTGGCCGACGAGGGACCCGGCATCCCGCCCGGGAGCCGCGAGGCGGTCTTCGACGCCGACCGTGCCACCTCGTCCTCCGGCGCCAGTGACATCGGCCCGTGGCGGAGCCTGCCGGTCTGCCGCCGCATCGCCGAGCAGCACGGCGGGACCGTCACAGCCACCTCCGACCACCGCGGGGCCGTGTTCACCCTGCGGC
>NZ_JANNML010000031.1:0-46343 GCF_031397825.1 Nocardioides sp.
GTCAGAGCTGCCCGAGCCAGGGGTGCTCCGGCGAGGTCAGGGTCAGGGAGCGCACCAGCCAGGCCCGCTGGTCCGGGTCGAGGACGTCCTTCATCATCTGGAAGTCGGCCTCGTCCTTGGGGCGCGGGGTCTTGCTCTTCTGCAGGAGCTGGATCTCGGGGCTGAGCACGCGCGGGTCGCCGTGGCAGGCGCCTGCGTCGAGCTCCGCCACCGGGCGCTGGATCCTGGCGTCCCGGCGATAGGTCCAGGTCCCGTCCGACGCGTCGTCGATCATGACCTGCAGCGACCAGGGCGACTCCGGCGTGCGTCGGCACCAGACGTCGTGAACCGCCGCCGGGAGGATCTCGCCCGGACGCCACGGTCGCAGGCTGCCCGGCGGGTCGGCGGCATGGAGGTCCCACCCGCCCAGAGCCTCCTGCATCGCCAGCTGGTCGTCTCGGAGGATCAGCACATCGGTGTCGTCGTGGGGGCGGGTCTGGCGTCCCAGGTGGAGGTCGAGGGCCCAGCCGCCGGCGATCCACCAGGGACGATCGACGGCCCTGAGGAGGGCGGTCACCTCGTCCGGGGCCATCGGCTCCCAGGGCCCGAGGTCGGAGGTCATGGACGAACGCTACGTCGGTGGCAGGCCGTGCACGACGGCGACGCCGCGGGCGACCCAGGACGCCAGAGCCTCGTCGGAGGCTACGACCGCGGGCGAGACCTGGAGCCACGTGCGCGACTCGCGCCCGGCCATCGCCATCGGGGTCACGTGCGGTGGGTCGAGCAGGTCGTCGCGGTCGGCGGCGTCGATCCGCACGAGCAGACCGCCCTGGCCGCTGGCGCAGACGGCCAGGTGGCCGCCCAGCATGAAGGAGAGCCCACCGAACATCGGTTTCTCCTCGACCGGCCCGTGCCGCTGCACGAGCGGCCGGACGCGGGCGGCGAGGTGCTCGTCGTACGGCATGGATCCAGTGTGCGCGCCTGTGCGACGCTGCACCAGTGAGGACGCAGTGAGGACGGACCAGTGAGGATCGCGGTCGCCGGGGTGACCGGCGTGGTCGGCTCGTACGTCGGGCAGGTGGCGCAGCAGCGCGGGCACGAGGTGGTCGGGCTCGCCCGGTCCCTCGGGGTCGACCTCACCACCGGCGCCGGTCTCGCCGAGCGCCTGGTCGGGGTGGACGCGGTCGTCGACGTCACGAGCATCGCGACCCAGAGGCGCCGGGCCGCCGAGGCGTTCTTCGGCGGCGTGACACACACGCTGCTGGAGGCCGAGCACGGCGCGGGCGTCGCCCACCACGTGGCGCTGTCGATCGTCGGGGTCGACCGGGTGCCCGCCGGCTACTACCAGGGCAAGCTCCTCCAGGAGCAGGTCGTCGCGGCCGGCGCGGTGCCGTGGAGCATCCTGCGGGCCACCCAGTTCCACGAGTTCGCCCAACAGGTGCTGGGATTCGTCCGCCTCGGCCCGCTCTCGCTGGTGCCGCGCATGCTGAGCCAGCCCGTCGCCGCGGTCGAGGTGGCGCAGGCGCTCGTCGACCTCGTGGAGGCCGGTCCCGCCGGTCGCGCCGCCGACCTCGCCGGCCCCGAGGTGCACCAGATGGCCGACCTCGCCCGCCGGGTGTCGCGGGCCCAGGGCACGCGCCGCAGGGTCGTGCCCGTCCGGCTCCCCGGAGCGGCCGGCGCCGCCATGCGCGACGGCGGCCTGCTGCCGGTCGCCGACGGGCCTCGGGGCGACCTGACCTTCGACGCCTGGCTGGCCACCTGAGACCGCAGCGGTGATGATGGCTCGATGGTTCTTCTCGGGACAGTCCAGTGACCACCGACCGCACGACCGACGCGCCGGACACGGCGGCAGGTGAACGGCCGCCGAAGTGGCGGATCGTGGGACCGGGGCTCGTCGTGGCCGCGACGGGGGTGGGGGCGGCCGACCTCGTGGCGACGCTGGTCGCCGGTGCCAAGTTCGGCTACACGCTGCTGTGGGTCGCGGTGCTCGGCGCCGTGATCAAGGTCGTGCTGGTGGAGGGCGCCGGGCGCTACTCGCTCGCGACCGGCCGCACGATCTTCGAGGGCTGGCGCAGCCTGGGTCGCTGGACCACGTGGTACTTCGCGCCCTACATCGTCGTCTGGGGCCTGGTCTACGGGGCGACGGCCATGTCGTCCTCGGCGCTGCCGCTCGTGGCGCTCTTCCCGGACCTGTCGCTGCGGTGGACCGCGATGGCCATCGGCCTGGTCGGGCTGGTGCTGGTGTGGTTCGGCACCTACGCGTCGTTCGAGAAGGTGATGGCGGCCCTCGTCGGCGTCATGTTCGTCACCGTCGTCGGCGCGGCCCTGCTGACGACGCCCAACCTCGGCGAGATCGCCCTCGGCCTGCGCCCGATCTTCCCCGACGACTCGATCGTCAACGTGCTCGCGATCGCCGGCGGCGTCGGAGGCACGATCACGCTGGCGGCCTACGGCTACTGGCTGCGCGAGAAGGGCTGGAGCACCCCGGCGTTCATGCGGGTGATGCGCCTCGACAACGGCGTCGCCTACGCCGTGACCGGCATCTTCGTCGTCTCGATGCTGATCGTCGGCGCCGAGCTCTACTACTCGATGGGCATCGCGTCCGAGAGCGGCGACCAGGCGCTCGTCCAGCTCTCCGGGATCCTCGACGAGCGCTACGGCGAGGTCTTCGGCAAGGTGTTCCTGATCGGCTTCTTCGCCTCGTCGTTCTCGTCGCTGATCGGTGTCTGGAGCGGCGTCAGCCTGATGTTCGCCGACTACGTCGGCAACCTGCGCGACCTGCCGTCCGGACACCCCGACACCCGCACGGGCGGCCGCTTCTTCCGCGCCTACATGCTGTGGCTGACCTTCCCGCCGATGCTGCTCCTGCTGCTCGACGAGCCGATCGGGCTGATCCTGGCCTACGGCACCCTGGGCGCGCTGTTCATGCCGTTCCTCGCGATCACCCTGCTGGTGCTGCTCAACAAGCGCCGCGAGGGCGCATTGCCGCACTCCGACGTGCCCGCCGAGTGGCGCAACGGCTGGTTCTCCAACGGGATGCTCGCGCTGTGCGCGCTGCTCTTCCTGGCCCTCGGTCTCAACGAGCTGCGCAACGTGCTCTCGCCCTACGTCGGCTTCCTCTAGATCGGCCCTGGGACGCCGCGGTCGGGGAGCAGAGATGACGCAGGGCCCGGAGGGGTCACCTCCGGGCCCTGCGTGTTCTCGGGAGGGTCAGACGGCGACCGGAGCGCCGGCGGAGGTCGCGACGACCGCGCCGTCGGCCTCGACGGGCTGCGGACGCAGGCCCTTGAGCACGATCACGGCGCCGGCGGTGATGACGGTTCCGATCAGCACAGCGGCCAGGTAGCCGGGGATGCCGCTGATCAGCGGGGTGACCCAGATGCCGCCGTGCGGGGCGGCGAGCTCGCTCCCGAAGCCGGCGACGAGGCCACCGGTGACCGCGGAGCCGAGCATGATCGAGGGGATGACCCGCAGCGGGTCGGCCGCAGCGAACGGGATGGCACCCTCGGTGATGAAGGACGCGCCCAGCAGCCAGGCCGCCTTCCCGTTCTCCCGCTCGGCCTTGCTGAAGAGCCCCTTGCGGATCACGGTGGCCAGCGCCAGGCCGAGCGGCGGGGTCATGCCGGCAGCCATGACGACAGCCATGACGGTGAGCTCGGTGCCACCGGCGGCGATCGCGCCGGCGGTCAGTCCGCCGGAGGCGAAGGTGTAGGCGACCTTGTTGACGGGACCGCCCATGTCGAAGGCCATCATCAGGCCGAGGATCATGCCGAGGAGCACGATGGAGCCACCGCTGAGGCTGTTGAGGCCGTCGGTGAGGCCGGTCTGCACGCTGGCGAGGGGCTTGCCGAGGACGAGCAGCATGATGACGGCGACGGCGAGGGTCGCGAGCAACGGGGTGACGACGACCGGCATGATGCTCTGGACCGCGCGGGGGACCTTGAGGCGGCTGATCCACAGGGCCAGGAAGCCGGCGAGGAAACCTCCGGCGAGGCCACCGAGGAAGCCGGCGCCGACGGCACCGGCGAGCGCGCCGGCGACGAAGCCGGGGGCGATGCCGGGGCGGTCGGCGATCGCGAAGGCGATGAAGCCGGCGAGGACCGGGACCAGGAAGCCGAAGGCCGCGACACCGGCCTGGAAGAGCAGGGCCGCCCACATCATCCCGGAGGTCGGGTCGAAGTCGTTGATGATGTCGGTGAGGGGGATCGCCGTGACCGCGATCGCCCCGTCACCGCCGCCCGCGATGCGGGCGAGCATGAAGCCGAGGGCGATCAGGATGCCGCCGGCGGCGACGAAGGGGATCATGTAGCTCACGCCGGTCATCAGCCACTGACGCACGCGGGTGCCGACGGAGGCGTTCATGTCGACCTTGCTGGCCAGCCCTCCGGCGTACGACGACGCGGGCGCGCCGCCGGGGGTCCCGGTGACGCCGCGGGCCGCGGCCTCCGCGGCCTGTCGCAGCAGGCCGGCCGGGTCGTTGATGGCGCTCTTGACGCCGGTGACGACCAGCGGCTTGTGCTCGAAGCGGTGGCGGTCGCGCACCTCGACGTCGGCGGCGAAGATGACGGCGTCGGCCGCATCGATGACGGACTGGTCGACGCGCTCGGCGCCTCCGGCGCCCTGGGTCTCGACGGCGATCTCGTGGCCGGCCTCGCGGGCGGCGATCTCGAGTGCCTCGGCTGCCATGTAGGTGTGGGCGATGCCGGTGGGGCACGACGTCACGGCGATGAACTTCATCGGGTCTTCCTCACTCGTGCTCCGGGCTCCGCCCGGAGGTTGGGGTCTGCAAGCCGTGGATCCCGAGAGTGTGGCGTGCGTCACCAGAGTGACCCACGTCTCAACACAAGTCAACAGAAACAAAGAAATAAGAAGAATTATCGGGGCCACTCGGGTGGGTCCTCGCCGAGTAGGGTGCGGGGCATGACGAAATGGGAGTACCTGACCGCGCCGATCCTCACGCACGCGGCCAAGCAGATCCTCGACAACTTCGGGGCCGACGGGTGGGAGCTGGTGCAGATCGCGCCGGGCATGAACCCGGAGAACCTGGTGGGCTACTTCAAGCGGCCCGTCCAGTGACCCAGGCGCCCGGACAGGATGCGAGCCGGACCCCGGAGGAGCGTCTCGCGGCGCTCGGCCTGGCGGTCCCCGAGGTCGCCAAGCCGGTCGCGGTCTACGTGCCGTCCGTGCGCAGCGGCAACCACGTCTTCACCTCGGGCCAGCTGCCCATGCGCGGCGGCGAGCTGATGCTCACCGGCAAGGTGGGCGGCGAGGTGTCGGCAGAGGAGGCCTACGAGTGCGCCCAGCAGTGCGCGCTCAACGCGATCGCGGCCGTGAAGGCGCAGGTCGGGGACCTCGGTGCGGTCAAGCGGATCGTCAAGGTGGTCGTCTTCGTGGCCTCGACGCCGGACTTCACCGGTCAGCCGCAGGTCGCCAACGGCGCCTCCGAGCTGTTCGGCAAGGTCTTCGGCGAGGCCGGGGTGCACGCCCGCTCAGCCGTCGGCGTCTCGGTCCTGCCGCTCGACTCGCCGGTCGAGGTCGAGATCCTCGTCGAGGTCTGAGCCGTGAGGATCCCCCTGCCCCCGGTGCCGCTGCCCGACGGTCTCATCGAGGTGGCCCGCCAGTTCGAGGACGGCACGAAGACCCCCGTGGAGCCCCGCAACGCAGCGACCGTCGTCCTGATGCGTCCGTCGCCCGACGGCCCGGAGGTCTACCTGTTGCGCCGTCAGGTCTCCATGGACTTCGCCGGGGGCATGTGTGTGTTCCCGGGCGGTGGGGTCGACCCGCGCGACTTCGACGCGACCGTGGCCTGGGCGGGTCCCTCGCCCGCCGAGTGGGCGCGTCGCCTCGGCACCGACGAGGAGACCGCCCGGGCGCTGGTCTGCGCCGCCGTGCGCGAGACCTTCGAGGAGTCCGGCGTGCTCCTCGCCGGGGACTCGCCGGAGACGGTGGTGGCCGACACGACCGGTGAGCAGTGGGAGGCCGACCGCCACGCCCTGGAGTCCCGCGAGCTCGCGATGACCGAGTTCCTCGCGCAGCGCGGGCTTGTCCTGCGCACCGACCTGCTCGGCACCTGGGACGGCTGGCTGACGCCGATCTTCGAGCCCAAGCGCTACCGCACCTGGTTCTTCGTCGCGCTGCTGCCCGAGGGGCAGCTGACCCGCGACGTCTCGACCGAGTCCTCCTCGGTGCACTGGGTTCCCGCGCGCCTCGCGGCCGACCAGGCCGACGGCGGCGAGCTGGCGATGATGCCGCCGACGTACCTCACCTGCCTCGAGGTCGCCCAGCACTCCTCCCCGACCGAGGTCCTGTCGGTGGCCGAGGGACGCACGGTCGACATGTTCACCCCGTCGGTCGAGCCGCTGGGTGACGGATGGACCCTGTCGATGCCCGACCGGATGCGTCCCCTGGTGGCCGATCGGCGGCGTCCGTGAGCGTCGACGGCACCTGGACCGGTGGGTCCATCGGGGAGCGGGCGCGCTGCGTGCTCGCCCCCAACGCCGACATGATGACGCTCGACGGCACCAACACCTGGGTGCTGCGCGAGCCCGGCGCCCGGCGCTCGGTCGTGATCGACCCGGGACCCTCGATCGCCTCGCACCTCGACGCGGTCGCCGAGGAGGCCGGTGAGGTCGCCGTCGTGCTGCTGACCCACCACCACCACGACCACGCCGAGGCAGCCCAGGAGTTCGCCGAGCGGATGGGGTGCGGCGTCCGCGCCCTCGACCCCGACTTCCGCCTCGGCTCCGAGGGCCTGGCCGACGGCGACGTCGTCGACGTCGACGGGCTCGAGCTGCGTGTGATCGGTACGCCGGGCCACACGGCCGACTCCCTCTCCTTCTTCCTGCCGGCCGAGGCCGCGGTCCTCACCGGCGACACCGTCCTCGGTCGTGGCACCACGGTCGTCGCGCACCCCGACGGCCGGCTCGGCGCCTACCTCGACTCCCTCGACCGGCTCCACGCGCTGGCCGCGGCCCACGAGGTCGCCTCGATCTGGCCGGGCCACGGGCCGGTCATCGGCGACGCGCTCGGGGTGCTGGACTTCTACATCGCGCACCGACAGGACCGCCTCGGTCAGGTCGAGGCGGCCGTCGCGACCCTGCGCGAGCGGCCGCACCCCGAGGGGGTGGCTGCCGACGAGCTGCCGCGGCAGGTCGTCGAGGTCGTCTACTCCGACGTCGACCCGGTGCTCTGGGGTGCCGCCGAGCTCTCGGTACGCGCGCAGCTGGCCTATCTCGCTGAGCGCGGCTGAGGGTCCCTCAGCGGCCCGATGCCTCGGGGACGCCGCGGGCGATGAGGGACTCCCGGGTGGCCCGGCCGCCGACCTGCAGCTCACGCAGCAGGCGCAGCAGGGCCGGCCCGTCGGCCAGCAGGCCGGTGCGCAGCTCGATCCCCGGCTCGTGGGGGACGTGGTCGAGGGGCAGCAGCGAGGGGCGCGAGCGGACCTGGTGGCTCGTGGCGTCGGAGGCCGCGCCGATGCGCAGGGCCGCGCGCCGGGTGCCGACGTGGGCCCACTCGATGGTCGTCACGTCGTCCCAGCCGAGGTCGACGAGCACCCCGGCACCCTCGTGCCGGAGTCGGTCGACACCGACGACCAGTGCGGGGGCACGGGCGGCTACCCGGCCCAGCTCGACAGCCAGCAGTAGCACGCCGAGAGCGAGTGCGCCCACGACCAGGCCGCCGGCCAGGGAGCCCGCGCCGACGGCGAGCGCCGCCAGCACCAGCCCCAGTGCGCTCGCAGCGAGGACGGCGACGACCGTGACCGTGGCCGTGCGGGCGGGGCCGAGACGCAACCGCCAGGCCGGTCGACCGTCGAGATCCGTGGTCGACCAGGTGCCCGGGTCGCGAGCCAGGCCGGCGAGCATCATCAGGCTCACCGCGCCGGTGAAGAGCGCGACCGCCACCGAGGTGGCGCGACCGTCCGTCGCGACGAGGGCGCGCCAGGCGCTGGCGGCACAGATCAACGCGGTGATGGCGGCAGTGAAGAGGACGACCGCGCGGGAGCGGAACCACGGGCGGGGCTCAGAAGATGGAGTCAAAGACCTCACCAGCCCCCTCGGCCAGCCCGCTGACCGTGTCGGCGATCTCGCCGGCGCCGTCGGCCACGGCGTCGCCCCAGTCACCCAGGGTGTCGGCCCCGGAGTCGAAGAGGCTGTCGATGGCGCCGGAGGTGAAGGCGCCGACCACCAGGCCGACCCCCGCACCGACCACGACACCGGCCGCCGTTCCCACGCCGGGCACGGGGATGAAGCTGCCCACCACAGCCCCGGTCGCAGCACCCGCGGCGACACCGGAGGCGATCGAGGCCGCGGCCGGCACGACGTTGGACGTGATCGCCTGGGCCGGGCCCTCCTCGTCCCAGTCGGAGTGGACGCCGTAGCCGGCGGCAGCCACGTCGAGCACCCACAGCCCGCGGGTGAGGCCGCGCGGCAGCTCCCAGCTGGGAAGGTTGCCGCGCGCTGCGGGGTGGGCGCCGTCGAGCCGGTCGGCCTCGTCGAGCAGGTCGTAGAAGCGGGAGGGGTCGGGGACCCGGCCGTCCGGGGTGCGCATGGCGTCGGCGTGGGCGCGCAGCTCGGCGGCCCGGGTGAGCATCGAGTCGACCTCGGCGGTCAGGATCGGCGTCGTACGACGGATCAGCTCGATCTGGATGCCCGACGAGAGCAGCTGGGCGGCGATCCCGACGTACTGGGTGTCGTGCCGCGACCAGGCCGAGCCGGCGGTGTCGAGTGCCGCCTGCCAGGTCGTCCAGGCGGCGTCGGCGTCCTCGACGCACTGGTTCCACACGGTGACCCTGTCGGCGTGGGCCTCGGCCGCCGGGTCGTCTGGCGCAGGCCCCGACCCGGGGTTGCGGACCCAGAAGCCGTCGACCACCAGGTCGCCGGCCCGTGCGGCCGTGCGGACCTCGCCCATCTCGCGCTGCGCGGTCTCGAGCGCCGTGGCGAGGATGTCGACGTCACCGGCCACGGCGCTGGAGATGCGAGCGCCGTCGTCGGCCGAGGTCGCCAGCGTGCTCGCCCGACCGGAGAAGGCCGTGGCGGCCTCTCCGTCCCAGTCGCCCTGGGCGGAGGAGCGCTGGGTGGCGACGGTGTCGCCCAGGTTGCCGAGACCGACCTCGAGGTCACTGCGCAGCCAGGTGGCCACCGAGCGGATGGTCGAGGCGCTGCCCTCGATCTCGGTGTCGAGGTCGCTCACGGTCTGCCGCCGTCGACGAGGAACGAGGCGGCCGCCACGGCGTCCGCGTCCTGCGCGGCGACGCTGCAGTCCTCGACCGCCGCGGCCAGGATCGACGACTCGTAGGAGAGCCGCGCGCCGGCCTCGCTGGCCGCCGCCAGGATCATCAGCAGCAGGGGCTCTGCCTGGCCGGTGCCACCGGCGGTGGGACGTGACGAGCCGAGCGCGTCGAGGTCAGCGGCCGCGGCGCCCAGGCGCGAGGAGACCCGCGTGAGGGTGCCGGGGTCGACGACGAAGCTCGACGGACCTGAGCCGCCGCCCCCGACGTCGGCCGCGTTGTTCACCGCACCTGCCTCTGAGGGCCGGGCTCCCGGCGCTCCTCGGGGACGTAGACGTCGGCGTAGACCACGTCGAACGGCCGGACGTCGTAGAGCCGCTGGAGCTCGTGGGTCGGCAGCCCGAACCACGGCTGGTCCTCGCCACAGCAGGCGTGCAGGCGGTCGAGCGCGGAGTAGACGAGCAGCGCGGTGCGCCCGTCCTTGGTCGTGCGGTAGACCGCCTCTGCTCCAGCCGTCTCGCGCACGTGCTCGAGGCAGGGGATGTAGAGGAAGGGCGGGTAGTCCTTCGGGATGGTGTGCACGCGGGCGTCCGAGTCCGCCACGGGTCAGCGGGCGCGGCGGGCCAGGCGCTCGACGTCCATGATCACGACCGAGCGGGGCTCCAGACGCAGCCAGCCGCGCGACGCGAAGTCGGCGAGCGCCTTGTTGACCGTCTCGCGGGAGGCGCCGACCAGCTGGGCGAGCTCCTCCTGGGTGAGGTCGTGGTGCACGTGGACGCCGTCGTCGGCGGTGCGGCCGAAGCGGTCGGCGAGGTCGAGCAGCGCCTTGGCGACCCGGCCGGGGACGTCGGAGAACACCAGGTCGGCGACGACGTCGTTGGCCTTGCGGAGGCGACCGGCGAGCTGGGTGAGCAGGCCGCGGGCGACGACGGGTCGGCCCTCGAGCCAGCGCAGGAGATCCTCGTGGGACAGCGAGGCGAAGGTGGTGTCGGTGACCGCGGTCACGGTGGCCGAGCGCGGGCCCGGGTCGAAGAGCGACAGCTCGCCGAACATCTGGCCCGGGCCGAGGATGGCGAGGAGGTTCTCGCGACCGTCGGACGAGGAGCGGCCCAGCTTCACCTTGCCCTCGAGCACGATGTAGAGCTTGTCGCCCGAGTCGCCCTCGTGGAAGAGCACGTCGCCGCGGCGCAGCCGGGTGTCGGTCATCGAAGCCCGCAGTGCGGTGGCGGCCTCGTCGTCGAGCGCGCTGAACAGCGGGGCCTGACGGAGTACGTCGTTGTCCACGGATCCTCCTGGTGTGGTGTCGGTGGTGATCCTATCCA
Source organism: Nocardioides sp. (assembly GCF_031397825.1). Taxonomy (GTDB): domain Bacteria; phylum Actinomycetota; class Actinomycetes; order Propionibacteriales; family Nocardioidaceae; genus Nocardioides. The sequence continues at coordinate 10,528 of NZ_JANNML010000031.1, forward strand.
GTGGGCGATCTCACAGAGAAACGCAACCCGCCCGAGCGTCCGGCGAGTTCTCTCCTCCGGTCCTCTCCCCGGACCTGTCCCCGGTGCGCCGTAGGCTGTCGGGGTGCCCCCGACCGAGACCCACACCGGCCTCGTCCGTCGTGCACGCAAGATCGACCGGATCCTCGCCGAGACCTATCCCGACGCCCGCTGCGAGCTCGACTTCGACACCCCCTTCGAGCTGCTGGTCGTGACGGTGCTGAGCGCGCAGACCACCGACCGGAGGGTCAACGCGGTCCGGCCCACCCTCTTCGCCGCCTACCCCGACCCTGCGGCGATGGCGGCCGCCCCGCGCGAGCACCTCGAGCAGATCGTCGGCCCCCTCGGCTTCTTCCGGGCCAAGACCGAGTCGCTGCTCAAGCTCAGCGCCGCCCTCGTCGAGCGTCACGACGGCCAGGTGCCCGGGCGTCTCGACGACCTCGTGACGCTGCCCGGGGTGGGTCGCAAGACCGCCAACGTGGTGCTCGGCAACGCGTTCGGCGTGCCCGGCATCACCGTCGACACCCACTTCGGCCGGCTCGCGCGTCGTCTCGGCTGGACCGAGGAGACCGACCCCGTCAAGGCCGAGCACGCGGTCGGAGCGCTCTTCCACAAGCGCGACTGGACCATGCTGAGCCACCACCTCATCTGGCACGGACGCCGGCGCTGCCATGCCAAGAAGCCCGCGTGCGGTGCCTGCCCGCTGGCGCGACTGTGCCCGTCGTACGGCGAAGGGCCGACTGACCCGGTGGCCGCAGCCGCCCTGGTGAAGACGCAGGGGCCCGCGTGAGACGACTCCTTGTCGCGCCCGCCGTGGCGCTGGTCCTCCTGCTGTCCGCGTGCACGGGCGGTGACGACCGTCCGGAGGTGACGACCCTGCCGGAGGTCAGCCTGCCCGCCTTCGGCTCCGGCGAGGAGGTCGACCTCGCGACGCTCAAGGGCCCGATGGTCGTCAACCTGTGGGCGTCGTGGTGCGGTCCGTGCGCGCGCGAGATGCCCGTGCTGGCCGACTTCGACGAGGCCTACGGCGACCGGGTCTCGCTGCTCGGCATCAACCACCTCGAGACCCGGCAGGAGAAGGCCGAGGAGCTCGTGGCCAGGAGCGGCGTCACCTACGACCTGCTGGCCGACCCCGAGGGGCTCGTCAGCGACTCGCCGCCCTTCCCCTTCATCCAGGGCCTGCCGTTCCTGGCGTTCGTCGACGCCGACGGCACGGTGACGCACATGGAGTTCGTGGTCATCGAGTCGGTCGACGAGCTCGTGGAGCTCTCCGAGCGCTACCTGGACGTGACCCTGTGAGCGACCTGCCCGACTGGCTGCGGCCCGTCGAGGAGGGGGCGCGCTCGATCACCGTCCACGACCTCACCCGCTTCATGCCGCCCGAGGACTCCGACCCCCGGCGCGGTGCGGTGCTGATGCTCTTCGGCGAGACCGAGGCCGGCCCCGACCTGCTGCTGACCGAGCGGGCTCACCACATGCGCTCCCACCCCGGCCAGGTGTCCTTCCCCGGCGGCACCATCGACCCCGGCGAGACCCCGCGCGAGGCCGCCCTGCGCGAGGCGCAGGAGGAGACCGGCCTCGACCCGACGGGCGTCGACATCTTCGCCGAGCTGCCCGAGCTGTGGCTGCCGCCGAGCAACTTCGCGGTCACGCCGCTGCTGGCCTGGTGGCGCGAGCCGAGCCCGGTCTCGGTCGTCTCGCCCGACGAGGTGCACGCGATCTACCGCGTGCCGCTGCGCGAGCTGGTCGAGCCGACGCACCGGATCAACGTGCGTCACCCCAGCGGCTTCACCGGCCCGGGCTTCATGATCGGCGACGACAAGGACGTGATCCTGTGGGGATTCACGGCCGGCATCATCTCCCGGCTCTTCGACTTCCTCGGGTGGAACGCACCGCTGGACGACCCGCCGGTGCGCGAGCTCCCGTCCTACATGCTGCAAGGTGAGCCCGCCCGCCGAGACTTCGCGCCCAACACCCGCTTCGAGGAGCGCCCATGAACGCCCTCGACTGGTTGCTCGTGGTCCTCGTCCTCGCCTACGCCCTCTCGGGCTACTGGCAGGGCTTCGTCACCGGTGCCTTCGCGACCACCGGTCTGCTCCTCGGCGGACTGCTCGGCGTCTGGCTCGCGCCGATCGCGCTGGGGGAGGCCGACCCGTCGCTGATGGTCTCCCTGGGCGCACTCTTCATCGTGATCCTGGCCGCCTCGTTGGGGCAGGCCGGATTCCAGTACGCCGGCGCGCGGATCCGTGACCGCATCACCTGGCAGCCCATCCGGGCGATCGACGCGATCGGCGGGGCCGCGCTCAGCGCGCTGGCCGTGCTGATCGTCGCCTGGGCGCTGGGGGTCGCGATCTCCGGCTCCCGGATCGGCTCGGTCACCCCGCTGGTCCGGGGCTCCACCATGCTGAAGGCCGTCGACTCCGCGCTGCCGCAGTCGGCCTCCGGCGTGCTCCAGGCCTTCAACGACGTCGTCGGGACGAGCTTCTTCCCGCGCTACCTCGAACCCTTCGCTCCCGAGCGGATCGTCGAGGTCGGGCCCGGTCCCAAGCGGCTCCTGCGCGACCCGGACGTGGTCGGCGCCGAGCCGTCCGTGCTCAAGATCCGCGGCACCAACGACTGCGGCCGTGGGGTCGAGGGGTCCGGCTTCCTGTACTCCGAGGACCGGTTGATGACCAACGCCCACGTGGTGGCCGGGGTGGACGACCCGGAGATCATCATCGGCGACTCCTCCGTCCCGGCCGAGGTCGTGGAGTACAACCCCGACCTCGACATCGCCGTGCTGTCCTTCGAGAGCGACGACATCCCGGTGCTCCGCTTCGACGTCGACGTGGTGGCCGAGGACGGCGTGGCGATCCTCGGCTATCCCCAGGACGGCCCGTTCGACGTCCAGCCCGGGCGCATCCGCTCCGAGCAGCGCCTGCGCTCACCCAACATCTACGGTGACGGCACTGTCATCCGCGAGGTGTTCTCCCTGCGCGGCCTGGTCCGGCCCGGCAACTCCGGTGGCCCGATCATCACCTCCGCCGGTGACGTCGCCGGCGTGGTCTTCGCGGCGTCGGTGACCGACCCCGAGACGGGCTACGCCCTGACCGCCGACCAGGTGGCCGACTCGGCCGCGATCGGGGTCACCAACACCGAGGCGGAGTCGACCGGCGACTGCGCGGGCTGAGCCAGGCGGACCTCGCCTCGGACGGTCGGGGCTAGCGCTTGCCCTTGAGGGCGGCCGGGATCTGCTTGCCCTGCTTGATCGCCTTCTCGGGCGCCTTGACCTGCTTGACCTTCTTGATGCCGACGAAGACCAGCAGCCCGGCGATCGCGAGGTAGAGGCCGAAGACGATCAGGAACGCCCAGTGCAGCTCGAGGCCCTTGTCGTTCCAGTGGATGAAGTAGGCCAGCGCGACCGACAGCATGATGATCGCGAGGACCGCGACGAAGCCTGCCGCGGCGAACATCGCGACGCCGATGCCGCCGGCCGTGACGCTGACCTTGAGCTCGCTCTTGGCGAGCTCGATCTCCTGGGAGACCAGGGTCGAGATGTCGCGACTGGCGTCGGCGACGAGACGTCCGATGGTGGGATCGCCCTCAGCGGGCGGTGCCTTGACCGGTTCGGTTGCCATGCAGGGTCCTCTGGGATCGAAGTGAGACCCCGACCCTACAGAACGGGGCGGGGGCGGCGCCCCGTCAGGAGGGGTGAGAGCCGTCGCGCTGGAAGACGTCCGGCACGCCGTCACCGTCGTCGTCGCGCTCCTCGAGCTCGCAGATGCGCCGGTAGACGCGGTTGCGGGCGCGCAGCACGATCGTGGCGAGGAGCGCCGCGGTCAGCGAGCCGACGAGCACGCCGACCTTGACGTTGTCCTCGCGCGCGCTGCCCTGGCCGAAGGCGAGCTCGCCGATCAGCAGGGAGACGGTGAAGCCGATGCCGGCCAGCATGGCCATCCCCGTGACGTCGACCCAGGTCAGCTCGTCGTCGAGGTCGGCGCGGGTGAAGGTCGCGAGCAACCAGGTGGAGCCCACGATGCCGACGGTCTTGCCGACCACGAGGCCGCAGACGATGCCGAGCGCCACCGGGTCGCGCAACGAGTCGACCAGTCCGCTGAGCCCGCCGACGGTCACCCCGGCGGCGAAGAAGGCGAAGACGGGCACGGCGAACCCGGCCGAGATCGGGCGGACGACGTGCTCGAGGTGCTCGGCCAAGCCGGGCTTGTCGGGGTCGGAGTCACGGCGCAGGACCGGCACGGTGAAGGCGAGCAGCACCCCGGCGACGGTGGCGTGCACGCCCGACTCGTGCACGAGGGCCCAGGCGACGAGGGCCAGGGGCACGAGCAGCCAGCCGCTGCGCACCCGTCGCTGCACCAGGAGGCCGAAGAGGCCGATCGGGACCAGCGCCAGCGCGAGGAACGCCAGGTCCAGCGACTCGGTGTAGAAGATCGCGATGATCGTGATGGCCAGCAGGTCGTCGACCACCGCCAGCGTCAGCAGGAAGGTGCGCAGCCCGCTCGGCAGGTGGGTGCTGATCACCGCCAGGATCGCGACGGCGAAGGCGATGTCGGTGGCGGTGGGGATCGCCCAGCCCCGGAGCCCGCCGTCGCCCCCGAGGTTCCACAGCACGAAGATCAGCGCCGGCGCGGCCATCCCGCCCACCGCCGCCGCCACGGGCACGGCTGCCCGGCGCGGGTCGCGCAGGTCGCCGGCGACGAACTCGCGCTTGAGCTCGAGGCCGGCCACGAAGAAGAAGATCGCCAGCAGCCCGTCGGCCGCCCACGTGCCGAGGCTCAGATCGAGGTGCAGCGACTCGGGGCCGACCCGCACGTCGCGGACGGACTCGTAGACGTCGGCCCACGGGGTGTTGGCCCAGATGATCGCGACCGTCGCGCCGATGATGAGCAGCAGCCCGCCGGTCGTCTCCGCGCGGAGGATCTCGGAGACACGGGAGTTCTCCAGGAAGGTGCCGCGCGCGAAGAGTCGCGGGCCCGTCGTACGACGGGGGGCTGGGGGTGGGGGTGGCGGCGAGGTCACGGGTGGTGGCTCCAGACAATGGGGTCGGTCAGGTCGTTGCCGACCAGACTTCCCGGCGCACCGCGCTCAGCCTAGCGCGACCCGACCCCGCCACGAGCGGCCCGGACATGGCCGAGTCGGCGCAATGTTGCACGGGCTGCAACATCGCGCCGACTCGGCGTGGGCGTTGCTCAGCCGTCGGCCTTGCCGGAGGAGACGCCCTTGCTGATCAGGTCCATCACGGCGCCGTCGGCCAGCGTGGTGACGTCGCCGACCTCGCGGTGCTCGGCGACGTCCTTGAGCAGGCGGCGCATGATCTTGCCCGAGCGGGTCTTGGGCAGCTCGGGGACGACCATGATCTGGCGCGGCTTGGCGATCGCGCCGATCTCCTTCTGCACGTGCTTGCGCAGCTCCTCGACGATGTCGGCGCCACCGTCACCGGCGGAGTCGCGCAGGATCACGAACGCGCAGACCGCCTGGCCGGTGGTCTCGTCGGCCGCGCCGACCACGGCCGCCTCGGCGACCTTGGGGTGGGAGACGAGGGCCGACTCGATCTCGGTGGTGGAGAGCCGGTGGCCGGAGACGTTCATGACGTCGTCCACCCGGCCGAGCAGCCAGATGTCGCCGTCCTCGTCCTTCTTCGCGCCGTCGCCGGCGAAGTAGAACCCCTGCTTGCGGAAGCGCGACCAGTAGGTCTCCTTGAAGCGGTCGTCGTCGCCCCACAGGGTGCGCAGCATGGCGGGCCACGGCTCCTTGATCACGAGGTAGCCGCCCGAGCCGTTGGGCACCGACTCTCCGTCGTCGTTGACCACGTCGGCCTCGATGCCGGGCATCGGGGTCATCGCGGAGCCGGGCTTGCCGGAGGTGACGCCGGGCAGCGGCGAGATCATGATCTGGCCGGTCTCGGTCTGCCACCAGGTGTCGACGATCGGGCAGCGCTCGCCGCCGATGACCTCGCGGTACCACATGTAGGCCTCGGGGTTGATGGACTCACCGACCGAGCCGAGGAGCCGCAGCGAGGACAGGTCGAAGCCGTCGGGGATCTCGCGGCCCTGCTTCATGAAGGTCCGGATCGCGGTGGGGGCGGTGTAGAAGATCGTCACGCCGTACTCCGCGATGATCTCCCACCAGCGGCCCTTGTGAGGGGCGTCGGGGGTGCCTTCGTACATCACCTGGGTCGCGCCGTTGGCGAGCGGGCCGTAGACCATGTAGGAGTGCCCGGTCACCCAGCCGACGTCGGCGGTGCACCAGTAGACGTCGGTCTCGGGCTTGAGGTCGAAGACCGCGTTGTGGGTGTAGGACGTGCCGGTGAGGTAGCCGCCGGTCGTGTGCAGGATGCCCTTGGGCTTGCCGGTCGTGCCGGAGGTGTACATGACGTAGAGCGGGTGCTCGGAGTCGAAGAACTCGCACGCGTGCTCCGCCGACGCGTTGTCGACGACGTCGTGCCACCACACGTCGACGGCGTCGTCCCAGGCGACCTCCTGGCCCGTGCGTCGTACGACGAGCACGTGCTCGACGTCGAAGCCCTCGCCGGAGGCCTTGGCGCGGGCCTCGTCGACCGCGGGCTTGAGCGCCGACGCGCTGCCGCGCCGGTAGCCGCCGTCGGAGGTGATGACGACCTTGGCGCCGCAGTCCACGAGGCGTGAGGCCAGCGCGTCGGAGGAGAAGCCGCCGAAGACGACGGTGTGGGGGGCGCCGAGACGGGCGCAGGCGAGCATCGCCACCACGGTCTCGGGGATCATCGGCATGTAGATCGCGACCCGGTCGCCGGCCTGGACGCCGAGGTCGATGAGGGCGTTGGCGGCCCGGGAGACCTCGGCCTGGAGGTCGGCGTAGGTGATGGTGCGCTTGTCGTCGGCGGGCTCGCCGACCCAGTGGAAGGCGACCCGGTCGCCGTTGCCGGCCTCGACGTGGCGGTCGACGCAGTTGTAGGCGGCGTTGAGTCGCCCGCCGACGAACCACTGGGCGAACGGGGGGTTGTCCCAGTCGAGGACGCGCTCCCAGGTCTGGTCCCAGGACAGCCGCTCGGCGGCCTCGGCCCAGAAGACCTCGCGGTCACCCTCCGCGGCGTCGTAGGCGTCGGCGGTCACGTTGGCAGAGTCGGCCAGGTCGGCCGGAGGGGCGAACGTGCGCTCCTCGCGGGACAGGTTGGACAGGGTCTCTTCGCTCACGGTGTTCACTCCTGGACGTGCGGGTGGGGTGGCGCTCGCCACACTAGGACGCTTCGACCCAGGGTGCAGGTCGAGGGTTGCTCGGAGGTTGCTGTGCCGATGCCGGGTGGCCTCCTCGCGGGGGCCACCCGGCATCGGTTCAGGCGGGCGACGGACTCAGTGGATGACCGCCTTCTCGGAGCCGGCACCGGTGAGGGCACGGACCTCGAGCTCGGTGAAGCGGTCCTCCGCCTCGGGCTCGCGCCGGCTGATGGTGCCGAGGTAGCCGAAGAGGAAGCCGAGCGGGATCGAGAGGATGCCCGGGTTCTCCAGGGGGAACCAGGAGATGTCGATGCTGGCCGGGAGCAGGCTCTGGTTGACCCCGTCGATGACGCCCTTGCCCGACATGACCGGCGAGAAGAACACCAGCAGCAGCGACGAGGCGAGGCCGCCATAGATGCTCCACGTCGCGCCGCGGGTGTTGAAGCGGCGCCAGAACATGTTGTAGACGATGGCGGGCAGGTTGGCCGACGCCGCGACCGCGAAGGCCAGGGCCACGAGGAACGCGATGTTGAGGTTCTGCGCCGGGATGGCGAGCAGGATGGCGATCAGGCCGATGGTGAACGCGGCGATGCGCGTCACCTTGATCTCCTGCTTCTCGGTGGCCTTGCCCTTCTTGATCACGTTGTTGTAGATGTCGTGCGCCACCGAGGACGACGAGGTGAGGGTCAGGCCGGCCACGACCGCGAGGATCGTCGCGAACGCGACGGCCGCGATCACCGCCAGCAGGATCGCGCCGCCCGTCGAGCCGGCACCACCTCCGACAGCCTCCGCGAGCAGCGGTGAGGCCAGGTTGCCCTTGCTGGTCGCCACCTCGGCGGCCTTGTCACCCTTGAGCAGCGCCGCGGCACCGAAGCCGAGGACCAGCGTGAAGAGGTAGAAGACACCGATCAGCCCGATGGCCCAGAGCACTGACTTCCGGGCGTCGCGCGAGGTCGGCACCGTGTAGAAGCGGATCAGGATGTGGGGCAGCCCTGCGGTGCCGAGCACCAGGGCGATGCCAAGCGAGATGAAGTCGATCTTGCTGGTCGTCGACACGCCGTACTTCAGGCCGGGCTCCAGGAACGCCTGGCCCTTGCCGGAGTTGGAGGCTGCGGCGCCGAGCAGCTCGGAGAGGTTGAAGTTGAACTTGGCGAGCACCAGGAACACGATCACCGCGGAGCCGGCCATGAGCAGCACGGCCTTGACGATCTGCACCCAGGTGGTGCCCTTCATCCCGCCGACGGTGACGTAGAAGATCATCAGGATGCCGACGCCGAAGATCACGAGGTTCTTGACGAACTGGCTGTCCACGCCGAGCAGGAGGGCGACGAGCGTGCCGGCGCCCACCATCTGGGCGAGAAGGTAGAAGATCGACACGACGACCGTGGAGGTCGCGGCCGCCATGCGCACGGGCGTCTGCTTCATCCGGTAGGCCAGCTGGTCGGCCATCGTGTAGCGACCGGAGTTGCGCAGCATCTCGGCGACCAGCAGCAGCGCCACGAGCCAGGCGACCAGGAAGCCGATGGAGTAGAGGAAGCCGTCGTAGCCCGACAGCGCGATGGCGCCGGAGATGCCGAGGAAGGACGCGGCCGACATGTAGTCGCCGCCGATGGCCAAGCCGTTCTGGATCGGCGAGAACGAGCGCCCGCCGGCGTAGAAGCTGTCGCTGCCGGAGTTGTCGCGGCTGGCCCAGAAGGTGATGCCGATCGTCAGGGCGACGACCGACAGGAACAGGGTCGTGGTGAGGACTTGGTGATCCATGTCAGTGGCCCTTCTCGTTCTTGCCGGCCTCGTAGCGGTCGTTCAGCTCGCGCGCCAGCGGGTCGAGGCGGGCGGTGGAGAAGCGGCTGTAGAGCCAGGCGAGCAGGAAGGTGGTGCCGAACTGGAGCAGGCCGAAGACCAGCGCGACGTTGATGTTGCCGAAGAGCTGGTGGTTCATGAAACCGGTCGCCCAGTTCGACATGAGGACGTAGAGCAGGTACCAGGCCAGGAAGGCGACGGTCGCCGGGAAGACGAACCCGCGGTAGAGCTTGCGCAGCTCGCCGAACTCCGGGGAGGCCGCCAGCTCGTCGTAGAGCGGGTCTTGGCGTTGGGACTGGGTGTGCGGTGTGTTGACGTCGGACGTCACGGACGGCCCCTTTCACGCGGCATGTGATCGCCGTCACCGTAGGAGCGTGAGTCGGGTCACGTGCAGGGGTGCGCGCCGACCCTGCGGTCAGCGGGAGGGGCGTTGCGCCGAGCGGTCACTCCCGTACGACGAACGGTCGCGGAGCAGAGTCGGCTGTGGGGCTGTGGGGCTGTGGGGCTGTGGGGCTGTGGGGCTGTGAGGACTGTGAGGCCGTGAGGACAAGTTGACGTTTGCGGTGTGCTGGTCCGCGGCCGACCGAAACCTGCGCTGCCTTTGATGAGGACATCCCGACCTCCACAGGAGTCCTCACATGACCATGACCAGCACCCCGCCGGCCGAGCAGGCGGCAGCGGCACCCCAGCGCAGGACCGGCCGGTGGATCGACGACTGGCGTCCCGAGGAGCCCGAGTTCTGGGCCGGGACCGGCCAGCAGGTGGCTCGGCGCAACCTGGTCTGGTCGATCTTCGCCGAGCACCTCGGCTTCTCGGTGTGGCTCATCTGGAGCGTCTCGTCGGCGTTCCTGCTGGCGCAGGGCTTCGAGTTCACCGCGCAGCAGCTGTTCTTCCTGGTCGCCATCCCCAACCTGGTGGGCTCGCTGCTGCGGGTGCCCTACACGTTGGCGGTCGGCAGCTTCGGCGGTCGCAACTGGACGATGGTCAGCGCCGGGCTGCTCCTGGTGCCGACGCTCGGCTTCGCGGTCGCGGTGACCAACCCGAGCACGCCGTACTGGGCCTTCTGCCTGATCGCGGCCACCGCCGGTTTCGGTGGCGGCAACTTCGCGAGCTCGATGGCCAACATCAACTTCTTCTACCCCGCGGCCAAGAAGGGGGCGGCCCTCGGGCTCAACGCGGCCGGCGGCAACCTCGGGGTCGCGCTCATCCAGTTCTTCCTGCCCGTCATCGTCGGCGGCGCGGGCATCTTCGGCCTGGTCAAGGCGAGCGAGGGCGGCATCCACCTCGAGCGCGCCGCCTGGATCTACGCCGGGCTGGCGGTGGTCGCGACCGTGGCGGCGTACTTCCTGATGGACAACCTCGGCACCTCCAGGGCGGACACGAAGTCGCAGCTGGCCGTGCTGAAGAGCAAGCAGACCTGGGTCATGTCGTTCCTCTACATCGGCACCTTCGGCTCCTTCATCGGCTACTCCGCCGCGATGCCGCTGCTGATCAAGCTCAACTTCTGGCGCCAGCCGGTCCCCTCGATCCCCGGCATCGGCATCAACTTCGTCTTCTATGCCTTCCTCGGCGCGCTCGTCGGCTCGATGGCCCGCCCGCTCGGTGGCTGGCTCGCCGACAAGTACGGCGGCGCCCGGATCACCCTGATCGCCTTCAGCGGCATGATCACCGGCACCCTCGGTGTCCTCTACACGATCAGCCAGCTCCAGCCCGTTCCGCCGCCGCCGGCTCCCGAGGTCCTCGCGCAGATCGCCGCGGACCCCGCGTCCTTCGAGTACCCGCCGGCCGTCCTCGACGCCGTCAACGCCAACACCGAGGTCTTCCCGTTCTTCCTCGGGATCTTCCTGCTGGTCTTCGCCTTCAGCGGGATCGGCAACGGCTCGACCTACAAGATGATCCCCGCGATCTTCAAGACCGAGGCGGACCGCGTCGGCGCCGAGGGCAGCGCCGAGCGCACGCACGCCGTGCTCAACGCCACCAAGCGGGCCTCGGCCGCGATCGGGATCATCGGTGCGGTCGGTGCGATCGGCGGCTTCCTCATCCCGATCACGTTCGGCTCGCCCTGGGTCACCGACCCGATCGACGCCACCCGGGCCGCGTTCACCATCTTCGCCGGCTTCTACGTCGTGTGCGCCCTGGTCACCTGGGCCGTCTACCTCCGGGCGCCGTCCGACGCCAAGGCCGCGACCAGCTACGCCGGGGTCGGGATCTGACTCGTGACCGCCACCCACTGCCCCTACTGCAGCCTCCAGTGCGGCATGACCCTCGTCCGCGAGGGTCGTGCCGCCCTGGCGGTGCAGGCGTGGCCGGAGTTCCCCGTCAACGAGGGCGCGCTGTGCCGCAAGGGCTGGAGCGCGGCCGGGCTGCGGGGCAGCCGCGAGCGGCTGACCAGCCCGCTCGTGCGTGACCGCGAGACCGGGGAGCTGCGCACCGCGTCGTGGGACGAGGCGCTCGACCTCGTCTCGTCGAAGGTGCGGTCGCTGCAGGCGTCGTACGGCGCGGACGCGGTGGCGGTCTTCGGCGGCGGCGGGCTGACCAACGAGAAGGCCTACCAGCTCGGCAAGCTCGCGCGGGTCGCGCTGGGGACCTCGCAGATCGACTACAACGGCCGCTGGTGCATGTCGTCGGCCGCGTCGGCCGGCAACCAGGCCTTCGGCATCGACCGGGGGCTGCCCTTCCCGCTGGCTGATCTCGAGCGGGCCGACGTCGTCGTGCTCGTCGGCTCCAACCTTGCCGAGACGATGCCGCCGGCAGCACGCCACCTCGACCGGCTCCGCGCCCGCGGTGGTCACGTGGTGGTGATCGACCCCCGTCGTACGACGACCGCCGACCGGGCCGACACCTTCCTCCAGCCGGTGCCGGGCACGGACCTGGCGCTGGCGCTGGGGCTGCTCCACCTCGTGGTGGCGGCCGGCGACGTGGACGAGGACTACGTGGCGGCGCGCACGACCGGCTTCGACGACGTACGCCGCTCGGTCGCCGTCTGGTGGCCCGAGCGGGTCGAGCGCGTGACCGGCGTGCCCGTCGCGGAGCTGCAGGCGCTCGCAGCCCTGTTGGGCTCGTCGGCGCGCGCGTCAGGGAAGGTGCTGGTGCTGACCGCCCGCGGCGCCGAGCAGCACAGCCAGGGCACCGACACGGTGCTCGCCTGGATCAACCTGACCCTCGCGCTGGGCATGCCCGGGCGCGAGGGCGCGGGCTACGGCTGCCTCACCGGGCAGGGCAACGGACAGGGCGGGCGCGAGCACGGCCAGAAGGCCGACCAGCTGCCCGGCTACCGGATGATCGACGACCCGGCCGCGCGCGAGCACGTGGCGCGGGTGTGGGGCGTGCCGGCCACCTCGCTGCCCGGCAAGGGGCGCTCGGCCTACGAGCTGCTCGACTCGCTCGGGACCGATGGGGGAGCGAAGGCGCTGCTGGTCTTCGGCTCCAACATCGTGGTGTCCGCGCCCAACGCGACGCAGGTGACCTCGCGACTGGAGTCGCTGGACCTGCTCGTCGTCGCCGACATCGTCATGTCGGAGACCGCGGCCATGGCCGACGTGGTCCTGCCGGTCACGCAGTGGGCCGAGGAGACCGGCACCATGACCAACCTCGAGGGCCGGGTGATCCTGCGCCAGCAGGCCGTCACACCGCCCGACGGGGTCCGGAGCGACCTCGAGGTGATGGCCGGCCTGGCATCGCGGCTCGGGTCGGCCGGGGTCTTCTCGGAGGTCCCCGAGGAGGTCTTCGCCGAGCTGGCGCTCGCCTCGGCCGGCGGCAGGGCCGACTACGCCGGCATCACCTACGACCGGATCCGCGCCGAGCACGGCGTCTTCTGGCCGTGCCCGACCGCCGACCACCCGGGGACGCCGCGGCTGTTCGCGTCCTCCTTCGCCACTGCCGATGGTCGCGCGCGGTGCGTGGCCGTCGAGCACCGCGGCGCCGCCGAGGTGCCCTGCGAGGACTTCCCGGTGCACCTGACGACCGGACGGGTGCTGGCGCAGTACCAGTCCGGCGCCCAGACCCGCCGGATCAAGGACCTGCCCGACACCGGCCCGTTCGTCGAGATGCACCCGATGCTGGCCGACCGGATCGGTGCCCACGACGGCGACCTCGTCGTCGTCGCCACGCGTCGCGGTGAGCTCAAGGCGCCTGCGCGGGTGGTGTCGACGATCCGGCCGGACACCGTCTTCGTGCCGTTCCACTGGGTCGGCGCCAACCGGCTCACCAACGACGCGCTCGACCCGTCGAGCCGGATGCCGGAGTTCAAGGTCTGCGCTGCGGCGGTGCGCACGTGAACGGCCGTGTCGGCGGGCGCCGGCGCATCGTGGTGGTCGGCAGCGGCATGGCCGCGACGCGGCTGGTGGAGGAGCTGGTGGCGTCGCCGGCCGCGACCGACCTCCACCTGACGGTGCTCGGCGACGAGGACCACGCGCCGTACAACCGGATCCTGCTGTCGGCGGTGCTCGAGGGCACGCACGGCCTCGACACGATCACGCTCCGCTCGGCGCAGTGGCACGCCGAGCACGGGGTCGACCTGCGGCTCGGCGCGCGCGTCCTCGGGGTCGACCGGGAGCGGCGCGACGTGGTGCTCGTCGACGGGACCGTGGTGCCCTACGACCGCCTGGTCCTCGCCACCGGCTCCATCCCCAGCCTGCCGCCGATTCGTGGGCTGGTGCGCCTCGACGGACGTCTGCACGAGGCCGTCCACGCCTTCCGCTCGCTCGACGACTGTCGGCGCCTGATGGCGGCCATCGGGGTCGAAGTGCACAACGCGGGCGACGAGGTCACCGCGGTTGGTGACCAGACCGCACACCCCGTTGTGCGCCCTGCCCAACGAGCAGTGGTGGTGGGCGGCGGCCTGCTGGGACTCCAGGTGGCCCGGGCGCTCAGCGTGCGCGGCCTCGACGTCGAGATCGTGGAGGGCGGCGAGCACCTGCTGCGCAGCCAGGTCGGCAGCCCGGCCGGCCAGGTGCTGGCGCGCGACCTGCGCCGTCTCGGCACCACCGTCTACACGGGCGCGCGGGCGGTCCGGATGAGCGACACCGCCGGCGGGGCGGTCGGGCTGCGCCTCGACAACGGCTACACCCTCGACACCGACCTCGTCGTCCTCACCGCCGGTGGTCGACCCTCGACCGCGCTGGCCCGCGGGGCCGACCTCGAGGTCCGGCGCGGGATCGTGGTCGACGACCACCTCGCCTCGGTCACCGACCCCGACGTCTTCGCGATCGGTGACTGCGCCGAGCACGGCGGCCGCACGACCGGCTTCGTCGGGCCGGCCTGGGAGCAGGCCTCGCTCCTCGCCCAGCGACTCACGGACCCGGACGGTGACGCCACCTACACCGGCAGCCGCTCGGTCGCGCGGCTGCGCGCGACCGGCCTCGACGTCGCGGTCCTGGGCGACCCCGAGCGGGCCACGGCCGACGGGGGCGACGTCGTCGAGGTGACCAACCCCGTCGTCGGCTCGCACCGCAAGCTCGTCGTGAGCGACGGCGTCATCGTCGCCGCCACGCTCGTCGGGGACCTGTCGCGGATCGGCCTGATCACGCAGTACTTCGACCGCGGCACCCGCCTCTCCGGCACCGAGCCCGCAGCTCTCCTCATGGGCGACCGCTTGGCCCCGCCGTCCCGTCTCGCCGACGACGCCGAGATCTGCGCCTGCGCCGGCGTCAGCGCCGGGCGCATCCGCGCGTGCGCCTCGCTCGACGAGGTCCGGGCCACCACCCGCGCCACCACCGGCTGCGGCGGCTGCTCGTCGTCCGTCGCCCAGCTCCTCGCCGACCGGCCCGCCCTCACCCCCTCGTCCTGACCCCCTCGTCCTGATTGCAGCACCCACAAGGAGATCGCCATGACCCCCACCCCGGACCACAAGCGACTGACCCTGGTCGTCGTCGGCCACGGCATGGTCGGCCACCGCTTCGTGCAGGCGGCGATCGAGCGCGGGCTGACCGAGACCTACGACGTCGTCGTCGTCGGCGAGGAGTGCCGCCCGGCCTACGACCGCGTCGCCCTCACCTCCTTCTTCGAGGTCGGCGCCGAGGAGCTCTCGCTCCTTCCCGGCGGTCGGTACGACGACCCGCGGGTGCGCCTGGTCACCGGCACCGAGGTCACAGGGCTGGACCCCGAGACGCGCACGGTGCTGCTCGCCGACGGCGAGGTGCTCGACTACGACGAGCTGGTCCTGGCCACCGGCGCCACGCCGTTCGTGCCGCCGATCCCGGGCAAGGACCTTCCCGGCTGCTTCGTCTACCGCACGATCGAGGACCTCGAGGCGATCCGGGAGGCCGCGGCCGGCGCGACGGTCGGCGCGGTCGTCGGGGGTGGGCTCCTCGGCCTCGAGGCTGCCAACGCCCTGGCCCAGCTCGGCCTGGAGACCCATGTGGTCGAGATGGCGCCGCGGCTGATGGCGGTGCAGGTCGACGACGCCGGTGGCGCGATGCTGACCCGCCACATCGAGAAGCTCGGGCTCACGGTGCACACCGGCGCGGCCACGGAGGCCGTCCTCGGCGAGACCCACGTGACCGGCCTCGCGCTGCGCGGCGAGGAGCCCATCGCCGCCGAGGTCGTCGTGTTCTCGGCCGGCATCCGTCCCCGTGACGCCCTGGCCCGTGCCGCCGGTCTCGACGTCGCCGAGCGCGGCGGGGTCCTGGTCGACGAGCAGTGCCGCTCCTCCGACGCGCACGTCTGGGCGATCGGCGAGTGCGCGGCGCCGGCCGGTCGGATGTACGGCCTGGTCGCTCCCGGCTACTCCATGGCCGAGGTCGTCGTCGACGCCCTGCTCGGCGGCCCCGGCGCCTTCACCGGCGCCGACATGTCCACCAAGCTCAAGCTCCTCGGCGTCGACGTGGCCTCCTTCGGCGACGCGCACGGCACCACCGAGGGCGCGCTCGAGCTGGTCTTCGCCGACGCCGTCGCAGGCCACTACAAGAAGCTCGTCGTGAAGCAGAACCCCGACGGGGACGGCACGATCCTTCTCGGCGGAATCCTCGTCGGCGACGCCTCGGCGTACGGCGTCCTGCGCCCGATGGTCGCCGCCGACGGCACGAGCGGCATCGAGCTGCCGGCCAACCCGGAGGACCTGATCCTCCCCGCCAGCCGGGGCGCGGTGGAGATCGGCCTGCCCGACGAGGCGGTCGTCTGCTCCTGCAACAACGTGACGAAGGGCGAGATCCTCGCCAGGGTCTCGACAGGCTCGACCGACGACGAGCGCGACGACGAGCCGTGCAGCGACGCCACCTGCGTGACGAGGTGCTCGGGAGCCGGCAGCACCTGCGGGTCGTGCAAGCCGACGGTGAAGAAGATCGTGGAGGACCACTTCGCCTCGCACGGCTTGATCGTCGACCGGAGCCTGTGCGAGCACTTCGGCCTGACCCGCCAGGAGATCTTCGACGTGGTCGCCGTCCACGGCTACACGCGCTTCGACGACGTGATCGGGGCCCACGGCACCGGCCGCGGCTGCGACATCTGCAAGCCGGTCGTCGCCTCGGTGCTCGCCTCCCAGCTCGGCGGCCACGTCCTGGCCCCGGCCAACCGGCCGCTCCAGGACACCAACGACGCCTACCTCGCCAACATCCAGAAGAACGGCACCTACTCCGTCGTCCCGCGCATCCCCGGCGGCGAGATCACCGCCGAGAAGCTGATCGTGATCGGCGAGGTCGCGCGCGACTTCAACCTCTACACCAAGATCACCGGCGGACAGCGGATCGACCTCTTCGGCGCCCGCATGGAGGAGCTGCCGCTGATCTGGCGCCGGCTCGTCGACGCCGGCTTCGAGTCGGGCCACGCCTACGGCAAGTCGCTGCGCACGGTGAAGTCGTGCGTCGGGTCGACCTGGTGCCGCTACGGCGTGCAGGACTCGACGTCGCTGGCGATCATGCTCGAGGAGCGCTACCGCGGGCTGCGCTCGCCCCACAAGCTCAAGGGCGGCGTCAGCGGCTGCGCCCGCGAGTGCGCCGAGGCGCGCTCCAAGGACTTCGGTGTCATCGCGACCGAGAAGGGGTGGAACCTGTACGTCGCCGGCAACGGCGGCGCCAGCCCGGTGCACGCCCGGCTCCTCGCCGGTGACCTCGACACCGAGACGCTGGTGCGCTACCTCGACCGGTTCCTCATGTACTACATCCGCACCGCCGACCGCCTCCAGCGCACCGCCCCCTGGGTCGACGGCCTCGACGGCGGTCTCGACCGGGTCCGCGAGGTGGTCGTCGAGGACTCGCTCGGCCTCGGCAGCGAGCTCGAGGCGGCGATGGACGCCCACGTCGACGGCTACTTCGACGAGTGGGAAGCCACGCTCGAGGACCCCGACAAGCTGGCCCGCTTCGTGTCGTTCGTCAACGCGCCCGGCACGCCCGACCCGCACATCACCTTCCGCGAGGAGCGCGACCAGATCGCCCCGGCCGACTCCGACGGTCCCGTGGTCCTCGGCGCGACCATCCCGGTCGGTGCCCCCACGGCAGCTGCGGCGGTGGCCCGATGACGACGACGAGCCCGACCACCGACGGCGACCCGACGACGTACACCATGGTGTGCCGCCTCGACCAGATCGAGCGCGAGGGGGGCGTCGCCGCCCTGGTCGGCGGGGCTGCGGTGGCCGTCTTCCGGACCTACGACGACGAGGTCTTCGCGCTCGACAACTACGATCCTTGTTCACGGGCCTCGGTGCTGGCCCGTGGCATCGTCGGCACACGGGGGGACGTCCCGTTCGTGGCGTCGCCGATGCACAAGCAGGCGTTCGACCTGCGCACCGGGCACTGCCTCGACGACGCGGCGGTGCGGGTCACGACGTACGACGTGCTGGTCGGCGATGACGGCCAGGTCCTGGTGGGAGGCGTGAGATCGAGCAGCTAGACGAGAACCCGACGGCGTCCCTGACCGGTTTCCGGATCGGGGTCACGGCCGCGCGCAAGGTCGAGGAGCAGGTCCAGCTCTTCGAGCGTCGGGGAGCCACCACGGTCTGGGCGCCCGCGCTGTCGCTGGGCGCCAACCACGTCGACGACGCGGTGCTGCGCGCTGCCACCGACGACGTGCTGAGCCGCCCCATCGACGTCTTCCTGGCGACGACCGGCATCGGGATGAAGGGCTGGTTCGCCGCGGCGGAGGCGTGGGGCATCCTCGACGACCTCCTGGCCGCGCTGGGACGGGCCGAGATCCTCGCCCGCGGGCCCAAGAGCGTCGGCGCGCTGCGTCGCCGTGGCCTGCGCGAGCTGTGGTCGCCGGCGTCGGAGGAGTTCGAGGACGTGCTCGAGCACCTGCGCGGGCGTGACCTCACCGGTCTGCGCATCGTGGTGCAGGAGCACGGGCAGTCGCTGTCGATGGTCGCCCACGCGCTGCGCCGCCGGGGTGCGGACGTGACGACCGTGACGGTCTACCGCGTCGTCGCGGCCGAGGACCCCGAACCGATGTTCCACCTGATCGACGAGATCGCCGACCGGGCCGTGCACGCGGTCACCTTCACCTCCGCGCCGGCCGTCGCCGCGCTGATGGACGCCGCCGGGTCGACCGGGCGACGCGAGGAGGTCGTGGGCGCGTTCCAGGCCGACGTGATCGCCTCGTGCGTCGGGCCGGTGACGGCGGCCGCGTTCGAGATGTGGGGGGTGCCGACGATCTATCCCGAGCGCTCGCGGCTGGTCGCGATGGTCAAGCAGCTCGAGACCGAGCTGCCGTCGCGCTCGTCCGGCCTCAGCTTGGAGGTCGCCGGTCACACGCTGCTGCTGCACGGCGACGAGATCCTCCTCGACGGGGCCGAGGTCAAGCTCTCGCCGGCACCCTGGGCGGTGCTCCAGGCGCTGCTGGTCAACCCCGGTCATGTCGTGTCCCGTCGCGAGCTCCTCACCGCGCTGCCCTCCGGCATCGCCGGCTCCGAGCACGCCGTGGAGATGGCGGTCGCGCGACTCCGGGCGGCGATCGGGACGCGGATGATCCAGACGGTCGTGAAGCGCGGCTACCGACTGGCGGTGAGCACGTGAACGAGGCCGGTCTGCGCCCGCGGCTCGTGACCGTCGCGCACGGCACCCGCAAGAGCGGTGGCAACGAGGTCGCCCGCGAGATCACGGTCGCCGCCGGCCTCGCGCTCGGCACGGAGGCGGTCTGCTCCTACGTCGAGCTGTCCGAGCCGCTCTTCGAGGACGTCGTCGCGGCGGACGCGACCCCCACGGTCGTCGTACCCCTCTTGCTCTCCACCGGCTTCCACCTGCGCCAGGACCTGCCGCGCATGGCCGGCGGCGCCGCGGGGCCGCTCGTCCTCGGCCGGCCGCTCGGTCCCCACCAGCTGGTCGCGCAGGCCCAGCTGGACCAGCTCGCACGCGTCGGCGCCCGGCCGGGTGACGGGAGGCTGGTGCTCGTGGCGGCCGGCTCGTCGGACCCCCTCGCCACCCGTGACCTGACCCGCGCCGCCGAGCTGCTGGGTCGGCTCTGGGGCTCGCCGGTCGAGGTGGCGACACTGTCGGCGCTGGGTCGTCGGCCTGCCGAGGTGGTGCGAGCCGGCGATGTCGTGTCGCCCTACCTCCTCTCGCCGGGCTTCTTCGCCGACCGGGCCCGCTCCGAGTCGCTCGCCGCCGGGGCAGCCGTCGTCGCCGACGTCATCGGTCCGCACCCGCTCGTCGTCGACCTGGTCGTGCAGCGCACCGGTGCGCTGGAGAGCGTGCGGCAGACCGCCTGAGGTCGGTGTTCGGTCCGCGTGGTCGCCGTCGCCGTCGTCAGCCGGTCGTGTGCCGCTCGCAGCGCCGGGCCGCGGTCTCCGGCACACGACGCGAGCACCGAGACAGCCGCATCCGGACGCGCCACCGGTCGTGTGCCGCTCGCAGCGCTGAGCCGCCGTCTCCGGCACACGACCCGACCACGCCGCGCGGCCCGAGCGGCATCACCCCCGGTCGAGGTCCAGCGCCTCGGGGGTGTGCAGCCGCACCATGAAGCGCCGGGTGTGCGCTGGGACCCGGCTCGCGGTCACCTTCGACACCACGATCATCACCGCGAAGGCGAGGGGCACGCTCCAGGCAGCGGGCTGCTCGAGGAGTACGACGGGCCACCCGGTCGCGGATCCCTCCAGGAGCGTCCACATCACCCCGGCACCGGAGCCCAGGCCGCCGGCCAGCATGCCGCTCACAGCCCCGACATCGGTCAGCCCGCGCCACCAGATGCCCAGCAGCAGCAGGGGACAGAAGGTGGAGGCCGCGACCGCGAAGGCGAGACCGACCGCGCGGGCGACCCCGATGCTCGGCACGGCCAGCGCGATCGTCAACGGCACCAGGACCGCGACGACGGCAGCGAGCCGGAACGCGGCGACGCCCGAGAGACGTCGCCCGCCGAGCACCGTGAGCGAGCGGCCCGTCACGTCCTGGCTGATCACGCCCGCGACGGCGATCGCCAGGCCCGACGAGGTGGAGAGGAACGCGGCGAACGCCCCCGCGGTCACCAGTCCCGCGAGCAGCTCGCCGCCGATCCCCGGGACCATCAGCCGGGGGAGCTCGAGCACCAGCACGTCGGAGCGGCCCGACGCGGCCAGCTCGCCGGCGTACACGCGACCGAGCGCGCCGTAGACCGGTGGCAGGACGTAGAAGATGCCCAGCAGCACGAGGACCACCAGCGTCGTGCGACGGGCGGCGCGACCGTCGGGGTTGGTGTAGAAGCGCACGACCACGTGCGGCAGGCCCATCGTGCCGAGGAACGTGGCGATGATCAGCGAGTAGGTGAGGTAGAGGCCCTCGGAGCCGCCGCTGGCGAGCGGCACGGACCACGAGTCGTCGGCCGGCATCCGGCTGCCGGGCGTGCCGTCGCCGACCCACACGATGATCAGCACCACGAGGGGGAGGAGGAGTGCGGTGAGCTTGAGCCAGTACTGGAAGGCCTGGACGAAGGTGATGCTGCGCATCCCGCCGGAGGTGACGTTGGCGAGGACGACCGCGCCGACGATGACGGGGCCCACCCAGGTGGGGGCCCCGATCGCGGCTCGGATGGTGAGGCCCGCGCCGTGGAACTGCGGAAGCTGGTAGTGCCAGCCGATCGCCACCACCATCACCGAGCAGGTGGCGCGGACCCGGCGTGAGCCCAGGCGGGCCTCGGCGAAGTCGGGGAGCGTGTAGGCCCCGCTGCGGCGTAGCGGCGCGGCGACCAGGACGAGGAGGAGGAGGTAGCCGGCCGTCCAGCCGATGGGGTACCAGAGCATGTCGGCGCCGAAGGTCAGCACCAGGCCGGCGACGCCGAGGAAGGACGCGGCGGAGAGGTACTCACCCCCGATGGCCGAGGCGTTGAGCGCCGGGCGCACCGACCGGGAGGCGACGAAGAAGTCGCTGGTGGTGCGCGAGAAGCGCAGCCCCCACGTGCCGATCAGCAGCGTCGCCAGGGTCACGAGCACCACGGCGACCAGGCCGGTGACGGTCTCGGTGCTCATCTCAGCGCTCGATCTCGCCCAGCAGGTCCGCGAAGTCGCGCTCGTTGCGCTCGGCACGACGGACGTAGCGCCAGCCCAGCAGCACCAGGAACGGGTAGACCAGGCCGCCCAACAGCAGCCAGGCCAGCGGGATCCCGAGCAGCGTGACGTCGGAGAGCCCGGGCACGACCCGGAAGGCGAGCGGCAGCGACCCGACCGTCACGACCAGCACCAGGATCGTCCGGGCCGCGAGGCGCAGCTGCTCGCGCAGCAGCGAGCCGAGGTAGACCGAGCCCAGCCGGGTCTCGTCGTCGATGTCGCCCGTGCGGGTGCGGGGGGCGTGGCGCCGCGGCGGACCGGTCACCCGGACCCGCTCGGGCCGGGGTCCCTCGGTCACGGCGTTCTCACCGCGCTCTCATCCGCCGGCCCGCTTCAGCAGCAGGTCACGCAGCTCGCGCGTGTGCCGGCGACTGACCACGAGCTCGGCCAGCCCGCCAGGACCGGGACCGCTCACGACGACCGAGCAGCGCCCGGCATCCATGCGCACCTCGCGGACGTGGGCGAGGGACACCAGCAGCGAGCGGTGGATCCGCACGAAGCCGGCGACGCGCCACTCCTCCTCGAGCGTCGACAGCGCCACCCGGACCAGGTGGGAGCCCTCGGCCGTGTGCAGCCGGGCGTAGTCACCCTGCGCCTCCACGTGCGTCACGTCGGCCCGGTCGACGAACCGGGTCACGCCGCCACGCTCGACCGGGATCTGGGTGCTCTGCGCCGGAGCGGGAGCCCGCTCGCTGCCCTCGACCACGCGTCGTACGGCCTCGGCGAGGCGGTCGGCGCGCACCGGCTTGAGGACGTAGTCGACCGCGCGCAGGTCGAAGGCGTCGACCGCGTGGGCCTCGTGGGCGGTCACGAACACGATCGGCGGCGGGGTCTTGAAGCGTGAGAGCACCTGGGCCAGCTCGAGCCCGGTCAGGCCGGGCATCTGGATGTCGAGGAACACCACGTCGACGTCGAGCTCGTGCAAGGTGCGCAGGCCCTCGGCCGCCGAGTCGCAGGTGATCACCTCGCCGATGCGCGGATCCCGGGCCAGCAGGTAGGCGAGCTCGTCGAGAGCCGGCCGCTCGTCGTCGACGACGAGCACCTTGAGGTCGGTGGTGGGGCTCATCGCTGCACGCTCATGCCTGGACTCCGGGGGCGAACTTCGGGACGCGCACGATCACCTTGGTGCCGGCGCCGGGGGCAGTCTCCACCACGAGGCCGAAGTCGTCACCGAACGTGTTGCGCAACCGGCTGTCGACGTTGCCGAGCCCGACCGAGTCGAGGGCGGCGTCACCGGCCAGGGCTCGTCGTACGCGCTCGGGGTCCTCGCCGACGCCGTCGTCCTCGACCTCGATCACGCACTCCTGCCCGCGGTCGAGCGCGACGATCCGCACGTGACCGGCACCCTCGACGTTGGCCAGGCCGTGGCGCACGGCGTTCTCGACGAGGGGCTGGATGCACAGGAACGGTACGGCGACCGGCAGCACCTCCGGCGCGATGCTGAGCGTCACGGTGAGCCGATCACCGAAGCGGGCCTGCTCCAGCAGCAGGTAGCGCTCCACGGAGCGGAGCTCCTCCGCGAGCGTCGTGAAGTCGCCGTGGCTGCGGAAGGAGTAGCGGGTGAAGTCGGCGAACTCCAGCAGCAGGTCGCGGGCCCGATCGGGGTCGGTGCGCACGAAGCTTGCGATCGCGCCGAGCGAGTTGTAGATGAAGTGCGGGCTGATCTGCGCCCGCAGCGCCCGGACCTCGGCCTCGATCGCCCGGGTGCGCGACGCGTCGAGCTCGGCGAGCTCGAGCTGCCCCGACACCCAGGTCGCGACCTCGTCGGCGGCCCGTGCCAGCCCGGCGGTGGAGTAGGGCGCGAAGGCCTGGAGGGTGCCGACGATGCGCTCCTCGACGACCAGCGGGCTCACCACCGCGGTGCGGATCGGGCAGCCGCTGTCACCACAGGTCAGGTCAGGCCGGTCGAAGACCCGGGTGGCGCCGCGCTCCAACGTGGCGGTCACCAGCGCGTCGGTCTGGTTGCGGTGGTGGGCACCCGTGCCGTCCCAGGCCAGCGCCGTCGCGGTGTCGGTCAGCGCCATCGCGGGGGTCCCGAGCAGGGAGCGCAGGTGCCGGATCGAGCGCTCGGCCGACTCGGCCGTCAGCCCCCGGCGCAGGGCGGGTGAGGCCAGGGAGGCGCTGTGGAGCGTCCGGAAGGTCGCTCGATCGGCCTCCGTGCCGAGGTGGGTCCGCCGCCACGCGCGCATGGGGGTCATCGTGCACCACCCGGCGACCCCGCAGGCATCTCCTCAGCGGAAGTCGATGAGCAGCATCCCGCTGTCGTCGTCGGTGGGCGGTGGGATCGGCACGGTGTCCTCCCCCTGGTCCTGGCCCTCCAGGTCGAGCCCGGGTGTCTCGGGACGGTCGAGGACCTGGGCGCGCAGGCAGCGGGTCAGGTAGGGCAGCTGCATCCCGTCCATGCCGCGGCCGTAGTCGTCGTAGAGCGCGAGCACCTCGGCGAGCTTGGCCGCGCGGGCCTCCTCGTCGAGGCCGATGACGTCGGACCTGGAGGCGACGAGGTCCTGGATGGAGTGCCGGTCGACGGTCTGCCAGTTCTTGAAGCTCTCCACCGTCGGCTGGTCGAACTGCGTGGCTGCGACCAGCACCGCCAGGGAGTTCTGCTCGGACGGCGGGGTGGCGATGATGCGCCCCAGCTTCTTGACCCACGGGATCCGCTCGTCGCGGGCGTTGAAGACGACCGCGAGGTGACCGCCCGGCTTCAGCACGCGGGCGATCTCGGGCAGCGCCCGCTCGTGGTCGAACCAGTGGAAGGCCTGCGCGGCGACCACGACGTCGTAGGAGCGGTCGGGCGCGGGGATGTCCTCGGCCCCGGTCACCGACGTGCGCACCTCGGGCAGCCGTGCGCGGAGCACGTCGAGCATCGCGACGTCCGGGTCGGTGGCGTGCACGTCGTGGCCCAAGCCCACCAGCTGCCCGGTCAGCTTGCCCGTGCCGGCTCCGAGCTCGAGCACCGTGAGGGGCTCGGCGGAGGTTGCCCAGGCGACGGCGTCGCGGGTGTAGGACGGGCGGCCGCGGTCGTAGACGTCGGCCACGCTGCCGAAGGATCGGGCGGCGCTGCCGGAGCGGGAGGGTCGGTCGGTCATCAGGTCGAGGTTACCCGCGGATAGCCTTCGACCGTGGCTTCCGATCCCCTTGCGTGGCTGGTGTCTCTCGAAGGCGTCCCGTCCGCCTATGCCGCCGCCCGCGACGGCATCGACGTGATGCTGCGCGACCGCGGCCTGCGACGAACCTCGCCCGAGACCACGGCCGAGTCGCTGCTGCGTGGGGCGCAGGCCAGCGCGGTGCTCGAGGGGTCGTCCTCCACCCTGGCGCAGGTGCGCGAGGGTGCCGGCGACGACATCGCCCAGGACTCCCTGCGGGTCTCGACCGAGCTCCTCTCCCTCGCCCCGCTGATGGCCCGCTCGCCGCTCCAGGCGCTGGCCCGGCTGCACGCGCTCGCTGCGGCCTCGTTGCCCGACGACCGCCGCGGCCGGCCCCGCGACGACGAGTCCTCGGCGCGGCTGCGCGACATCTGCGCGCTGCTCACCCGCCCGACCGACGCGCCCGCGCTGCTCGTGGCCTCGCTGATCCACGCCGAGCTCATCACCGCAGCCCCCTTCCCCTCCCACAACGGCATCGTGGCGCGCGCTGCGGAGCGGCTGCTGCTCCTCTCCCGCGGCGTCGACGAGAAGTCGCTGGTCGTGCCGGAAGCCGGGCACCTGGCGCTCCGCCCGGCGTACGAGTCGAACCTGCGCGGCTACGCCGAGGGCGGCGCGGCCGGCATGCACGCATGGATCCTCTACGGCGCCGAGGCGTTCGCCGCCGGCGCCGAGGCGAGCCCGTTGCGGCGGGCGGCGGACTGAGCGGAGTCTCGAGCGCACGTGCAGGTGGCGCCCGAATCTCACTGGACTCGAACGCCACCGCTGACACGTGGGCGCTTGGCTACCAAGCGTGCATCGCCAACTGCTGCTCCGGGAATGTCCCGGAAGACAGCGCCCTGTAGGAAGGGAGATCGCCGCGTGGGTACCCGGCTCACGTGCTGCTCTTGAGTTGTCCTTCTCCCCTGTTCTACGCCGCTTTGCCCAGCCCTACAAGGGTTGACATTTGGCCTGGGGACGAGGTGGGCGTGGCTTCCTGACGTCGTACGACGGCACTCAGGCGCCGAGGCGACGCTTGCGTGCGTTGACCCACAGGACGCTGCCGACCGCGGCCGCGCCACCGACCGCGAGCACGGCCAGGGTGGGCTTCGCCGGGGGCAGGCGCAGGCCGTTGCCGAGGGCCACGGGCTTGGTGAAGACCAGCACGGGCCAGCCGTTGGCGGCGGCCACCTTGCGCAGCTCGCGGTCGGGGTTGACCGCTCGCGGGTGCCCGACGACCTCGAGCATCGGCACGTCCGTGATCGAGTCGCTGTAGGCGAAGCACTCGGCCAGGTCGTAGCCCCTCTCCTCGGCGAGCTCGCGGATCGCCTCCGCCTTGACCTCCGCGTAGGCGTAGTAGGAGATCTCGCCGGTGTACTTGCCGTCCACGATCTCCAGGCGCGACGCCACGACGCGGTCGGCGCCGAGCAGCTCGCCGATCGGGTCGACGAGCTCGCTGCCGGAGGCAGAGACGATGACGATGTCGAGCCCGGCGGCCCGGTGCTCCTCGATGAGGGAGACCGCCTCGTCGTAGACCAGCGGGTCGACCACGTGGTGCAGGGTCTCGGCGACGATCTCGCGCACGGTGGCGACGTCCCAGCCGGCGCACAGCTGCGACATGAACTGCCGCATCTTCTCCATCTGGTCGTGGTCGGCGCCACCGACGAGGTAGACGAACTGGGCGTAGGCCGAGCGCAGCACGGCGCGTCGCGAGATCAGCCCTCCGGCCTGGAAGGGGCGGGAGAAGGCGAAGGTGCTCGACTTGGCGATGATCGTCTTGTCGAGGTCGAAGAAGGCCGCGGTCGGCGCCATGCGTCCATCGTAGGGGGCGCTCCACGCGCCACCTGGCATCCACAGGCTCCCGGCCGGGCCGGCTCCTCCACAGGCTCCGCCCAACAGGGGTTGGGTTGTCCGTCCTCCAGGGGACGCTCCTGGTCATGACTGCACCCATGTTCGTGACCCGAGACGAGACCCTGCTCGACGAGCTCCTGCGGCTCGCTGCCGCCGCCGGCATCACGCCGGACGTCGCGCGCGACTGCGCCGCGGCCCTGCGCGGGTGGAGCGGAGCGCCCCTGGTGCTGCTGGGGGCCGACCTGGCCGTGGAGATGGCCCACATCTCGCCCGCCCGCCGGCCGGGCGTCCACGTCGTGGCATGGGGCGGCGTCCCCGACGAGCTCTTCCGCACCGCGCTCGCCGTCGGCGCCGAGGACGTCACGGAGCTGCCGCGCTCGGACACCTGGTTGATCGAGACCCTCACCGACCTCGGTGACGACACCCCGTCGCGGGGCATCGTGCTGGGCGTCGTCGGGGGCTCGGGCGGTGCCGGCGCCACCACCTTCGCCTGCGCGCTGGGCCAGATGGCGGCGGAGCGGGGCCCGGCGGTGGTGATCGACTGCGACCCCCTGGGTCCCGGGGTCGACCGGGTGCTGGGCGTCGAGGCCTACGACGGCTTCCGCTGGGATGCGCTGTGCCAGACGACCGGCCGGCTCAGCGGTCGGGCCCTGCGCGAGGCGCTGCCTCGTCGCGGCGCCCTCGGTGTCCTCTCGTGGTACTCCGGCTCCGCCGGCACCCTCCAGCCCTTCGCCGTACGTGAGGCGCTATCGGCCGCGGGCCGTGGCCACGACGCAGTCGTCCTCGACCTCCCGCGCTCGCCCCAGCCGGTGGTCGACGAGATCGTCTCGCGCTGCGACCTGGTGCTGATGCTCGTGGTGCCCAGCGTGGCCGGGGTCGCGGCCGCGGCGCGCACCTGCGCCCGCTTCGGTGCGCCACCCCAGCTGCGGCTGGTCCTGCGTGGCCAGGGCCTGGCGGCACGCGACGTCAGCCGGGCGACCGGGGTGCCGGTCGTCGCCGAGATGAGCGACCAGCGGGGGCTGGCCGAGGCCATCGACCTCGGGCTCGGGCCGATCCGCTCGCGTCGCGGGCCGCTCGGTCGGGCCGCCACCGGGGTGCTGCAACGCGTGACCGTGATGGGTCAGGCGGCGTGACACTCCCAGCCGGAGCGGTCGAGCAGGTCCGCGACCGCCTGGCCCGCGCCCCCGGCGACCTCACGCCCCACCGGGTCGCTGAGGCGCTCCGGGCGACCGGCCGCCCGGTGGGGGACGCCACGGTCCTGGAGGTCTACGAGAGCCTGCGCCGTGACGTCGTCGGGGCCGGCCCGCTGGAGCCGCTGCTGCGGCTGCCGGGGGTCACCGACGTCCTCGTCAACGGACCCGACCAGGTGTTCGTCGACCGGGGAGCCGGGCTCGAGGACACCGACGTGCGCTTTCCCGACGACGAGGCCGTCCGGCGCCTCGCCCAGCGACTCGCCGGCGCCGGTGGACGCCGGCTCGACGACGCGACGCCCTACGTCGACCTCCGCCTGGCCGATGGCACCCGCTGCCACGCGGTGCTGGCCCCGGTCTCCCGCCCGGGCACCGTCATCTCGTTGCGGGTCCCACGCCGGCGGGTGTTCACCCTCGAGGAGCTCGTCGCGACGGGCTTCCTGACCGAGCAGTCGGGCCGCTTGGTGGACGCGATCGTCCAGTCCCGGTTGGCGTTCCTCGTCAGCGGAGGCACAGGCACGGGCAAGACGACCCTCCTCGCGGCACTGCTGTCGCGCGTCCCGGCCCACGAGCGGCTGGTCCTGGTCGAGGACTCCTCCGAGCTCCGCCCCGACCACCCGCACCTCGTGGGGCTCGAGGCTCGACCGGCCAACGTCGAGGGCTCGGGCGGGATCGACCTGCGCACCCTCGTGCGCCAGGCGCTGCGCATGCGCCCCGACCGGCTGGTCGTGGGAGAGGTGCGCGGCGGGGAGGTCGTCGACCTGCTCGCCGCGATGAACACCGGACACGAGGGAGGCTGCGGCACCCTGCACGCCAACTCGGCGCTCGACGTGCCCTCGCGGGTCGAGTCGCTCGCCCTCGCCGCCGGCCTCGGGCGCGAGGCGGCGCACAGCCAGCTCGCGTCCGCCGTCGACGTGGTCCTCCACCTCGTGCGTGGTCGCGAGGGTCGTCGGCGGCTCGCCCAGGTCGCGGTGCCGGTGCGTGACCGCGCCGGTCTCGTCATCATGAGCGCGGCCGTCGACATCGCCGCCGACGGCTCGACCGTCGCGGGACCTGCTGAGGACAGGCTGGTCGACCTCCTCACGGTCCGCGCGCCGTGACCCTCGCGGCCACGCTCACGGTCGGTGCCGCGGTGCTGGCCGTGTGGCTCGTGTCGGCACCGCCGCCTGGGCCAGCGCCGCAGCCGGTATCCCCTGCCGTGCGGCCGGCGTCGGGGCCCCGTGACCTGCTGCGGTGGCGTGGGCTGGTGGCGCCGGGCGCGGTCACGCTCTGGCTGGCGTCCGGGACCGCCCTGGTGCTCGCGCTGCTCGCACTGGCCGTGGTGGTTGGTGCGGGGCTCCTGCTGCGCGCCCGGTCGCGTCGGCTCGCCGGACGTGACGCCGGCCAGCGGGTCCTCGAGCTGTGCGAGCACCTGGCGGGCGACCTGGGTGCCGGCCAGCCGCCCGGTGCCGCCCTGGAGCGGGCCGCGGTGACCTGGCCGGCGCTGGCGCCGGTCGCCGCCGCCCACAGGATCGGCTCCGACGTCCCCACCGCGCTGCGTGAGGTCGCCCAGCAGGCCGGCACCTCCGACCTCCGGCTGGTCGCGGCCGCGTGGCAGCTGACCCACCGCACGGGCGCGGGGCTCGCCGACGCCATCGACCGGGTGGCCCAGGACCTCCGCGCCGCCCACGCCACCCGGCGGATCGTCGACGGGGAGCTCGCCTCGGCCCGAGCGACGTCTCGGCTCGTTGCGGCCCTGCCACTGCTCGCGCTGGCGATGGGCTCCGGTGCCGGCGGCGACCCGTGGGGCTTCCTCCTCGGGCACCCGGTCGGGCTCGCGTGCCTCGCCGCGGGGTTGGCCTTCGGCTTCGCCGGCCTGTGGTGGATCGAGGCGATCGCCCGCGGCGTGGAGCGGGCCCGATGAGCTGGCTGAGCGCGCTGGCGGTCGCGCTGGCGACAGCGCTGCTGCTGCCGGCCGGACCACGCTGGGAGCGACCGGTGCCTGGGCCCGGCCGCCCGGTCCCGGACGACGGTGGCCGGATGCGTCGGCACCGCTGGCTGCTGGCGCTGCTCGCGGGCCTCGGTGCGTGGCTGTTCGTCGGAGGGACGCCGGGCCTGGTCGGTGGCGTCGTCGTGACGGTCGTCGCGCAGGTCGTCATCGGGCGGGCCGAGTCACCACAGGCGCGCCGCGACCGCGAGGCCACGCGCCGCGAGCTGCCGCACGTCGTGACCCTGCTCGCCGCAGCCCTGCGGGCCGGCGTGGCGCCCGCGGAGGCGGCGCGACTGGTCTGCCGTGCGCTGCCCGGTCCGGCCACCACGCGGCTCGACCGCTCGGTGGCCCGGCTGGAGCTGGGGGCCGACCCTGCCGAGGTGTGGTCCCAGCTCGCGCAGGAGCCCGGTCTGGCCCCGCTCGGGCGGGCGCTGTCGCGCTCCCACGAGACCGGTGCCTCCGTCGTCACCGCCGTGGAGCGGCTCTCGGACCAGCTGGCCCGGGAGGCCCGCGGTGACGTCGAGGACCGGGCCCGTGCCGTGGGCGTCAAGGCGGCGGTGCCGCTGGGCCTGTGCCTGCTGCCGGCCTTCCTGCTGATCGGCATCGTGCCCTTGGTCGCCGGCCTGATGAGCTCGTTCCGATGGTGACCGCCGGCCACCAGCCGTCCACAGGCGAGCTCCCGACCGCGCTGCCCACAGGAGCGTCGGAGGCAGGACGCGGATGTCCCCGCCGCGGCGCAGTCTCGTCCTGCGCGGCCACGTCCGGTGGCCACGCCAGACCCGAAGGAGACCACCATGACCGCGACCCCCCCGACCCTCCGCGCTCGCCGCTCTCGCCGCTCTCGTCGCCCCGGTCGGAGGGCGTTGGTGCTCCGGTCGGAGCAGGGCATCACCACGGCCGAGTACGCCGTCGGCACGGCCGCCGGTGCCGGCCTGGCCGGCCTCCTCTACAAGCTGCTCACCGGGGGCTTCGGCGACAAGATGCTCAAGACCCTCTTCGACCACGTCCTCGGCCTGCTGGGCATCGGATGACCCGTGCCGTCCGACGTGAGCGAGGCGCCGTCACGGCCGAGCTGGCCCTCACGCTGCCGATCCTCGTGGCGGTGACGGTCGGCCTGGTCTGGCTGCTCGCCGTCGGCGCGGCCCAGGTGCGCGTCGTCGACGCGGCCCGCGAGACCGCCCGCAGCGTCGCCCGGGGGGACGAGACGTCCGAGGCGGTCAGCCGCGGGCAGCAGGTGGCACCCGACGGCAGCTCGGTCACGGTGACCCGGCAGGACGGGCGTGTGGTGGCGGTGGTGACCGGCGCGGTCGCCGGGCCCGGTGGGCTCTTCGACTTCCTGCCCGAGGTCCGGGTCAGTGCCGAGGCGGTCACCCTCGACGAGGGGGAGGCACCGTGACGCGCTGCCGGCGCGCCGGGTCCGTGCCTCGACGCGATGCCCGCGGTGCCGTCACGTTGCTGGTCGTCGCCCTCGCCGGGTTGCTGCTGCTCCTGGGCTCGGCGCTGGGCGTGGTCGCCGCGCTGGTGGTGGCGCACCGCACGGCCCAGGCCGCCGCCGACCTGGCGGCGATCGCCGGGGCCACCGCGCTCCAGCGTGGCCGCGATCCGTGCGCCACGGCGGCCGACGTGGCCGCCGGCAACGGCGCCAGCCTCACCGCGTGTGCGGTCATCGACCGTGACGTCCTGGTCGACGTGTCGGTCACCGGGCCACGGTGGCTCGGTCAGGACGCCGACCTTCACGGACGCGCACGGGCCGGGCCGGCCAGAGCGGGTCCCGCGAGTGTGGGTCGTCAGTAGGGCCGGCGGTCCGGGTCGTTCTCGTCGATGTCGCGGCGGCGCTCGGCCTCCGCGTGCTCGAGCTTCTCGGAGAGCTCGTCGATCTTCTTGGCCTCGCGACGCTTGGCCAGCGAGCGCTTCGCACCGAACTTCGAGATGGCCAGGC
Source organism: Nocardioides sp. (assembly GCF_031397825.1). Classification (GTDB taxonomy): domain Bacteria; phylum Actinomycetota; class Actinomycetes; order Propionibacteriales; family Nocardioidaceae; genus Nocardioides. Next base: position 42,040 of record NZ_JANNML010000031.1, read on the forward strand.
CCCACAGGACGGCGACGCCGGCGCCGACACCGAGCAGGAACAGCGTCAGCGCGCCGACCTCGGTGCCGAGCAGCTCGATCTGACCGACCGTGGTCTCGGCAGTGAACACGGCAGCGACGACGAGCAGCGCGCCACCGGCTACGAGGAGCAACCCCAGGATGAACATGGTGCTGAGGCTACTCGGATCCGGCGCCCGCGCGCCTCCGGGACGGGCGCATGGTCAAGCGTGTCCGAGCAGCACGTCGAGGAGACGGAGGGCGCCGACCTTGTCGAGCGGGTTGTTCTGGTTGCCGCACTTGGGCGACTGGATGCAGGACGGGCAACCCTCGGTGCACGCGCAGGACGCGATGGTCTCGCGCGTCGCGCCCAGCCAGGCGCGGGCGGCGGCGAAGCCACGCTCGGCGAAGCCGGCGCCACCGGGATGGCCGTCGTAGACGAAGACCGTCAGCATCCCCGTGTCGCCGTGCAGGGCGGTGGAGACCCCGCCGATGTCCCAGCGGTCGCAGGTCGCGAAGAGTGGGAGCAGCCCGATGGAGCAGTGCTCGGCGGCGTGTGCGGAGCCGGGCACGTCGGCGGTCGCGAGGCCGGCGCCGATGAGCAGGTCGTCGGGCACCGTCCACCACACCGCGCTGGTGCGCAGCGCCCGCTCGGGCAGGTCGAGCAGCTCCTCGCCGATCACCTCGCCACTGGGTTGACGGCGCTTGAGGTAGGACACGACCTGGTGCGAGACGTCGACCTCACCGAAGGACAACCGGCAGCGACCCCAGGCCTCGTGCGAGCGCTCGGCCACGATGGAGATGTCGGTGATCTCGCGCGCCGAGGTGGAGTAGCCCGGATCGGCGCGGCTCATCACCGCGACGTGCTCGTCGAGGTCGAGCGTCTCGACCAGCCAGGTCTCGCCCCGGTGGACGTAGACCGCGCCCTCGTGGGCCTCGCTGTGCGCCCGTCCGCCGTCGACGGTGCCGATCACGCGACCCGTCTCCGACTCCACCAGCTGGATCGGGGACCCGCCGGCGGAGCGGATGTCGGTGAGGTCTGCCGCACGCCGACGGTCGGTCCAGAACCAGCCTCGCGGTCGGCGGCGCAGCAGACCCGCGGCGACCAGGCCCGCGACGACGTCCGCGGCGGTGTCGCCGAAGAGGGGGAGGTCGGCATCGGTGAGCGGGATCTCCTGGGCGGCCGCGCACAGGTGGGGGCCGAGGACGTAGGGGTTGTCAGGGTCGAAGACCGTGGCCTCGACCGGCTGCCCGAACAACGCGTCGGGGTGGTGCACGAGGTAGGTGTCGAGCGGGTCGTCGCGGGCGACCAGGATGCCGAGGGCGTCCTGGGCCTCCCGACCGGCGCGGCCGACCTGCTGCCAGAGCCCGGCGCGGGTGCCGGGGAAGCCGGCCATCAGCACCGCGTCGAGACCGCTGATGTCGATGCCGAGCTCGAGGGCGTTGGTGGCGGCCAGACCGATCAACGAGCCGTCGCGCAGTGCGTGCTCGATCGCGCGGCGTTCCTCGGGCAGGTAGCCACCGCGGTAGGCAGCGACCCGGCCGGGCAGGGACGGGTCCACCTCCGCGAGCAGGCCGGCTGCGGTCATCGCCACCTGCTCGGCGCCGCGGCGCGACTTGATGAAGGCCAGCGTGCGCACGTCCTCGGCGACCAGGTCGGCCAGCAGGTCGGCGGTCTCGGAGGAGGCGGCGCGCCGCACGGGCGCGCCGTTCTCGCCGGCGTAGGACGTGAAGGGCGGCTCCCACAGCGCGAGCGACACCTCGCCCCGTGGCGAGCAGTCCTCGGTGACGGCTGTGACCGGCAGCCCGGTGAGCCGACCGGCGGCCGTCTCGGGCTCGGCGACCGTGGCGGAGGCCAGCACGAAGGTCGGGTGGGCGCCGTAGTGGGCGCACACCCGCCGCAGCCGTCGCAGCACCTGGCTGACGTGGGCCCCGAAGACCCCGCGGTAGTGATGGCACTCGTCGACGACGACGTAGCGCAGGGAGCCGAGGAACGCCGCCCACCGTGCATGGCCCGGCAGCAGCGAGCGGTGCAGCATGTCGGGGTTGGTCAGCACGTATTCGCCGTGGTCGCGTGCCCAGTCGCGCAGGTCGTGGCTGCTGTCGCCGTCGTGCGTCGTGACGCGTACGTCGAGCCCCAGGGAGGTGAGCCCGGAGAGCTGGTCCTGCGCCAGGGCCTTGGTCGGTGCGAGGTAGAGCACGGTCGCGCCGCGCTGGCCCCGGCTCCCGCGACCGTCGCGGATCGCGGTGAGGGCGGGCAGCTGGTAGGCCAGCGACTTGCCCGACGCGGTGCCGGTCGAGAGGACGACGTGCTGCCCGGCGTGCGCGGCGTCGGCCGCCTCCACCTGATGGCGCCAGGGCTGGTCCAGCCCACGCGCCAGGAGGGCCGCGCGCACGTCGTCGGCGACCCACGACGGCCACGGCGCGTGCACGGCTGCTCGCGCCGGGAGGGTCTCGAGGTGGGTCAGCCGGTCCTCGCGGCCGGGCACTGCGGCCAGGCGTCGTAGGGTCTCGGATCCGCGGCGAGCGCGGGAGGAGGCCGTCGACGTCATCCGTCAACTCTCTCAGGGACGACCGACATCGAAGCCCGGGCGCCTCAGCGGGACTCGGTGAGAGCCGGTCTGAAACCCCCGTGCCGCGCCATACTCTTTACTTCTTTGTGCAGGTGAGCGGCGGGCGTGGTTTCATATTCCAGTCCAGGTGTGCGGTGGGAGCCTGGACCTCGGAACTGATGACCGCCTCATGGGAGAGAACGTGGACCTGACTCTTGACACGCGCGAGGTCGGTGGTCGCACCATCGTGGCCGTCGGCGGGGAGATCGACGTCTACACGGCGCCCAAGCTGCGTGACCGCATCACCGAGCTGGTCGCCGAGGGCGTCTACGACCTGGTGATCGACATGGAGGCCGTGGAGTTCCTCGACTCGACGGGCCTCGGTGTCCTGGTCGGTGGGCTCAAGAAGGTGCGCGCGCACGACGGCTCGTTGCAGCTCATCTGCAACCAGGACCGGTTGCTCAAGATCTTCCGGATCACCGGTCTCGCCAAGGTGTTCGTGATCCACGAGTCGGCCGAGGCCGCCCTGGCCTGAGTGCCCCCGCGCCGCCCGTCACCGTCAGGTGCCGGGCGCTTCGCCATGCCCCGGTCCGGCGACACGCCGACGTGGCGTGGGTCACACCTCCTGCCCTGCTGAGCTGAAGGCGTGCGTAGACTCCGGCTCGTTCCGTGACCTGAGCCACACTCTGGCTCGCACTCATCTCGCAGGAGGACGCACATGGCCGGGATCACTCCCGCTGTCGTGGACCTCTCCGGCGGCAATCTCGTCCTGGTCATCGTCGTCGCCCTGATCGCGCTCGGCGCGCTCGCGATGGCGTTCATGTTCCGCCAGGAAGTCCTTGCTGCCGGTGAAGGCACCGCCAACATGCAGAACATCGCCCAAGCCATCCAGGAGGGCGCCAACGCCTACCTGACGCGGCAGTTCAGGACGCTGGCGATCTTCGCCGCCATCGCGTTCTTCGCACTGCTGGCGCTCCCCGCGGACGAGATGTCGGTCCGGATCGGCCGCTCGATCTTCTTCCTGGCCGGGGCCGGCTTCTCCGCCGCCGTCGGCTACCTCGGCATGAACCTCGCCGTGCGCGCCAACGTCCGGGTCGCCGCGGCGGCCAACGAGCCGGGTGGCCGCGAGCCGGCCATGACGATCGGCCTGCGCACCGGTGCCATGGTCGGCATGCTCACCGTGGGCCTCGGCCTGCTGGGCGCCAGCATCGTCGTCCTGCTCTTCCGGGACCAGGCACCCGACGTCCTCGAGGGCTTCGGCTTCGGTGCCGCGCTGCTGGCCATGTTCATGCGTGTCGGCGGCGGCATCTTCACCAAGGCCGCCGACGTCGGGGCCGACCTGGTCGGCAAGGTCGAGCAGGGCATCCCCGAGGACGACCCGCGCAACGCGGCGACCATCGCCGACAACGTGGGCGACAACGTCGGTGACTGCGCCGGCATGGCGGCCGACCTCTTCGAGTCGTACGCCGTCACGCTGGTCGCCGCGCTCATCCTCGGGTCGCAGGCGTTCGGCGACAAGGGCCTGGTCTACCCCCTGCTCATCCCGGCCATCGGCGCGCTCACCGCCGTCGCGGGTGTCTACCTGACCCGACCCAAGGTCGGCGAGAGTGGTCTCACCACGATCAACAAGGCGTTCTACCTCTCCGCCGGCATCTCCGCGGTCGCGTGCGTGCTCCTGTCGTTCGTCTACCTGCCGACCAGCTTCGCCGAATTCGAGGGCCTCGGCACCAACACCCTCGAGCTGATCTCCGGCGCA
>NZ_JANNML010000052.1:0-9013 GCF_031397825.1 Nocardioides sp.
CTCGAGATGCTGCCCGCACGCCAGCAGATCGTGCTGACCCTGCGCGACGTGATCGGCTGCAGCTCCGAGGAGGTCTGCGACCTGCTCCAGGTGTCCGTGGCCAACCAGCGGGTCCTGCTGCACCGGGCCCGCGCGGTGGCACGCGCAGCCCTGGCGACGTACCTGGCGGACGAGGCCACGGAGGAGCTGTCATGACACAGGACGCCGCGGACATGGGCTGCCAGGAACTCGTCGAGCTGGTCACCGACTACCTAGAGGATGCTCTCGACCAGTCCACGCGGGCACGGTTCGAGCACCACCTGGGCCTGTGCCACGGGTGCGAGGTCTACCTGCGCCAGATGGAGGAGACCGCGGCCCGCCTCGGCTCCATCCCGGTCGAGTCCCTCACCCCTCACGCGCAGTCGACGTTGCTCGACGCGTTCCGCGGCTTCCGGCGCTGAGCGCCCTCACCCCACGTCCCACCAACCTGGCACGCCTCATCGTCGCCGGCGTCGGCCGCGGCGGCGGCCTGGGTTGCTCCTACATCCCACAGCCGACCAACCCGACGGCGAGCACCGAGGACCGGTTCACGACGGGCGCACCTCGGCCCAGAGCTGTTCGTAGCACCGCGTCGCCCTGTTGTTGGGGGCGAAGACGGGAACGGGCGTCCGGCGCTCGGCCATCTGCTCGATGATCGAGAGCGCCGGGATCACGGTTTCGGCGACGCGGGTGTGGGCGTGGTCGCGCGGGATCGCCTCGATCACGTCGCGGTGCAGGCGCTTGCGCCGGTCGGCCATGGAGAAGAAGGCGACCACGTCGGGGCGCGGTCCCGCCGAGTCGGCCACGAAGCGGGTCAGCTGGTCGAACGTACGCAGAGACAGTGTCGCCGGGATCAGTGGCACGAGCAGGGTGTCCGCGGCATGCATGACGTTCTCGGACACCAGGGAGATGCTGGGTGGACAGTCGAGGAAGACGACGTCGTAGTCGTCAGCAACGCTGTGCAGCAACTGACCCAGACGCCGGGTCCGCTTCTTGGTGTCGTCGAGATCGAGGTCCATGTTGCGGTAGCTGAAGTCGGCGGGCAGCAGGTCAAGGTTGTCGAAGTCGGTTGCCTTCAGGGCCGCCTCGATCGGGCGCCTGCGGGTCACCAGGGCATGACCGCCGCCCTTGACTCGCGGTCGCACCCGGAACATGTACGTCGCAGCCGCCTGCGGGTCGAGGTCCCACAACAAGGTCCGCCTGCCCTCCCGGGCGGCGAGGTAGGCGAGGTTCACGGCCGTGGACGTCTTTCCGACACCACCCTTGATGTTGTACGTCGCAAAGACCTTCACCGCCCGCCCCCGATCTGGTGCATCAACCGCTGACTCGAGGGCCGCGTGAAGTTGGCGAATGCGCCTTCGAACTCGCGTCGGGCGCGATCCTGGTCGGAGTCGAGGTGACCGATCAGCTCACCCATGGCCAGCATCGCCTCCGCGGGAGCCCCCTCGACGATCAGCTCCCCGGCGAACCCGCGCAGTGCCTGACGGTGCACCTCGGTGTCCTGGAAGCGGCCCAGAACGTCCTGCAAGCCCTTGAGCTGGGCAACCGCGCGCTTGCGCGAACCCTTGTCGACGACGGGGGCGAACACCTCGAGGGCGTAGCGCAGCTCCTTGCACCGCCTGCGCAGCCGGTGCAGGTCCTCGGCAGGCGAGTCGTCCGAGATGTCCGCGCCGCCACGCAGCACTCGCCGGTAGGCCAGGGACAGACTGCGGTCGGCCAACCGAGCTGCGGACATGTGCTCCCCGTCGGTCCCTTCCGGAGTCTCGGCAAGACGGGTCAGCTGCTCCTCCCACTCCATGACCAATCGCCGGAACCTGGCCGATCGCAGCCCACGTACCAGGGAGCGACGCTCGGACGTCCGGCGGCGGCGCAGGAACCTTGAGAGAGGTTCCAGGTCCGCAGCGTCCGCCGCCATCAGCCAGCCCTCCATCGTAGGCAGGGCCAGCTCGTACACATCGAGGTCGCGGACCGGCGTCGTCAGGTCGCCGAGCCACTTGAACTCCGGCTCCCATCGAGTTCGCATCACCTCCGGCAGGGCAGCCCGCCCCAGTTTGAGCGTCGACCGGGTCCGTCGTACCGCCACCCGGAAGTCGTGCAGGAACTCGGTGTCGACATCGTCGAGCAGACCGGGAAGGTTCGTGAGCATCGTTGCGGAGAAATCGCGCAGCGCGCTGGTCAGGAGCACGCTCGCGGGCACCGCACGGTCAACCCTGAGCTTCGGCGGCCCTGCGACGGTCTCTCGGCCCTCGTCAGCCTCGACCGCGCGCAGACCAAGACCGATCAGAATGCGCTCGGCCCGGCGGCCGTGTTCGTCGTAGCCTCGCAGCGTGAGCACCGTGAGACAGGCCGGTCCGGCCCCCGCGGAAACCGGCTCGTCCAGCTCGACCCGAACGACCGTCTTCGCGTCCTTGTTGTCCAGCTCCAGCAGGGACATGCGCCGCTTCTCGTCCGAGACCACCATCAAGGCCCGGATACCCGCCACGCCAGCGATCGCCTCCCGCACAGGACCCGCCGGCAGGACATCCGCGTGCGCCGGCCACTGGAGGTCCTTCGCGGGTGCCACCAAGGTCGGCACCGGGTCCGACCGACCCACCACAACCCGCTCACCCGAGGCTGTGCGCTGGTGCTCCAGGGTGAGGCCAGCCCTTCGCAACCGCCGGTCGAACGTGTCGAGGCGCACGCGGCGGACGAGCTGTCTCGAGGCAATCACAACCATGTAGTGGGCGGATAGCGCGGAAACAATCGGCCCGATGTCGATCCTGCCCTCGTCACCAGCCCGCAGGGCTCGGATAGGGATGATCATCGTGGCGAAACCATAACCTCCGCGCGCGACCACCACCTCGACATTGACGTCAGAAGACCGCCCTCGGTCAGCCGCGGGAACCTTTCCAGGTCGCGTCCACCGCCGTTTCCGCGCTCCGCTCCTTGAACGCGGTGGGTCCGGCATCGTCGATGCCTCGCACTGGCTGCTTGCAGATGCGGAGTCGCACTGGAGCGCAAAGCCGCTGGACGACCAGGGCACCTGTTCAGCCGTCGGTGGAGAACACTGCGTCCCCCCAGGCTGCTCGGGTTGGAGTTACACGAGGGCTGCGGATGCGAGCCGCGTGCCAGCGTGAACCAGACGAGGGTGTCGCCAAGCTCGGCATGCTCGCCGGGGTCTCCGACCCGCTTCTCGAGCTCCTCGCGGCTAGAGGTGGCTACCGGGGCGAGTGCCGTGGCGATGAGGGCTGCGGTCACGACCAAGGGGCCGTAGGGACGACGCCGCGTGTGCGGGCTGCGATCGCGATGGTCCCTAGAGTTTGCCAGGGGAAGCAGGACGACGATGGCATGGACGACGAGCGGGTGGAGTGGGATGCCGTTGCTCAGGTCGAGCATGGTGCTCCTCAGAATGAATGCGGTCCGAGCAGGGACTCTGGCCCGGGGGCTCGAGGTCCTACGACCCGTGGGTGCCGGGTAGTGCGATCGCTGGTGGGGGGCAGGCTCGGCCGATAGGGCCGTGGCGCTACTCGACGGGAGCTGCGGCGCCTGCCGTTGCGGTTGACTCCTGCACGTCGATCGAAGCGGGTGAGGTGGGGCCGATCCCCGTCGTCGTGGTGACCTCGAAGCTCACCTCGCCAGCACCCGGGGGGACGGCCGTGGGGAACGTGATCGTTGAGGTCGACTGCTCGGCCACGTCGAACGGCGCCTGACCGAGCCGGTGTCCGGCAGCGGTGGCCACCATGGTGCCGGAGCAGCCGTCGCTGCCCGGTCCGCAGCTGACCTGCACGCCGACGCGGCCCTGGTCGTCGGGGGTGAGGCCGGTGCTGGTGAGGCTCAGCAACGAGGGGAACTCCACGCCGGTGGGTGAGTCGTCCCCTGCCGGGTCGAAGCAGCCGTCGAACTCGAAGACCGGGTTGGTGACCTCCTTGCCGGCGGTGTCAGTGATGGTGAGGAAGCCGGTGAGCTTGCTGGGGCCACTGACGGTGTAGCAGTCGTTGCTGTGCACGTTGAGCTCGAACTTGCCGTAGCCCTCGGGCGGCAACGGCTGCTTCGGGTCGTCCCAGCCCACCAGGCAGACCCAGTCGCCACCGGGGCCCACGTCGGCGACGTCGGGGCCGTGCTTGTCGCACATCGCCCGGGCGTGGAGCGAGTCCGGGGTGAGGTCGTGGCGTCCCAGGACGTGCGACTGCTGGACGTAGAGGTTGGCGAACGTCGCCGACAGCGACCGCTCGAGGCGGGGTCGGGTGACGGTGCTGGTGCCGCCGCGGGCCAGGACCGCGGAGCTCAGCAGGACGACGGCCACGAGGGCCACCAGGACGGAAAGGACAGTTCGGCGCACGGGGTTCACCCTCCGGTGATGTCGCGTCGGCGGAGCAGGACGAAGGCGGTAGCGAGGGTGAACCCGCACCACGCGGCGCTGACCAGCAGCCCGTCGAGGAGGGGGCCGGTGAACACGGGCTGGGTGAAGAGCCCGTGCCAGGACTCGAAGGACGTCGTGACCAGCAGCGGGCGCAGCGCCTCGACGCCACCGAGGGCGCCCACGAGCTGCATCACCATGCCGAGCACCACGGGTGCGGCGATCCCGACCGCGGGGTTGCGCGACCACACCGAGAGCAGGATCGCCACCCCGGTGAAGGCCAGGGTCGGCGGCAGCATCGTCGCCCAGGCCACGGCCACGAGACGCAGGGCGTCTGCGGCGGGGACGGTCTGGCCGGTGAGCCCGGTCAGCGGCTGGTGGCCCACCGCGAGGAGGCTGGACACGATCGTCGAAGCGGCGAGCACCAGGAGCACCAGGGCTGCGAAGCCCACCGCGGTGGCGGTCTTGGCCCAGAAGAGCCGGCTCCTGCTGGTGGATCGGGTCAGGACCGTCTTCCAGGTGCCGTGCTGGTCCTCGCTGGCGAACAGGTCGCCGGCCACGATCGAGGTCAGCAGGGGCAGCACCCACTGCGAGGCGAAGCCGAGCACCAGCAGCGAGAGCGCGAAGCCGTTCTCGGTCGCGAACCGCCCGAACAGCGTGTCCTTGGGTGGGCGGGACTGGCCGTGGATGACGACGACGATCACGGCTGGCGCCACGAGGGCGACCAGCAGCACCGCCTTGGCGCGACGTTGGGCGCGGAGCTTGCGGACCTCCCAGCGCAGAGCGGCCAGGGCAGAGGGGCGTCGCCGGGGTGCGGGGGCGGGCTCCACGGCCCGGGCATCGGCCGAGGTCTGGACCGCGGTCATCGTGCCGCCACCCTCACGCGGTCCGGTCGGTGGAGGGACTGATGTGTGGGGTCGTCGGTGAGCATGAAGAACAAGGCCTCCAGAGGCGTATGGGCCGGAGTGAACGCGAGCAGACCGACGTCGGCGCGCACCAGGGCCCCGACGTACGACGACACTGCGGCGGGCGGGCCCGTCACGGCCAGCGCACCCTCGGGGTCGCGGGTCACCGAGATCCTCGGGTGCTCGGCACCGAGCGCCAGCGCCCGGTCGTCGTCGGTGGTGGCCAGGGCGTGGCCAGGATCGGGGGCCCTGGTGCGGAGCTCGGCGATGGAGCCGTGGAAGGCGACCGTGCCGCGGGTCATGATCGTGACGTTGTCGCAGATCTCCTCGACCTCCTCCATGTCGTGGGAGCTCAGCAGCACCGTGAGCCCACGACCGGCGAGCCGCTTGACCAGAGCCCGCATGTCGCGGATGCCAGCGGGGTCGAGTCCGTTGGCGGGCTCGTCGAGGACCAGCAGCCGCGGCTCGCGGAGCAGGCTGGCCGCGACGCCGAGCCGCTGGCGCATGCCGTAGGAGTAGCCGCCCACGAGCTGGTCGGCCCGGTCGGACATCTCGACCACGTCCAGCACCTCCTCCAGGAGCCCTGGAGGCGTGCCCCCGTCGAGCAGCGTCAGGCCGGCGAGGTTCGCCCGACCGGTGAGGTAGGGGTAGAACCGCGGGCTCTCGATGAACCCCGCCACCCCGTCGAGGACCTCCACCCCCGCCTCGTCCCAGGTCCTCCCGAAGACGCGGATCGTCCCGGAATCGGGGCGGATCAGGCCGAAGAGCATCCGCAGGAAGGTCGTCTTGCCGGCGCCGTTGGGCCCCAGGACGCCGTAGACCTCACCCGCAGCGACCTGCACCGAGATGTCGTCGACGGCGCGCACGGACCCGAAGGTCTTGGTGACGCCCCGGGCGTCCACGGCCAGGGCGGGATTCACGAGAACCCTGCGGTGGTGCGGCGCGTGGCAGGGACCGACCACGTCGCGAGGGGCGGGAGCGGCACCTGCACCAGCTCGGCGCGAGCCTCGAAGCCGTCGGTGTACCAGTAGTCACCCTCGGGAGTGACGGCGTAGGCGTCGAGGCCGTCCATGGCCTCGATCCAGGCCCGTGCGTCATGCCCCATGGCGAAGGCCGCGGTCGCCGCCCAGTCCACGAGCGTCAGGTCGCTGCCGACGACACTGATCGAGGCCAGGTCCTGCGGGGGGCGCCCGGTGACGGGGTCGATGATGTGGTGGCCCCGTTCGGCGGTCCCCGACGTGGCGACCGCGAGCCCCGGTGAGGGTGCCTGCGGCGCAGCCACGACCGCCAGCAGTCGACCAGGGTCGCGAGGGTCGACGACCCCGACGCTCCAGAGCTCGCCAGCCGAGGGCACTCCCACGCACCGCACGTCGCCGCCGGCGCTGATCGAGTGGTGCTGCGAGCCTGCGCGGCGCAGCATCTGGGAGGCGAGCTCGACGCTCCACCCCTTCACCATGCCGGACGGATCGAGTCGGCCGTCGTAGCGCTCGGTGAAGTGACCTCCGCTGATCGCGGCTGCCTCTCGACACAGGCGAAGGACGTGGCGCACCTCCGGGGCGCAGTCGGCGAGCTCGAGCGTCTCCGCCGCGAGGCGAGAGACCTGGCTGCTGGGTCGGTAGGTGCTGAACGTCGCATCCACCCAGCGCCACCACGTGACGACGTCGTCGAGGGCCGCGGAGGCAGGGTCGAGGTCGCGGACGTCCACGGTGAAGACGGTGCCCATCACGGACACGATGCGACGCTGCCCCAGGACGTAGTCGAGCTCAGTGCGGTCCGCTCCTGCACGTGCGCTCATGCCTTCGCCTCCGCCGAGGTGGGTGCGACCGACGATGCCTGGGTCTTGCTCGACGCAGCGAGCTGGTCGAGGGCCGACTGCAGCGAGCTGGCGTAGCCCTGGCTCGTGTACGTCGCGCCCGACACCGCGTGGATGCCTGCGCTCTGGGCCGCGATCGCCTCACGCCGAAGCAGGGGCTGCGAGTAGTCGGCGATCTGTCCGGACTGCCCGCCCGTGGGAAGCTGGAGCGCCTTCACGTCGGTGATGCGCCCACCCGCGACCACCACCTCGACCTGGACGGGTCCGTAGCGGGTGTTGATGACGGGCCCGGTGCTCGTGCCGGCTGCGGTGGCCGACAGCGAGCTCGAGCCCTGGAGCGCGAACGGGGTGGGTGAGGTGGCGGCCTTGCCGCCGAGGAGGAGCAGGACCCCGAGGACGGTGCCTGCGGTCGCGAGTGCTGGTCTGTTCATCGGTGACGCTCCCTCTAGAAGGTGAACTGCTCGGAGTGGATGTGGCGTGCCGGGAGCTCGCAGCGCAGCAGGCTGTCGCGTGCGGCCTCCATGAAGCGCGGGGGCCCGCAGACGAAGGCGTCGCGTGCGGCGAGTCCGGTCACGAGGTCGCCCAGTCGGCGACCCACGAGGACGTCGCCGTCGCCCCCGGGCAGGCCGAGGGCGTAGTGCACCTCGACGTGGGCTGCTCGTGCGAGCTCCTCGAGCTCGGCGGCGAAGATGAGCTCCTCGGGCTGGTTGGCCCGGTAGACGAGCGTGACGGGTCCGGTCTCGGGTCCGAGGTGCTCGAGCATGGTGCGCAGCGGCGTGATGCCGATGCCGCCGGCGAGCAGGAGGACCCCGTGACCGCGGCGTCTCGCGGGGGTGAAGGCGCCGTAGGGGCCTTCGGCGATGACGCGCACGCCGGGTCGGAGTCCCTGCAGGTCGCGGCTGTGGTCACCGAGGTCCTTGACGGTGATCCGCATCTCGCCCGTGGTCGGCATGGCGGAGAGGGAGAAGGGGTGTGACTGCCACCATCCGCGGGCCGTGAGGAACCGCCAGCGGAAGAACTGGCCGGGTTGGGCTCCGAGCCGGTCCAGGTCGGTCCCCGACACGACGATCGAGACGACGTCGGGGCCCTCCTGGACCACGGCGGCGACCCGCAGCTGGTGGCGCAGGGCGTCACGGACCGGGACCAGCCAGCGGTACCACAGCAGAGCAGCGGCGACCGCGGCGTACAGCGTGATCCAGGCAGCCTTCGCCCAGCCCGTCTGGAAGTCGGCACCGGCCGAGAGGACGTGCAGGAAGCTGAGGCCCACCGCGACGTAGGTGAGCAGGTGCAGCAGGTACCAGGTCTCATACGACACGCGCTCGCGCACCTTGCGTGCAGACACGAGGCCGACGAGCAGGAGCAGTCCGAAGCCGATCGTGGCCAGCAGGACGTCGGGGATGACGAAGATCATCACCTTCGTCTCGGCCAGGAAGCCGGTCTGCGCGGTGAGCGCGTAGCCCCAGGTGAGGAGCAGCGCGTGCGCGGTCAGCAGGCTGATCAGGTAGCGGCCGCCCATCGCGTGCCAGCGGGCGAGCCGGTCCGAGCCCAGGCCGTGGTCGATCCATGGCGCTCGACTCATCAGGAGGAGCACCACCGCAACCGTGTAGCCGCCGAGCAGGCCCGTCACCCGCCCGGCTGCTGTCAGCCACTCCCCCAGACCACCGAGCGTCGTCGTGTCGCGCCACCACAGTCCGAGAACCGCCACGGCGCCGACAACGACCATCGCGATCAGGCCTCGCTCGCCGAGTGTCCAGCGAGGAGCTTCTGGGATGAGCGGGGCGACCGGAGGTCGTCGTTCGAGCGTGGCGGTCATGTGGATGCTCCATCGATCAAGGAGTCGCATGTGCGATCGAGTTGATCGTGGCGAAGGCTGCCTGCCGACAACCTGACTGCCGACACAGCGCGCACCGGGAAGCGGTCAGGTTGTCGGCAGGTTGCGGG
>NZ_JANNML010000115.1:0-12102 GCF_031397825.1 Nocardioides sp.
CCGCGCGGGGCCGCCGCCAGGCGCCCCCCCCCCCGGCGGCGCCGCCCCCCCCCTCCCACCCCCCCCCCCCCTCGGCCGTCAGGCGACGCGAGACGTCGTACGCCTCCTAGACTCCCCTGCGTGGCAGACATCGGCGGCGAGGCCCGCGAGACGCACTGGCTGGACGAGGACCAACAGCGGTCCTGGCGCGGCCTGGTGCTCGGCACGACCTTGCTCATGGACCGGCTCGACAGCGACCTGCGCCGTCATCACGGCATCTCGCTGGCGGAGTACGAGATCCTCGTGCGCCTCTCCGAGCGCGGCGGTCAGCTGCGCATGGCCCAGCTCGCCGACGCCCTGGCGCACAGTCGCAGCCGGGTCACCCACACCATCAAGCGCATGGAGAAGACCGAGCTGGTCACGCGCGCCGACTCACCGGACGACGGGCGGGGTGTGGTCGCCCAGATGACCGACCGCGCGTGGCTGCTCCTGGAGAACGTCGCGCCCACGCACGTCAACGGCGTGCGCGACCACCTCGTGGACCTCGCCACCGACGACGACTTCGCCGCCCTGGGTCGCGTGATGAACACGGTCGCCGACCACCTCATCGCCGGTCACCCGGAGATGGAGATTCGCTAGTCCGCGGAGCGGACTAGCACGAATCTCGGTCGAGCGAGCGCACGGCTGAGCCTGCGAAGCCGTGACCGCGGGTCGAGACCTCGTGAGCCGGACGCTGACCTCAGCCCACGTCCGGCACCCCCGATCAGTCGCGCGTGAGGCGACGGTGCGTGACGCGGTGCGGTCGGGCCGCCTCGGCACCGAGACGCTCGATCTTGTTCTCCTCGTAGGACGCGAAGTTGCCCTCGAACCAGAACCACTGGGCGGGGTTCTCGTCGGTGCCCTCCCAGGCGAGGATGTGCGTCGCCACGCGGTCGAGGAACCACCGGTCGTGGGAGGTGACCACGGCGCAGCCGGGGTAGTCGAGCAGCGCGTCCTCGAGCGAGGAGAGCGTCTCGACGTCCAGGTCGTTGGTGGGCTCGTCGAGGAGCAGCAGGTTGCCGCCCATCTTGAGGGTCAGCGCGAGGTTGAGGCGGTTGCGCTCACCACCGGAGAGCACGTTGGCCTTCTTCTGCTGGTCGGGGCCCTTGAAGCCGAACGACGCGACGTAGGCGCGGGAGTTCATCTCGAAGTTGGCGACCTTGATGAAGTCGAGCCCGTCGGAGACGACCTCCCAGACGTTCTTGGTGGCGTCGAGGCCGCCTCGGCTCTGGTCGGCGTAGGAGATCTTGACGGTCTGTCCCACGGTCAGGTCACCGTCGTCGGGCTGCTCCTCGTCGGTGATCATCTTGAACAGCGTCGTCTTGCCGACGCCGTTGGGGCCGATGACGCCGACGATGCCGGCGCGCGGCAGCGAGAACGACAGGTTGTCGATGAGGACCCGTCCGTCGAAGCCCTTGGTGAGCTTCTTCGACTCGAGCACGATGTCGCCCAGGCGCGGACCAGCGGGGATGTTGATCTCGGAGGTGTCGATCTTGCGCATCCGGTCGGCCTCGGCCGCCATCTCCTCGTAGCGCGCCAGACGCGACTTGCTCTTGGTCTGGCGGGCCTTGGCGTTGGAACGCACCCACTCGAGCTCGCGCTCGAGCATCTTGGCGCGCTTGACGTCCTTCTGTCCCTCGATCTTGAGGCGGTCCTTCTTGGTCTCGAGATAGGTCGAGTAGTTGCCCTCGTAGGGGTGCGTCGAGCCGCGGTCGAGCTCGAGGATCCACTCGGCGACGTTGTCGAGGAAGTAACGGTCGTGCGTGATGGCCAGGACGGCGCCCGGGTAGTCCTTGAGGTGCCCCTCGAGCCACTGCACCGACTCGGCGTCGAGGTGGTTGGTGGGCTCGTCGAGGAGCAGCAGGCTGGGCTGCTGGAGCAGCAGCTTGCACAGCGCGACGCGGCGACGCTCGCCACCGGAGAGGTGGTCGACGATGGCGTCGGGCGGCGGGCAGCGCAGCGCGTCCATGGCCTGGTCGAGGCGGCTGTCGAGGTCCCACACGTTGGCAGCGTCGAGCTCGCTCTGGAGGTCCCCGGCCTCCGCCGAGACCTTGTCGAGGTCCGCGTCGGGGTCGCCCATGAGCATGTAGAGCTCATCGAGGCGCGCCATCTTGGCCTTGAGCTCGCCGACGGCCTCCTCGACGTTCTCCAGGACGGTCTTGCCCTCGGTCAGCGGCGGCTCCTGCTGGAGCATGCCGACCGTGGCCTCCGGGTCGAGGATCGCGTCGCCGTTGTTGGCGTGCTCGAGCCCCGCCATGATCTTGAGCAGGGTCGACTTGCCCGTGCCGTTGGGTCCGACGACACCGATCTTCGCCCCGTGGAGGAACGAGAGGGTCACGTTGTCGAGGACGACCTTGTCGCCATGGGCCTTACGCACGTTGCGCAGGGTGAACACATACTCAGCCATGGTGCGGAGCCTAGTTGGAAACCCGGCTCGGGGCCCGATCGGGGGTGCGCCCCCCCGACCAGGACCCGACCTCCTTGCCAGGCCATGACTACGCGGCCGTCGGCACCTCCTGGCTCCCCTGCTCCTCGGACGACTCCGGGTCGGGGGTCGACTGCGCCGGCGCCGTCCTGGGCGTGCGGCTGAAGTGGCTGGTGCCCCGGCTCAGGTCGTGACCGACCAGGCTGGCCTCCACCTCGAAGGCGGTCACCTCGACACCGGCGTTGTTGACGTAGGTGCGGGCGCTGAGCTTGCCGTGCACGACCACGGGATCGCCCTGGCGCAGCGAGCGGGCGCAGTTGTCGCCGAGGCCCCGCCAGGCGTTGACGGAGTACCACTGGGTGTCCCCGTCGACCCACTCCTGGCTGCTGCGCCGGAAGCGACGCGGGGTGCACGCCACCCGGAAGTGGGCCACCAGTGTCTCGCCGGCGTGGCGGACCTGGACGTCGCCGCCCACCCACCCCTGCAGCGTCACCACGGTCTCGTTGAGCATGTCGTTCTCCTTCGTCTCGGATGTGCTGTCGAGACGAGGCTGCGCGGGGGCGCCGACATCGGCCGGCGTCCGCGGCAGGCCTTGTGGAGGGGCGCGCAGGAGCCGGCCATGTGGACGGCTCGTGGGCCTACTTCAGCGTGGTCGCGAGGTTGGTGCGCACCGCGGCGTAGGCCGCCAGCTCGGCTGCGACCGGCTGGACCACGAGCTCGTCGGTCACCCGGTGGACGGCCTCGCGCAGCCGGCGGTCAGCCGAGGCGGCCCGCCGAGACGCGGTGACCGAGACCAACCACCGGCACCCGGCCGCCAGCAGGATCCCGAGCAGGACCCCGCCGAGCAGCATCAGCGTCGGGATCGGCACCGGCCCCGGGCCGGGTGCGTCACCGACCGAGACCTGGAGGTAGCCCAGCACGGCGAGCACCGCCAGCCAGAGCCCGCCCGCGAGCGCGGTGACGATGAGCGCCCACTGCAGGCCCCGCACCACACCGGCCCAGCGAGGGATCGTGGCGACGTCGAGGTCGGTCTCGCCCACGGCGCGGTCCAGGCTGTCGCCCAGGTCGGGCAGGCGTGAGGTCGAGGCACGTCGTACGGCGTCGGCCCACGGGCGCCCGAGGCCGGCTGCCGCGTCGTCGGCCAGCGCGCGGACCTCGGTGTCGACGCGGGCTCGCTGCACGGGGGTCGTGGCGGGCAGCGAGGTGCGCGAGCGTCCGGACAGCGAGGCCGCTGCATCGCCGAGGTCGAGGTGCAGCCGCTTGAGCGGGTCGGGCTTGAGGCGCGAGAACCAGGCCACGACCGGCCAGCCGGTGGCGCGGCCGGCCCGCAGGCGGGTCGAGCGCTCGACGGCGTCGACGACCGTGGGGACACCGGCGGCGTCGGCGAACGCGTCGTCGAGGTCGGCGATGCGCTGCTCGGAGAGGGCCCGGGACTTGCCGTCCCCGGAGGCCTCGGCGAGGCGGGCCGCGACGCCGCGGAGGTCGGCCTCGAGCCGCTGCCGGGTGGCCTGCTTGTCGTCGACCCGACGAGCGATCTCCGCGCGCAGCTCGGGCATGCCGATGCCGTGGCGGGCGCTGACCGCGATCACCGGCACCTTCTGGAGGCCGTCCTGGTCGAGCAGGCGGCGTACGTCGGCGATCATCGACTCGCGCCGGTCCTCGGGGACGGTGTCGATGTGGTTGAGCACCACGACCATGACGTCGGCGTGCGAGCTCAGCGGCGCGAGGTAACGGTCGTGGATCGCCGCGTCGGCGTACTTCTGCGGGTCGAGGACCCACACCAGCAGGTCGGTGAGCAGCACCAGCCGGTCGACCTCGAGGTGGTGGGAGACCTCGGTGGAGTCGTGGTCGGGCAGGTCGAGGAGGACCACGCCCTCCATCGAGGCGTCCTCGCGACGGGTGTCCAGCATCGAGTCACGCGTGGTCTGGTGGCGCGGCGGGATGCCCAGCCACTCCAGCAGCTCGGCCGCACCCTCGGTGCCCCACACGCAGGCACTGGCCCACGACGTGGTGGGGCGTCGTACGCCGACGGCCGAGAGCTCCAGGCCCGTCAGCGCGTTGAACGTGGAGGACTTGCCGGAACCGGTCGCCCCGGCGATGCCGACCACGGTGTGCTGGGCGGACAGCTTGAGTCGCCCGGCCGCGCGGCCGACGACCGCCTCGGCCTCGTCGACGAGCTCGTCGTCGAGCCGGCCGCGGGCGGCGGCCGCCGCGGTCTCCAGCGCGGTGATCCGCGCTCCGATCTCGGTCCCGCGAGTGACCAGCTTCTTCGCACCTTCGAGCAGGGAGGTCACTCGGGGCCCTTCTTGGACTCGTAACGGAGGTCGTCGATGCGGCGCGAGGCGCCGCGAAGCTGCTCGGCGGCGCCGGCCTGGAGGCCGAGCCCGTCGAGGAGGCTGAGGTAGCGGGCGCGCTCGTCGGCGAAGAGTGCCTGGAGGCGCTGCTCGAGCGAGGCGCGGGCGCGCTCTGCGAGGGTGCGCACGGCCTGGTCGCCGAAGACCGCCTCGAGCAGCTTCTGGCCCAGGACGGCCGATCCTCCGGCGATGCCGACCTCGGCGCCGGTGACTCCGGCGGTGCTGGCGAAGACGACGACCATCAGCGCGACCGAGAGACCGTTGACGCCGAAGGCGAGGAAGCGGGCGGTGCCGCGCTTGTCGGCGCCCTCGGTGCGGACCATGTCGAGCACGTCGGACTGCCAGTCGCGCACGGCGCGCTCGGCCTTGCGGCGCAGGTCACGCGACGCGCGACCGAGGTCCTGGTCGGCGGCGCCGAGCAGCCCCTGGCCGGCGGCGAGCTGCTGCCAGGACGCCTCGGCGCGCTCAGCAGCGGCCTCGGCGTGCTCGAGGATGAGCGTCTCCAGGCCGGACTCGACCGCGACGGTGACGCGTTCGGCCTGCTGGGGCTTGCCCTTGACGGCGTTGACCACGCGGTCGCGGAACCAGCCGACCTTGGTCTCCAGCGAGCGGAGCAGCTCGCCGGTGCCGACGAACTCCTGCCAGCGCGCGAGCACCTCGCCGCGCAGCAGCGTGCCGTCGGCGGAGGCCGTCATGATCGCAGCGATCGACTCGTCGTAGGCCCGGTCGGCGTCCTCGCGCAGACGCGCGGCGAGGGAGACCTGCTCGGTGGCGGCGTCCGCCACCCCGTGCGTACGACGGGCCACCGTGCGGATGGCGCCGTCCAGGGTCTGCTTCACGACAGCGCCGCGCGCGTCGGTGTCGATCGCCAGCGAGTCGAGCCACGCGCGGATCTCCGCGACGTGCTCGGCCGGGAGCAGCCCCTCGTCGTCGACCTTGCCCTCGGTGACGGTGAAGAGCGGTGAGTCCTTGAGGCCACGGCTGGCGAGCATGCGGGCGAGGTGGGTCGCGACGGTCTCGATGGCCTCGTCGGGGGTGCGGTCCAGGACGATCGCGACCGCGGTGGAGCGCTCGGCAGCCTGCTTGAGGAAGTCCCACGGGACCTGGTCGGCATAGCGCGCGGCCGAGGTCACGAAGAGCCAGAGGTCGGCGGCTGCGAGGAGCTGCGCGGCGAGCTGGCGGTTGCGCTCCTCGACGGAGTCGACGTCGGGGGCGTCGAGGATCGCCAGGCCGGCCGGGATCGCGTCGGTGGCGACCAGCTGGAGCGCGTCGGGGTCGTTGGTGGAGTGGGGCACGCGCTCCAGGTCGGGCAGGAGCCGGTCCTGGCCGAACCACTCGGCGTCGTCGGGGTGGTGCACCAGCACGGGCGAGCGGGTCGTGGGGCGCAGCAGGCCGGGCGTCGTCACCCGGTGGCCCACGAGGGAGTTGACCAGGGTCGACTTGCCGGCGCCGGTGGAGCCACCGACGACCGTCAACAGCGGGGCGTCGATCGTCATCAGGCGCGGGATGACGTAGTCCTCGAGCTGGTCGATCATCTCGCGGCGGGCCGTGCGCTGGTCCTCGATGCCGGGCACGTCGAGCGGGAGCCCGGCGTCCTGGAGCGCACCTCGCAGACGGACCAGCGCCGTGAGCATCTTGTTGCCGGTGTCGATCATCGTGTCGGCACCACCTGTCCGGGGAAAGCGATGCCGGGTCGCACCGCGTTGATGCGGGACAGGTAGTCCTGACCGCGCAGCTGCCAGTCGGCGGGGGCCGTGCCCCGCAGCAGCCGATGGTGCAGGAACCCGAGCTCGATGGCGGCCTGCTGGTAGTCCTTCATGGCCTCCAGCCCGGCCGGACCGCCGTGCTGCTGGGCGTGCTGGCGAGCCGCCCGCCGCGCACGCAGGTCGACGACCCATCCGATGTCGGTGGCCGGGATCAGGCCACGTCGCGATGCGTCGCCGAGGGCAACCGCGAGCATGGTGCGCTCGGAGCGGCGCATCCACACACCGAGCCACACGATCCCGACGACAGCCGGGAGCATCAGCACGACGTAGACGCCGGCGAAGCTGGCCAGCCCGAAGACGGTGGAACCGTTCCACAGGCCGTGGGTGAGCACCGCGAGCGCGTAGCCACCCAGGGGCGCCGCCCAGCGCAGGACCGGGGTGCGGGTCGTGACCGCGATGCCGACCCCGATGCCGATGAAGGCGGTGAAGAGCGGGTGCGCGAAGGGGCTCAGGACGCAGCGCACGACGAAGAGGACCGTGATGCCGACGATGCCGCCCGGCGCCATGCCGTCCGCGCCGTTGTAGGCCGCGGCGAGGTAGAGGATGTTCTCGGTGAAGGCGAAGCCGATGCCGACCATGCCGGCATAGACCAGTCCGTCGAGGATGCCGTCGATCTCGGCCCGACGCCACCAGAGCAGGAGCAGCAGGAAGAGGCCCTTGCTGGCCTCCTCGGTTACCGGCGCGACGATCGCGAGCGACTGGGTGTCGGTGAAGCCGACGACCAGGCCGCCCACGCCGCCGATCAGGATGGCGGCGATGGTGGCCACGAAGGCGCCCCACAGCAGGCCCAGGACGAGCAGCACCTTGGGCTCGGGCTCGTAGCGGTCCAGCCAGAGGTAGCCGGCGACCAGCGGCCCCACCGGCACAGCAGCGAGAGCGGTCGCCAGGAGGGTGATCGCGGGGGCCCCCGAGAACGCCAGAATCACCAGCGTGAGCAGCGCGCCGAGGCTCACCAGCACGGTCACGACGACCGTGAAGGCGCGGCTGTCACGACGGGGAGCGGGCATGGGGGGAAGCCTAACGTCAGGGGGCCGAAGGGCTCATGTCGGCGCGTAGAGTAACGGCGTGAGCGAGCAGACCACCCCCGAGTCCACCGCACCCTCGAGCGCCACCGCTGCCGAGCCGGCGACGGAGTCCCACGATCCCGCCGTCCCCGCTGCCTACTCCGCCTTCATGCGCGAGGGCTGGGGCGACCGCGAGCTCGACCTCCCGCCGCACCCCGTGACCGACCTCGCGGCGACCCGTCGGACACGGCTCGCCGAGGTGTTCCCCGGTGAGCGACTCGTGCTGCCCTCGGGCACCTACCAGCAGCGCTCCAACGACACCGACTACCGCTTCCGCTCCGACACCGCCCACACCTACTTCTCCGGCAACCAGACCAGCGACGCGGTGCTCGTGCTCGACGACGGTGAGGCGGTCCTCTACGCCCGACCCCGCTCGTCGCGCGAGAGCGACGAGTTCTTCCGCGACCGCGTCTACGGCGAGCTCTGGGCCGGGCGGCGGCCGTCGGCGCACGAGATCTCCTCCTCGCTCGGGATCGAGGTGCGTCACATCGACACGTTGCCCGAGGCCCTGTCGGCCTCCGGCAAGACGCGCGTCCACCGCGGCGTCTCGTCGTACGTCGACTCGCTGGTGACCCCCGACGAGACCCTCGACGGCGACCTCGCCCGCGTGGTCTCCGAGATGCGCCTGGTCAAGGACACCTGGGAGATCGGCGAGCTCCAGGAGGCCTGCGACATCACGACGCTGGGGTTCGAGGACTGCGTGCGCGAGTGGGACAACGTGCTCGAGCACGGCGAGCGCTGGCTCGAGGGCACCTTCTTCCGGCGCGCGCGCACGATGGGCAACGACATCGGCTACGACTCGATCGTCGGCGGGGGCAAGCACGCCACGACGCTGCACTGGATCGAGAACTCCGGCCCCATCACGCCCGGGGAGCTGGTCCTGCTCGACATGGGTGTCGAGGGCCACAACCTCTACACCGCCGACGTGACGCGCACGCTGCCGGTCGACGGCACGTTCACGACCCTCCAGCGCGAGCTCTACGACCTGGTCCTCACCTCGCAGCAGGCCGGCATCGACGCCGTCCGCCCGGGCCTGGCCTTCGCCGACGTGCACGCGGCGTCGATGAGCGTCCTGGCCCACGGCCTCGAGGGCATGGGCCTGCTGCCGGTCTCGGCGCAGGAGGCGCTGGACCCCGACTCGAAGGTCTACGCCCGCTGGACCCTCCACGGCACCAGCCACATGCTCGGCATGGACGTCCACGACTGCGGCCGGGCGGCTCCCGAGGCCTATGCCAAGGGCACGCTCGCAGCCGGTATGGTCCTCACCGTCGAGCCAGGCCTCTACTTCCAGGAGGACGACCTGCTCGTCCCCGAGGAGCTGCGCGGCATCGGCATCCGCATCGAGGACGACATCCTGGTCACCGACGACGGGTCCACCAACCTGTCGGCGGCGCTCCCCCGCACCTCGGCAGACGTCGAGGAGTGGATGGGGTCGCTCCGACCCTGATCGCAGGAGGCACTCGTGCTCGCGGACCGCTACGACCTCGGGGAGCGTCTGGGCACCGGTGGGATGGCCGACGTCTTCCGCGCGACCGACCGGGTGCTGCACCGGCCGGTCGCCATCAAGGTGCTGCGTGAGACCGCAGGTGACGAGACCGACCGGCTGCGCTTCACCGCCGAGGCCCGCACCCTGGCCCAGCTCAGCCACGTCAACCTGGTCATGGTGCTCGACGCCGGCATGACGACCGACCAGCCCTACCTGGTGATGGAGCTGGTCGAGGGCACCACGCTCTCCGACCGGGCCCGCGGCGGGACGCTGCCGCCCGACGAGGTCGCTGGGATCGGCGCCGCCCTCGCAGATGCCCTGGCCTATGCCCACGACAGGGGCATCGTGCACCGCGACGTGAAGCCCGCCAACGTCCTGCTCGGTGACGACGGCCGGGTCAAGCTGGCCGACTTCGGCATCGCCCGGCTCATCGGCGACACCGTCCGGCACACCCAGACGGGCCACGCGATCGGCACCGCCGCCTACCTCGCCCCCGAGCAGGTGCGCGGCGACGACCTGACCGCGGCCGCCGACGTCTACTCCCTCGGCCTGGTGCTCCTCGAGGTGCTCACCGGGGAGCGCGCCTACCCCGGCTCCCCCACCGAGTCGGCGCTCGCCCGGCTGAGCCGCTCGCCCGAGGTCCCACCGACGCTGTCGGCGTCGTGGCGCGACCTGATCACCGACATGACCCTGATGGACGCGGCTGCGCGCCCCTCGGCCGAGGCGGTCGCCGAGCGGCTGCGCTCGCTGGACGGGGCCGTCGACGGGGCCGGCACCACGCTCGTCCTCGACACCGAGCCGACCGTGCGCCGGATGCCTGCCGTGACGCCCGCGCAGGAGCCGTCGTCGACGGACCGCCTCCTCGCGCGCCTGCGCGAGGTCCCGCCCCACGTGCGAGGTGCCGGCGCCGCCATCGCGGCGATCCTGCTGCTCGTCGTGATCGCCGGCGTCGCTGCCGGCGGCGGGTCGGCGGAGGAACCGGCTGATCCCGCCGGCGGGACGGTCCCCGCCGGCACGCCCGCCGAGCTGGAGGGCCCGCTGCAGGACCTCCACGACGCGGTCGGGGGTGTCGAGTGACCAGCCGCCGTCGTCGTACGACGAGGCTCGCGGCCGCGAGCACCGTGGCGCTGCTCGTGCTGACCGGTTGCGGCTCGGAGGACCCTCCGTCGAGCGCGGTCCCGGCGCTGTCCACCCGGCTGGACGACATCGACACCGCCATCGTCGACGGACGCTACGCGGTCGCGCGTGACGAGCTGGCGGCACTGGGAGAGGACACCGCGGCTGCCGTGGAGGACGGGGACCTCGACCAGGCGCAGGCCGAGCGGATCCTCGATGCCGTCGAGGCGTTGACCGAGGCCCTTCCGACCTCGGCGCCTGCCACCGAGCCGACCGAGGACATCACCGACGAGCCGACGGACGAGGCCACCGACGACGAGGACGTCGACGAGTCGGACGAGTCGGACGAGCCGGACGAGTCGGACGAGGAGGCGGGGCAGGGCAAGCCGCCGAAGGGACCCAAGGGTCCCAAGGGAAAGGGCACGAAGGGTCGCTGACAGACTGCGACCATGTCGAGCCTCCTGCGCCGTGCCGGTCTGTCCTCGAGCGCCCTCGTGCTCGCCCTGAGCCTGGCTGCGTGCGGCGGCGGCGACGAGCCTGGCTCGTCGGAGGCCGGCTCGGACGCACCGGTGGTGCTGAGCCAGGACGAGGCCGACGGCGCTCTCCTGACCCTCGAGGACGTCGGGGCTGACTTCACCGAGCTCGGCCCGACCGAGAGCGACGACCAGGACCTCGGCTGCCTGAGCGGCCTGACCGCGCTGTCCGACCTGAGCGCCGACACGGAGGCGGAGAACAACTTCGAGCTCGAGACGGAGACGTCTCGCCGCAGCATCGTGACCGTGGTCAACTCCTACGCCGACACCGACACGGTCGTGGCCGGCGTCGAGGAGTTCCGCGCGAGCCTCGACGGGTGCGAGACGGTCGAGGTGACCGACCCCGAGAGCGGCACCAACCTCGCCCTGGCCGTGACCGTCGACGAGGCCCCCGGCATCGGGGAGACCGACGACCAGGTGGGCTTCAGCGGCACCGGCTCGGTGTCCGCACCCGGCAACAGCTACTCCTACGACGTCAGCTTCGTCGTCTCCCGCGTCGACAACGCGCTCAGCGTCGTCGGGCTGATCGACCTGGCCGCTCCCGGCGAGGACGTCCTCGCCTCGCTGACCGAGACGGCGCTGGGCCGGCTGAACGACGCCATCGGCTGACGCCCGAGGCGGGACCCTCAGGTGGCGAGCAGCAGGACGACCAGGACCGGCATGAGCGCCAGCACCGCATAGCCCTCCGCCTCCAGCGGGGCCCGCCGACCGAGCAGCAGCCACGACGACACCGCGCCGGACACCAGGGCCACGCCCACCCCGAAGGACCCGCCGAGCAG
This sequence comes from Nocardioides sp., assembly GCF_031397825.1. Lineage (GTDB taxonomy): Bacteria > Actinomycetota > Actinomycetes > Propionibacteriales > Nocardioidaceae > Nocardioides. Next base: position 11,542 of record NZ_JANNML010000115.1, read on the forward strand.
CACCGGGAACACGAAGAACCACGCCACGGCAGCCGCGAAGGCGTAGGGCACACGGCTGCGCCACACGGCGTACGGCATGAGGGGTGCGAGCAACGATTCGGTCATCGGCGCCTGGTCGAGCTCGTTGTCCTCGAAACGAGGACGCACCCGGCGCCAGCACGGGTCGTCAGGGGCGGGAAGCTCGTCGGCCATGACTTCCGATCGGCGCGACGGCGCATCACCTGAGCCTGTCTAGCCGGGTGAGGGTGAGCACCTGCTTCGTTGGTCGGGTCCAGGTGCGAGCGCAGCAAGCCTCGCACCACCTGCGCCGCGGATTCCAGCCGCTGTTGCAGCTTCAGTGGGTGAGAGGTTGCGGTCATGGCTGGAGCACGGTTGACGATGGAGGAGCGGCGAGTGATCGGGCAGGGGCTGACCCAGCGGCAGATCGCGGCCATGGTCGGCACGCACCCCTCGACGATCTCGCGGGAGCTGGCGAGAAGCTTCTCCGCGCCCGGCAAGCGGTCCCCCAGGCGCGCCTGGCGGCAGTGGTCTACCGGTCGTTGTTCATCCAGACCAAGGGTG
>NZ_JANNML010000153.1:0-4362 GCF_031397825.1 Nocardioides sp.
TGAGGGACTGGAAGATCGCGTCGGCGCTGCCGAGGTACCAGTGCTTGCCCACCCGCTGCTGCGCCGGCACGGGCGTCACGTAGTTGCCGAGCATCGTCGACATCCGCCAGGTCTGGGTGACGTGACGGTCGAGGCTGTGGGACTTGTACTGCGTCAGGACGACGACCTGGAGGTAGCCGGAGTTGACCACGTTGGAGAGCGCGAAGTCGATCAACCGGTAGATGCCCGCGAAGGGCACGGCGGGCTTGGCGCGGTCGGCCGTGAGCGGCATCAGCCGCTTGCCCTCCCCACCTGCGAGGACGATGGCCAGGACCTTCTTGCGCGACGCTGCACTCATGTCTGGACCCTAGCCGGACGTCGGGGCCTAGGGTGATCGTCGTGCGCGTCGATGTGGTGTCCAAGGAGTATCCGCCGTCCGTCTACGGAGGGGCCGGCGTCCACGTGACCGAGCTGGTGCGCGCACTGCGCGCCCGCGCCGACGTCGACGCCCGGGTGCACGCCTTCGGCGGCCCGCGCGCCGAGGCCGGTACGTCGTCGTACCCCGACCTGCCCGAGCTGGCCGGCGCCAACGCCGCACTGCAGACCCTCGGGGTCGACCTGGCCATCGCCGACGCGGTCGGCGGGGCCGACCTCGTGCACTCGCACACCTGGTACGCCAACATGGCCGGCCACGTGGCGTCCCTCCTGCACGGCATCCCCCACGTCGTCTCGGCGCACTCGCTGGAGCCGCTGCGGCCGTGGAAGGCCGAGCAGCTCGGCGGCGGCTACGCGGTGTCGTCGTGGGTGGAGCGCACGTCCTACGAGGCGGCCGCCGCGGTGATCGCGGTGTCGGCGGCGATGCGCGACGACGTGCTGGCCTCCTACCCCGCCGTCGACCCGGCGAAGGTGCACGTCGTGCACAACGGCATCGACACCGAGCAGTGGTCGCCGATCGTCGCGCCCGACCGGGTGCGCGAGCTGGGCGTCGACCCGGACCGTCCCTCGGTCGTGTTCGTCGGTCGGATCACCCGTCAGAAGGGGCTGCCGCTCTTCCTGCGCGCGGTCGCACAGCTGCCGCCGGAGGTGCAGATCGTGCTCTGCGCCGGCGCGCCCGACACCCCCGAGATCGCCGCCGAGGTGGAGGGCCTCGTGGCGACGCTGGCTGCCGAGAGGTCGGGCGTCGTGTGGATCCGCGAGATGCTGCCGCGTCCCGACGTCGTGGCGCTGCTGACCGCGGCCACCGCCTTCGCGTGCCCGTCGATCTACGAGCCGCTCGGCATCGTCAACCTCGAGGCGATGGCCTGCGAGACCGCCGTCGTCGCGACCGCCACCGGCGGCATCCCCGAGGTCGTCGTGCCCGGCGGGACCGGGCTGCTGGTCCCGATCGAGCAGGCCACCGACGGCACGGGCACTCCGTTGGACCCCGAGGGCTACGTGCGTGACTTCGCAGCGGCGCTCAACGAGGTCGTGGCCGACCCGTCGCGAGCGGCGGCCATGGGCGTCGCGGGTCGGCAGCGGGCCGTCGAGCACTTCGGCTGGCCTGCGATCGCCGAGCGCACCGTGGGGATCTACCGCTCGGTGCTCTGACACGACCGGCCCTGTGGAGAGGCGGTCGCACGATCGCCGGGATCGGGGGATCGTCGGGGGCATGACCCTCCAGATGAAGATCCAGACCCAGTCCGACCTCGAGCAGGCCTGGCGCACCCTCATGGGACCGCTTGGCTTCGGCGGCCACAGCGTGTGGCTGGTCCTGCTCGAGCCCGACGGCACGACGACGCCGATGATCATGGAGATCACCGAGTCCGAGGAGCCCCTCGACGAGTCGATGCAGACCAGCCTCGCCGAGCTCCTGCGGCTGCTGACCACCGAGACGGTCCCCGACGGCCGCGTCGCCTTCCTGCGCACGCGCCCCGGACGCGACGGCGTCAGCGCCGCCGACCGGGAGTGGGCGACGGCGCTCTACGCCGCGTGCCGGCTCGCCGGTGTGCGCCACGAGGTGGTGCACGTCGCGAACGACGTGATGCTTCAGCCGGTGCCCCTCGATGCCCTAGGTTCGGCTGCGTGACCAAGCTGATGTTCGCCCTGTGGGGCGACGACCTGTCCGCTGCCCTGCACTCCCCCGACCTGCGGGCCACCTTGGCTGCGGCCGGCGCGGAGCGCCTGCAGGTCAACGTCGACGACGAGCACGTCGCGCCGGCGATGCGCATCCCGACGGGGGACGCGATCGGGGCGGTCGTCAGCGTGTGGACCTCCGGCCCTGCGGCCGTCGTGGTCTCGGCGCTCGAGGCCGTGGCCCGCCGCGTCGCCGGGTGGGAGGTCGAGGAACGGCGGCCGATCGAGCCCCCCGAGACCTGGGACGGCACCCGCGGCGCGGGGCTCGCCAACGTGGCGGTGCTGCGCCGGCCCGACGAGCTGACCCACGAGGAGTGGCTGCACCGCTGGCTGGTCGACCACACCCCGATCGCGATCGCGACACAGGCGACCTTCGGCTACGTCCAGAACGTCGTGGTCGCCGCCGTCACCCCCGACGCGCCGGACAAGCACGCGCTGGTCGAGGAGCTGTTCCCGGTCGAGGGCATGACCGACATGCACGCGTTCTACGGCAGCGACGGCGACGACGCCGAGCTCTCCCGACGACTCGAGCTGCTCATGGGCAGCGTCACGCGCATCGGCGCGGACCGCGACATCGACCTGGTGCCGACCAGCCGCTACCTTTACACGCTCCGGTGACCCGACGGGTCCTGGGTCAGCTGACGGACCGGTCGACGACCGTGCCGTCCTTCTCCGCCCGCAGATAGCTGGACTCCCCGAACTCGTTGGACGCGTAGGCCGCCAGCCAGGTCGTGGAGCCGTCCTGGGGCTTGCGCACGATCACGTAGGAGCTGGTCGGGTCGTCGATCAGCATGCGCGCCTTGCGAGTCAGCCGGGCCAGGACCGTGGGGTCGATCGTGGAGAGGTCGAAGCGGTCGTAGGTCGAGGTGCTCTTCGTGCTCTCGCTCAGCTCACCGTCGAAGTAGTAGCTGATGGCCCGCCTGCCCTCGGGCTCGGCGGGGGCCGACGTCACGGCGTACGCCTCGTAGAGCACCGCCTCGAAGACCGCTGTCCCCCCGGTCTCGGCGCGCAGCGCGTCGAGGAGGCCCTGGAAGCCGCCCGGGGTGAACAGGTCCGCAGGCGCGTCCGTGCCCTGGCCCGGGGCGCCCTCGAAGCCGTCGAACGGGTCGACCCCCTCGAAGGTCTCCTCCGAGCTGTCGGTGGCGTTGCCGATCACGCTGAGGATCACCGCACCCGCGCCGATCGCCATCACGAGGAAGAAGATGATCGGGACGAAGACCAGGGCCTGCGACGCCCCTGCCGGCTTCGAGCCAGGCATCTGCGTCACCTGCGCCGCCACCAGCTGGTCCTGCGGCGGGCCGTAGCTGACCTGGGGCGCGGGAGTCGCCTCGCCGCTGGTGCCCGTCTGCGGAGGCTCGTAGGTCGTCCAGGCCGGCGCCGGCCCGCGGTGCGCGAGGTCCTGGGTGATCATCTGCAGCTCGGTCGCCGTGTGCGCATGCCGGAGCTGGTCGACCCGGCGGTCGTGGTCGGCCTGGACGATCCGACCCTCGGTCAGAGCCGCCTCGACGGCCGTGATCGCGGCGTTGCGCTCGCCGTCGCTGACTCGCTCCACGGGGGTCAGGCTAGTCCTCGCGGTCGGCCTCCGCGAGCCGCTCGTGCAGCCGACGCCGTACGTCGTCGGGCGTGACCTGCGCACGCTTGCGCTGCTCCCGGGCGATGATGGCCCCGGTGGCGGCGACCCCGGTCAGCCCCGCGATCCCGAGCACCTTCCACAGCTTCATCGACAGGACTCCTTCATCGTGCACACCTCACGCCTGACCCTCGACGCTGCGGTCGACCTGACCCGCACCGGGGACCTCTGGCTCTTCCGTGGCCACTCGGCCGCCGACCACGCTATCCGCGTCCTGACCAACGCGCCCGTCAACCACGTCGGCATGGCGATCGTCATCGATGACCTGCCGCCGCTGATGTGGCACGCCGAGCTCGGCAAGGGCCTGATCGACGTGTGGAGCAACAGCCACCACCGCGGCGTCCAGCTGCACGACCTGCGGGCCGCGGTCGAGCAGTGGACCGGCCGCTACCAGCAGCACGCCTGGCTGCGCCAGCTCGACGCCACGGTCACCCCGGAGATGGAGGACGCCGTGATGCGCACGATCGCGCGCCTCGACGGCACGCCGTTCCCCTCGACAGCCAAGCTGGTGGGGCGCTGGGCGCGCGGGCGGGTACGCCGGGCTGCGTCCGCCGAGCTGACGTACTGCGCCGAGGTGGTGGCGGCGACGTACTCCGCCATGGGCCTGCTCGACGACCAGATGCCGACCAACTACTACGACC
>NZ_JANNML010000183.1:0-19280 GCF_031397825.1 Nocardioides sp.
GTTGACCTTGGGTACGACGATCGCGTCCGGGCCGGCTGCGCACGCCGCGGCCATGTCGTCGACGTGCCACTCGGTGTCGGCGCCGTTGACCCGGATCGCCAGCTCGCGCTTGCCGTACGCACCCGACCGCACCGCGGCGCAGGCCGACTCGCGGGCCGCCGGCTTGGCGTCGGGAGCGACGGCGTCCTCCAGGTCGAGGATCAGCCCGTCGCAGGGGAACGATGTGGACTACTCCAGAGCGCGCTCGATGTACGAGGTCATGTAGAGCACGGAGCGCCGAGGACTGAACTCGTCGTCGAGGCTCATTCGTGACCCGCTTGGCCGGTGCCGATGGCGTCGTACTGCTTCTTCAGCTCGGGGTCGATCGCGGCCAGTTCCTCGGCCAGCTCGACCATCACCAGGCACTGCTTGAGCGAGGCGTCGTCCTCCATCTTGCCGTCGAGCATCACCGCGCCGGTGCCGTCGCCCATGGCCGCGACCACGCGGCGGGCATGCCGGATGTCCTCGACCGAGGGGCTGAAGACCCGGTTGGCGATGGCGATCTGCTGGGGGTGCAGGCTCCAGGTGCCGACGCAGCCGAGCAGGAAGGCGTTGCGGAACTGGTCCTCGCAGGCCACCACGTCGGCGATGTCGCCGAAGGGGCCGTAGTAGGGGTAGATGCCGTGCATCGCGCAGGCGTCGACCATGCGGGCGATGGTGTAGTGCCACAGGTCCTGCTGGTAGGTCGTGCGCTGGCCCTCGATGTCGGTGACGCCGTCCTTGACGGTGGGGTCCTGGCGCACCAGGTAGCCCGGGTGGCCGCCGCCGACGCGGGTCGTCTTCATCCGGCGGTCGGCCGCGAGGTCGGCCGGCCCGAGGGAGAGGCCCTGCATGCGGGGGCTGGCGCCGCAGATCTCCTCCACTGATGCCACGCCGCGCGCGGTCTCCAGGATGGCGTGGATCAGGATCGGCCGGTCGAGCCCGGCCTTGGCCTCGAGCTGGGCGAGCAGCCGGTCGACGTAGTGGATGTCCTCGGCGCCCTGCACCTTCGGGACCATGATCACGTCGAGCTTGTCGCCGATCGCGGGCACCAGGGTGGTGAGGTCGTCGAGCACCCAGGGGCTGTCGAGCGAGTTGATGCGGGTCCAGAGCTGGGTCGGACCGAAGTCGGTGGCCTGCGCGATGCGCACGAGCCCCTCGCGCGCGGCGACCTTGTTGTCGGCCTTGACCGCGTCCTCGAGGTTGCCGAGGAGGACGTCGACGGTGCCGACCATGGCGGGGATCTTGGCCGCCATCTTCTCGTTGCTCGGGTCGAAGAAGTGGATCGCACGGCTGGGGCGGGCCGGGACCTCCGTGAGCGGGGTGGGTGCTCCGACCGCGAGGGGGCGGAAGAAGTCCTTGGCACTGCGCGAGGAACCGGTCATGCGCGGAAAGTACCAGCGGCGGACACCGCCCGGGTATGACGGATCTCTCGGCGCTCAGTCCCGTCGCCGCTGTCGCCACCATCGGCGGCGCTGCGGCGCCTCGGCCTGCTGCTCCTCGCGCCGGGCCCGGGCCGTGGCGGCCCGCTCCTCGCGTCGCTCGCGCCAGGCCGCGACCGTCTCGTCGACGTCACGGGGCATGGTGACCAGCGGCGGCTGGCCGTCCTGAGGGGAGTAGCGTGCCCGGATCACGCGGGCGTTGAAGTCCTCGACCTCTCGGCGCACCTCGGTGTCGGTGAAGAGACCGTCGAGGCGGACGTCGAGCTCGGCGTCGTCCTTGCGGAGCTGGAGCGACGGTGGCAGGACGGTGATGTTCTCCCGCTCGACGAGCTTCTTGAGCCACCAGTCGGGGTCGTGGTCGCGCCCGAGTCCCTCGATCGGCTTGCCTGCGCCGGGGAGGTCGTCGAACTCGCCCTTGGCCATCGCGACCCGGATCTGCTGGTCGACCCAGGAGGACTGGTTGGCGATGCGCGTCTGGGCGGCCGTCAGGCCCGTGCGCTTGTCCTTGAGGGGCAGCTTGTCGACGCGCTCGACCTCGAGGGGCTCGTCGTCGTGGGTCATGGGTCACCTCCGCGGCTGTGATGACGCGTCCGAGTCTACGAGGTGGTGTGTGAGCACTGGTTAGGTTGCTGGGCATGGACCTGATCGACATCCTCGTGCCCGGTGGCACCGCGGAGGCCTACGTCGCCCGCCCGCCCGCGACCCCGGACATCGGTGCCCTGCCGGGCGTGCTGCTCTTCATGGACGCGATCGGGCTGCGCCCGCAGATCGCCGCGATGTGCGACCGGATCGCGAGCTGGGGCCACGTCGTGCTCGCGCCCCACGTCTTCCACCGCGACGGCACGGTGGCCGACCTGGCCCCGACCGGCGACCTCACCGACCCTGCCGAGCGCGAGGCCTTCTTCAAGGTCGCCATGCCACGCGTCGGCGCCCTCACCTCCGACCTCGCGCTCGCCGACATCGCGGCGTACGTCGACACGCTGCGCGGCCTCGACGGCGTCGGCACCGGGCCGATCGGGGTCACGGGTTACTGCATGGGCGCACGGCTGGCGATCCGGGCCGCGGGCGCGCACCCCGACGTCGTCGCCGCGTGCGGTGGCTTCCACGGCGGCGGGCTGGTCACCGACGAGGTCGACAGCCCGCACCTGGCGCTGGCGGACGCTCGCGCCGAGCTGGTCCTCGGTCACGCCGACCATGACAGCTCGATGCCGCCCGAGGCCGTGGTGGCCCTGGGCGAGGCGATCGCGGCCGCGGGCCTGCACGCCAGCAACGAGGTCTACCCCGGGGCGGCCCACGGCTACACGATGGCCGACACCGCGATGTGGGACGAGGCAGCGGCTGAGCGGCACTACGTCGAGCTGGACGGACTGTTCGCGCGCACGCTCTGAGGCCGGTCGGAGAAGGCGTGCTTGGGTGCCGCCAGCAGCGAGAGCGCCGCGAGCAGCGAGGCGACCGAGCAGACCGCCCACACCGTGAGGTATCCCGACAGCGGGGCCTCGGCCTCGGTGACGCCCTCGATCCCCTTGCTGGCCAGGGCGATCGCGAAGATCGAGGAGGCGATCGCGCCGCCGACGGTCTTGGTCGCGTTGGTCATGCCGGTCGCGAAGCCGGTGCGGTCGGGTGGCGCAGCAGCCGCCGCGGCGGCCGGCAGGGCAGCGACGAGGGCGCCTGATCCGAGGCCGGCGATGCCCATGTTGAGCAGGGCCTGGCCGGTGCTGTCGTGGAAGGGGATCCACAGGGCGTAGCCGAGAGCCACCAGCAGGCAGGACACCATCAGCGCCCGTCGTACGCCGAGCCAGCGCGAGGTGAGCGGCAGCGTGAAGGCGCCGATCGCCAGCGTGATGACGTAGACGCCGATCAGGGTCGAGACGAACGCCGAGTCGGCCCCGAGCCCATAGCCGCGCACGTCGGGGTCGGCCTGCGCGAAGGTGGAGAGCGGGATCTGCCCACCGAGCACCGGGATGCCGAAGAGGAAGGCGGTGACCTGCACCGGCCACTGCTGCGGCGTCGCCAGGAGGCGCACGTCGACGATCGGCTCGGCCTGTGCGGCCTCGTAGCGCCAGAACGGCGCCAGAGCCGCGAGGCCCGCGACCACCAGCGCCCAGGCGAGCGGGCTGCCGACACCCTGGAGGCGGAGCACCACGAAGCCGGCCATCACCAGGCCGAGTGCCAGCGTGATCAGCCCGAGCCCGGTCCAGTCGATGCCACCGGTGGCCTCGCCGGGGGAGTTCTCCACGCCCACGAGGATCACGAAGAAGACCGCGGTCACGACCATGGCCGGGATCGCCAGGATCAGGTTCATGTCGAGGGTGTCGACCAGCAGCCCGCTGCTGAGCGCGCCGATGATGACGGCCAGCTCGAGCGCGCCGACCAGCACGGCCGCTCCGCGCCGGGTGAGCAGCTCCTGGCGCCCCGAGTCGCGGGTGCGGCGGTGGATGATCGCGACCTCGAGCGGCAACCACACGACGTAGGCGCCCTGCAGCGCCCAGCCGATCAGGAACGTCGAGAACGACGGCGCGAAGGCGAGGACCCAGGAGCCGAGTGCCGTGACGGCCGTCGAGAGCAGCAGCACCCGCTGGTGCCCGACCAGGTCGGCGAGGCGCGCGAGGAGCGGGACGCACAGCGCGCTGACGATCAGCTGGGCCGCCTCGAACCAGTTGACGTCGCCCTCGCTGATGCTCAGGTGGTCGGCGATCTGCGGGAAGATCGGCGTGTAGTAACCCTGGAGCACCCCGCTCGCGACCTCGACCGCGACCAGGAAGCCGACCACGAGGGCGAGGCCCTGAGCGGCGGGCCGGACGGTGCTCAGGGGGCCGGGACCGGTGCTCATCGGGGCAGCCTCTTGATCAGCAGCTCGTACCACGAGACGCCGTCGAGGAACGCCTCGACGCCGAGGTGCTCGTCGAAGCTGTGGATGGCCTCGCGCTGGGCCTTGGTCATCCGGAACGGCGCGAAGCGGTAGACCCGCTCGCAGATCTCGGTGAAGAAGCGCGAATCGGTGGCCGCCATCATCACGTAGGGCGAGGGGACGGCGTCGGGGAAGACCTCGCCGATCGTGGCCTCCAGCAGCTCGAAGGCGTTGTCCATCGGGGAGACCGGGCTCGGCTCGCTGCGCTCCACCACGTCGATGTGGACCTGGTCGTCGGCGACGACCGAGCGCACGTGGTCGAGCACGTCGTCGACGGTGTCGCCGACCATGATCCGGATGTTGACGCCGGCCTTGGCGGTCGCGGCGATCACGTTGAGGGCCGGGGAGCCCGAGAGGGTCGTGACGGCGAACGTCGTGCGCGTCATGGCGCCGGGCTCGGGGCCGGCGGCGAGCAGCGCGCGGGTCAGCAGCGGCTTGAGTCGCGCGGCGTTGGCGAAGACCGGCCTCAGCGGGAGCGGGCCGTGCGGCGCCATCCGGCGGAAGAGCTCGACCGTCGGGGACGGGGTGCGCGGGGCCATCGGGGAGCGGTCGAGGCGCACGATCGCGCGGGCCAGGCGGGCGGTCGGCCCCATCCGGCTCGGCGTGCTGGCGTGGCCGCCGCGTCCCTCCACCCGCAGCTCGACCGACGTGACGCCCTTCTCGGTCAGGCCGATGACGCCGATCGGGGCCTTCACCCCGGGGAACGCCTCGCTCGCGACCGCGCCGCCCTCGTCGAGGACGAACCACGGCTCGACTCCGCGGCGCCGCAGCTCCTCGACCGCGAGCACCGCGGAGGTGCCGGAGACCTCCTCGTTGCAGCCGAAGGAGAGCCACACGTCCTGCGCCGGCACCACGTCGCGCTCCAACAGCGACTCGACCGCCTCGCAGATCGCGACCAGCGACCCCTTGTCGTCGAGCGTCCCCCTGCCCCAGATGACGCCGTCGACGACCTCGCCGGAGAACGCCGGGTGCTGCCAGGTGCCCTCGACCGGCACGACGTCGAGGTGGGCCATGAGCACCACCGGGCGCGCGCTGCTCTCCCCGCGCCAGTGGAAGAGCAGCCCGTGGGTGTCGACGCGGGTCAGCTCGAGCCGCTCGTGGAGCACGGGGAACTGCCGGGCGAGCTCCTCGAGGAAGAGGTCGAACGCCACGTCGTCGACGAGGGCCGGGTCACGGTCGCTCACCGTCGGGATCCGCACGAGCGCCTGGAGCTTGGCCACCGCGCGCTCGTGCCTGCGCGCGGGCGACCGCTCCCCCTCCCTCAAGGTCATGCGGTGACGCTACCGCTTGGGAGCCGGTCTCGGATGCGAGACGCCGGTGGCTCCCGGAGTCGTTGACCGCGGTCACCCGGCCCGGTGGACTGGGTCAGTGACCCGTCTGCCCCTCGCGGCCTCCCCAGTGACCGTGGTGCACCACGTCCCGCCACGGCGTGCGAGCGCGTCGCGTCGGCGACCCGCTGCGCGTGGCGCTGTCGTCGGGAAGGTGGCCGATGGTGATGACGCCGACCGGGTCGTGGTCCTCGGGGATGCCGAGCTCCGCGCGCAGTCGCGGCTCGTGGGCGGCGTGCACGCCGAAGAAGCACGCGCCGAGCCCGGCGTCGGTCACCGTCTGGAGGATCAGCAGCGAGGCCATGGCGGCGTCCATGTGCCAGAAGGGCTTGGCCCAGCGGGTCTCGTCGCGATCGGTCCAGCCCTTGTCCGGCTCGGCGTAGCGGTCGAGGTAGGCCGCCTTGCTCGAGCACGGCACGATCACGACCGGAGCCGTCATGAGCCCCGCGAGCCAGGCACTGGGCTGCTCGAGGCTCGCGGCGTCGGTGGAGGCGGCCCAGAAGCGTCGTACGTCGTCGGGGGTGTCGAGCCGCAGGAAGGCCCAGCCCTGGCTGAAACCGGCATTGGGCGCGCGGGTCGCGTTGTCGAGCGCGCGGTCGACGAGGGCAGGGTCGACGGGCTCCTCGGAGTAGCGGCGGACCATCTTGCGGCGCCTGACGACGTCCTGGAACTCCATGTGCCCCAGTATGGGTCGCACCATGGCTGACGACTTCGAGCGGATGTGGGCCGAGCTGGCCCCGATCGGTCGCTCGTCCGCGTCCGGTGGCTACTTCCGTCAGCCCTTCCTCGGCGCCGAGACCGAGCTGCGCGCGTGGTTCGGCGAGCAGGTGGCCGCCCGCGGGCTCGAGGTCGAGGCCGACGGCGTCGGCAACGTGGTCGCGTGGTGGGACCCGGTCGGCGTCGGCGCGGCTGCACCGGCCCTGCTGACCGGCTCGCACCTCGACTCGGTGCTCGACGGTGGGGCCTACGACGGCCCGCTCGGCGTCGTCTCCGCCCTCGCGGCGCTCGACCTGCTGCGCTCGCGCGGGGTGCGGCCGCAGCGGCGGATCGGGGTGTCGGTCTTCGCCGAGGAGGAGGGCTCGCGCTTCGGGCTTGCCTGCCTGGGCTCGCGGCTCGCGACCGGCGCGCTGTCGTGGGCAGACGCCCAGGAGCTGCGCGACCGCGACGGGGTGTTCCTCGGCGACGCGCTGGCGTCGGTGGGTCTGCCCGGCGCCACTGAGGGTGGGCTGCTCGACCTGTCGGGCGTGGGCACCTTCGTGGAGCTGCACGTCGAGCAGGGCCGCGACCTGGTCGACCGGGGTGCCGCGGTCGGGGTGGCCAGCGAGATCTGGCCGCACGGCCGCTACCGTTTCGACCTCACCGGCGAGGCCAACCACGCCGGCACCACGCGCATGGAGGACCGGGCAGACCCGATGCTGACCTATGCGATGACCGCTCTCGCCGCCAACAAGCAGGCCCGGCTGTCGGGGTCCCGCGCGACCTTCGGCCGGGTCGAGGTCGAGCCCAACGGCACCAACGCCGTGCCGTCGCGGGTGACCGCGTGGCTCGACGCGCGGTGCGCCTCCGACGCGGAACTGGCCGACCTCGTGGCGGTGGTGACCCGGCAGGCGAGCGAGCGGGCCGAGCGCGACGGCACCGCGCTCGTCGTCACCGCCGAGTCGGTCTCGGTCTCGGTGGCGTTCGACGCGTCGCTGGCCCGCTCGGTCGCGGTCGACCACGCCGGCGGCGACTGGCCGGTCATCCCCACCGAGGCCGGCCACGATGCCGGCATCCTCTCGGCCGCCGGCATCCCCACCGCGATGCTCTTCGTGCGCAACCCCACCGGTGTCTCGCACTCCCCGGCCGAGTCCGCCGAGCTCCCCGACTGCCTCGTGGGCGTCTCGGCACTCGCCGACACGCTCGAGCGGCTGGCGCGATGACCCCCGCGATGACCGCCGCGATGACCGCCGCGACGGGCTCGTCGTACGTCCTGGAGCGGGCGTGGGTCGACGGCGCCGTGCACGACGACGTGCTGGTGGTGATCGAGGACGGCCGGTTCACCCGGGTCGCGCCCGGAGGCCGGCCCAGCGCCATGACCGGAGCCGCGCCCACCCTGCCCGGCCTGACCCTCCCCGGTCTCGCCAACGGGCACAGCCACGCGTTCCACCGGGCGCTGCGCGGGCGCACCCAGCGGCACCGGGGGACGTTCTGGACGTGGCGCGATCAGATGTACGAGGTGGCGGAGGCGCTGGACCCCGACAGCTACCACGCGCTGGCGCGGGCGGTCTTCGCCGAGATGTTGGCCGCGGGGATCACGACCGTGGGCGAGTTCCACTACCTGCACCACCAGCCCGACGGCACGCCGTACGACGACCCCAACGCGATGGGCCACGCCCTGGTCGCGGCGGCACAGGACGTCGGGATCCGGATCGCCCTGCTCGACACCTGCTACCTCAGCAGCGGTTTCGGCGAGCCGGTCCAGGGAGTGCAGCGGCGCTACTCCGACGGTGACGCCGAGCGGTGGGCGCAGCGCATGGTGGCGCTGCGAGCCGACGACGCCACCGTGGTCGGTGCGGCCATCCACTCGGTGCGCGCGGTGCCCGACGAGCACCTCGCGACCGTCGTCGAGGCCGCGGCCGGGCGGCCGCTGCACGTGCACCTCTCGGAGCAGACGGCCGAGAACGACGCCTGCATCGCGGCCTACGGCGCCACACCGACCCAGCTCCTCGCCGACCACGGCGTCCTGGGGCCGCTGACCAGCGCGGTGCACGCGACGCACCTGATGGAGGACGACCTCACCCACCTCGGCAGCACCCGCACCTACGCGTGCTTCTGCCCCACGACCGAGCGCGACCTCGGCGACGGGGTCGGCCCCAGCCGGCACCTCTACGACGCCGGCAGCCCGCTGACGCTCGGCTCCGACAGCCACGCGGTGATCGACCTCTTCGAGGAGATGCGCGCGGTCGAGATGGACGAGCGGCTGGCCACCCGCAGCCGCGGTCACTGGACCGCCCACGAGCTCCTGGACGCCGCGACCGTCCACGGCCACGCCAGCCTCGGCTTCCCCGACGCGGGCGCGATCGCGGTCGGCCAACGGGCCGACCTGGTGACCGTCGACACCGCCAGCCCGCGCACCGCCGGCACCGGCGCCGACGCCCACACGGCCGTCTTCGCCGCAACCGCTGCCGACATCACGCATGTCGTGGTCGACGGACGCGTCGTCTTCCAGCAGGGTGATCGCGAGCAGGTCGGTCGCGACCTCGCCGTCGTGATCGAGAGGCTGTGGGCGTGAGGCAGGTGAGGAGGGCGTGGTGACGAGCACGCTCCTGACCAACATCGGCGAGCTCACGACCCACGACCCCGCCGGCGCCGAGGTCCTGCACCAGGCGGCGTTGGTCGTCGAGGGCGCCCGGGTCGCCTGGGTCGGCCACCTCGCCGACGCACCCGCCGCCGACGCCCAGGTGGACCTCGCCGGCCGCGCGGTCGTGCCGGGCTTCGTCGACAGCCACAGCCACCTGGTGTTCGCCGGCGACCGTGCCGAGGAGTTCGCCGCCCGCATGGCGGGGCAGGCCTACGCCGCCGGCGGCATCCGCACCACCGTCGCCGCCACCCGCGGGGCCAGCGACGAGCAGCTCACCGCCCGTGTCGGGAGCCTCGTGGCCGAGATGCGCGGCCAGGGCACCACGACCGTCGAGATCAAGAGCGGCTACGGCCTGAGCGTCCACGACGAGGCACGCAGCCTGGCCGTCGCGCGTCAGTTCACCGAGGAGACGACCTTCCTCGGCGCCCACGTCGTGCCCGAGGGCACCGCCGTCGAGGACTACGTCGCCCTGGTCACCGGCCCGATGCTCGAGGCCGCCGCGCCGCACGCCCGGTGGATCGACGTGTTCTGCGAGGAGGGCGCCTTCGACGGGGACCAGGCGCGCACGGTGCTGGAAGCGGGTCGCGCGGCCGGCCTGCTGCCCCGCCTGCACGCCAACCAGCTCACCGCGGGGCCCGGCGTATGCCTCGCTGCGGAGCTGGGCCTGCACGCCGTGGACCACTGCACCCACCTGAGCGCCGCCGACGTCGACGCCCTGCGCGACTCGGGCACGATCGCGACGCTGCTGCCCGGCGTCGAGTTCTCCACCCGCCAGCCCTACCCCGACGCCCGGGCGCTCCTCGACGCCGGCGTGCGGGTCGCGATCGCCAGCGACTGCAACCCCGGCTCCTGCTTCACCTCCTCCATCCCCTTCTGCATCGCGCTGGCGGTCCGGGAGATGGGGATGACCCCCGCCGAGGCGTTGCGCGCCGCCACGGCGACCGGCGCGGCCGCCCTCGGCCGCGACGACGTCGGGGTCCTCGCCCCCGGCAAGCGCGCCGACCTCGTCGTCCTCGACGCTCCCAGTCACGTCCACCTCGCCTACCGCCCCGGCACGCCGATCGTCGCCCAGACCTGGGTCGGAGGCCGCCCATGACCACCACGCCCGCACCACCGCCCCACAGCCGGACCCAGTGGCTCGCCGCCGCTGCCGTGCACACCTACACCGCGACCGGCTCCGTGCTGGCGCTGCTGATGGTCCACTACTCCTACCGCGGCGACGTCGACACCGTGCTGTGGCTCTTCTTCGCGGCGATGTTCGTCGACGGCACCGACGGGATGCTCGCGCGACGCTTCCGGGTCAAGGAGCTGGTGCCCGGCTTCGACGGGGCGCTGCTCGACAACATCGTCGACTACATGACCTACGTGCTCGCGCCGATGGCGCTGCTGTGGGCCAACGGCTACCTGCCCGACGGCACCTTCGGTGGGATCGTCGCCGCGGTGCCGCTCATGGCCTCGTGCGTGCAGTTCTGCCGCACCGACGCCAAGCCGGTCGTCGAGGGCGAGCACTTCTTCCTGGGCTTCCCCAGCTATTGGAACGTCCTGGCGTTCTACGTCATCGCCACCGGCATGGGCACGACCGCGACCGCGGTCGCGATCCTCGTCTGCACGGTGCTGGTCTTCGTCCCGATCCGCTACGTCTACCCCTCGCGCACCGAGGCGCTGTGGCAGCTGACGTTCGTGCTGACCGCGCTGTGGTTCGTCTCCTACGCCGTGATCGTCGCCCAGCTGCCGGACCCCCAGGCGCTCGTCGTCGCCGGGTCGGTCGGCTACCTCGTCTACTACGTCGCCCTGAGCCTCTGGCTGACGCTGCGGCAGACGAAGCCGACGGCTCAGTAGCCGGCCGGTCGACCGTCCAGCTCGAGCCAGTCGGCGAAGAGCCCGTCGAGCTGCTCGCCGGAGACCTGCTCGGCGAGGCTCACGAGCTGCCGGGTGCTGGCGTTGGCCTGGCGGTGCAGGGTCGCCCAGCGCTTCACGAACCGGAAGAAGTCGGTGTCGCCGATGCGCTCGCGCAGCACCTGCAGGGTCATCGCGCCCCGGTTGTAGACCGGCTCGCCGAAGAGGTCGGCGGAGCTGGTGAACTCCGTCGGCGCCGGGTGCCACAGGCCCTCGTCAGCCGGGGTGGCGTAGAGGTCGTCGAAGCGCTCGGCGGGCGACTTCCCGCCGTGCGCGCCCTCCCAGAGCCACTCGGCGTAGGTCGCGAAGCCCTCGGCCAGCCAGATGTCGTGCCAGTCGCGCAGGGTGACGGAGTTGCCGTACCACTGGTGCGCGGTCTCGTGCACCAGCGTCGCCGCGTCGACGGAGAACGGGTAGAACGGCCGCGTCTGGGTCTCCAGCGCGTAGCCGACGGCCGCGTTGTCGACGACCATCCCGCCCGAGGTCATCGGGTAGGCGCCGAAGAGCTTCTCCTGGAACCTCATCACCTTCGGCAGCAGCGCCCGGGCGGCGGTGCTGGTGTCGTTGGTCGTGTCGACGAAGCTCCACAGCGGGATCGTGCGGCCGGTGATCGACGCGACCGAGGAGCGGTAGACGTTGAAGGAGCCGATCGCCACCATCGCGAGGTAGGTCGACATCCGGTCGCGCGCCTGCCAGGTCCAGGTGGTGCGCAGGCCGCGCCGCTCCCGCGAGACCAGGTTGCCGTTGGCCGTGGCCTGCACCGTGTTGGGCACGTCGATGCGGAAGGTGTAGCGCGCCTTGTCGGCCGGGGTGTTGTTGGACGGGATCCAGGTCATCGTGCCGACCGGCTCGCCGAGCGCGACCGCGCCGTCCACGGTGCGGACCCAGCCCTCCTGGGACCCGTCGGCGTCCGTGTAGTCCGACGGGGTGCCGGAGTAGGCCACGGTCGTGACGAAGCGGCCCTGGGCGAGCGGCTTGCGGGGGGTGACGACCAGGTGCTCGGCCGTGCGCCGCCACCGTGCCGGCACGCCGTCGACCTTGACCGAGTCGATCGTCATGCCGACGAAGTCGAGCCGGAAGGAGCGCAGCGGGGTCTTCGCGACCGCCCGGATCGCGGTCGACGCCTCGAGGCGGTTGCTCACCGGCTCGTAGCGCAGCCCCACGTCGTAGTGCCGCACGTCGTAGCCGGTGTGGCCCTGGCGCGGGAAGAGCGTGTCGGGCTTGGCCCGGGCCCCGGCAGCGGAGGCCGACGAGGCAGCGTCCGCGACGCGGGCGCCCGCAGGGGGCACCGCCGGGCCGGCGAGCCCGAGGACCAGCGGCAGGACGAGGGTCGCGAGCAGAGGGCGGAACACCAGTCGGGGCACCCGGTCGACTCTAGTGCGCGGTCTGGTCGAATACCGGGGTGGACACCAGGTGCGCGGCCCTCAGCCTCGCGGACGCCGAGCCGCTGGCCGGCACGGCTCCGACCGACACCGACTGGCTGCTCGTGGAGCACTCCGGCTCCTGGGGCCGCAAGGCCGTCGCCGAGAGCGCGCTGCCCGACGAGGTGCGCGCGCACCTGCTCGGGCTCGAGGGTGTCCGGGTGCAGCTGATCCGCCGGCACGGCCGCGAGACCGATCCGTCGCCGCAGGTGCGGGTGTTCACCGCCTCGCTCGGCGTCTCACCGGGTGAGCGCCCGGTCGTCCGCACCGCGCTGCTCGACGACGTCGGGGACCTGCTCACGCTGGACACGGCCGGCGGCGTCGCCCTGACGGCGTACGACGGACCCCTGTGGCTCGTCTGCACCAACGGTCGTCGTGACGTGTGCTGCGCCGAGCTCGGGCGACCCGTCGCGGCCGCGCTCGCGGCCAGGTGGCCCGACGCCACGTGGGAGACCACCCACCTCGGTGGGCACCGCTTCTCCGGGACCCTGCTCGCACTGCCCTCCGGGGTGACCCTGGGCCGTCTCGACGCGGAGTCGGCGGTCAGGGCGTGCGAGGAGGTCCAGGCGGGGCGGGTGCCGGCCCTGCTCACCCGCGGCCGGGCCGGACGCAGCGGCGCGGAGCAGGTCGCGGAGCTGCACCTGCGCGGCGAGCTCGCCTTCGCTGACGTGACGGTCCTCGGGCACGACGACGACACCATCTCCCTGCGCGCCGACGGCGAGCTGTGGCAGGTCGTCGTCGAGGAGACCAACGGCGAGCCGCGGCGCCAGTCCTGCGCCGACGACAAGCTCAAGGCCGCACCGGTGTACGTCGTGAGGGCGGTGGGTAGAAGCCCGGCGTGACCCACGACGCCACCCCCTCCACCACCCCGATCTCCGGCAACGACGCGGGGGAGGGGTGGCACTTCGCTCCTCGCCGCCGCTACCTCCTCGCCGGGGCGTGCCTGCTCCTCGCTGCGATCCTGCTCCTCGCCGGCGTCAGCGCGCTGCGCGAGGGCAACGTGCTCGCCTTCGTCCTCGTGGCGCTCTTCGCCTTCGCGATCGGGGCCATCCCCTTCGGCCGCACCCGCAAGCGGCTGCCACCCCGGCCCTACGACGGCCCGGAGGGTCGCGGCCTCCTGCTGCCGATCCACCCGATGAGGCTCACCGCGATGGCCGGCTTCTTCCTGATCGGCTTCCTGCTCCTGCTCGCCCCGGTGATGGCGGTCGACGAGGCACCCGACGGTGCCGGTGCCGGCCGCCTGGTGCTGGCGGTGGTGCTGTCGCTCTTCGCCTTCGCGACCGGGGTGTTCTTCATGCTGGCGGTGTGGGGCGGCATCCGCAGCCGGATGACGCCCGACAAGGGCATCCTGCTCACGCCCGAGCGGGTCGTGCTGCGCACGCAGGCCGAGCCGATGTCCTTCGCGTGGGACGACCTGCGCGCCGTCCGACCGCACTGGAACCGCTTCCGTCCGCCCAGCGACGTCTTCCGGTCGGCGGAGGACCCGATCCACAACTGGCTGTCCTTCGAGGTCGAGGGTGGTCGCTACGACGGGACCAACGCGCTGGCCGGCATGTCCGGCTCGGGCCACCCGACCATGGACGCCGAGAAGCTGGCCGTCGACCCCGACGAGGTGCTGCGGCTGTGTCGTCACTACCTCGCGCACCCCGCCGAGCGGATGAGCCTGTCGTCGGGCATGCCCTAGGCCGCGACCCGGCTCAGGTCGACGGTCTCGGCGATCGCCTCGAAGACGTCGCACCAGTCCCAGTAGTCCTCGCGGGCGACCGAGCAGGTGAGGGTGAAGCCGAGCGTGCCGACCAGCCAGGCCCACTGCTCGCTGACGATGTCGGCCGCGCCCAGGCGGTGGGCGAAGCGACGGTAGACGACGTCGTGGCCCATCAGGTCGAAGGCGTCCTCATCCTCCACGTCGAGGTCGTCGAGGCGTCGGGCCAGCTCACGCAGGGCGTCGTCGCGCCAGGCCCCCAGCTCCTGGTCGACCCGCGTGCACGCGAGCACCAGCTCGGGGCGCACCCCGCTGTCGGGCAGGACGGGTGACCGAGCGCTGACCAGCACGCCGTGGTCGGGGTCGGAACGGCGCCTCCAGCGTGGCGGCAGCACGATGCCGAGGTCACCGCGGGCCATCGGGCACCTCCCAGGGGATCGGGGCGACCGGTGGCACGGGGGTGGCTGACGACCAGTCGTCGTCGACCGGTGCGACGAGCGTGAGGTCGACCGGCCGGGAGGCCCGCGGTGGCCGGGTCAGGACACCGGCTGCGGCCGCTCCCGCAGCAGCGGCTGCGGCGGCAACGACCGGGGATGTGTCCGGGAGCGTGACGTCAGGAGGGTCGGCTGGCGGTGGGTCGTCCGGGGCGGGCCGGACCGGCTCGGCGGGGTCCGGGAGGGGCGGCACCGCCGGAGCCGGCTGGGCAGGGGCCGCTCCGGGCAGGGGCACCTCGACCGGGACCGGTGCGGTGCCGGCGTGCTCGGCGAGGGCCGCCTGCCAGTCGCGGTGGGCCTGATGCTCGACCTGGCGGGCCAGGTGGAGGGTCTCCTCGACGAGCGCGAAGGTCCGCCGCTGCCCGTCGTCGGCGTAGGGGCCGGGGTGCAGGATCTCCTCGCCCTCGACGACGAGGTGCTGCCGGGCCAGCTCGCGGGTGCGCCGCAGCGCGAGCCGGACCTTGTCGAGGCTCGTGCCGAACGCCGTCAGCGCGACTGCCAGCTCACGGCATGCCGACCCGCAGCGCTGCGCCTGCCCGTGCAGGCGTCCGGCGCTGAGCCGGTAGGCGTCGGCCGCCCACCCCGCGAAGTCGTCGGACGAGGAGGTGGCCTGGGTCGCCACGAAGCCACGCGCGTCCTCGACCGCGACGGCCAGGCCCTCCAGCCGCTCCGCGGTGCGCCAGCAGGACTCGGGGTCGCCCTCGAAGGACGTGCTCAGGGTCATGACGTCGCCGCCGGGAGCAGCCGGTCGAGCGCACCACCGACGCCGCCGTCGACGCCGGAGGAGGTGGTGACGAAGACGTCGAGGGCGTCACCGAGGTGGCGCAGGCCGTCGGCCACCGCGGTGGTCTCGGCGAGCACGCGCTCGAGACCCTCCTGGGTGGCGCAGCCGGAGCGACCGGTGTCGGGCAGAGGGACCTGGAGCCGGTCGTCGACGTCCAAGCCGTGGCGGATGAGGTCGCGGCTCGCGTGCCGCAGTGCGCGGGGATTGACGGTGAACATGACCGGAGGCTGCTCGCTGCGTGGGGGCGCCCAAACCGGGCCTCGCCGCGCCTGTGGAGGGCCGCCCGGAGAGAACGTGCTGGACGGACAGAGGGCCCGCGGGTCGTGTGCCGCTCGCGGCGGCTGGCCGCGGTCTCGGGCACACGACCGGTGCGCGGCCACCTGGGGCTCGCGATCCGGCGCTCCGTGCGACTGCCGGTGGCTGTGGTCTCCCGCCGGTGCAGCGGCGCCTAGGGCGTGGTCAGCGGATCGTCCCCACCCCCGGCACCAGCGGAAGGTCGAGCGCGGTGACCCAGCCGGCGGGCAGGTCGTTGACGGCCGGCACGGCGTTGAGCGCGCGCAGGCCGGTGGCCAGGCAGCCGGCGACGGCGGGGGAGCGGCCCGAGCCGTCGGTGAAGCGGAACGACGTCTCCTGGCTGATCGAGGGTGAGCCGGTGATGTCGACGCGGTAGACGTCGTCCTGCGACCCGGCCGGCCACTCCGGCGCGGCGTCCAGCCCGATCCGGTTGACGTGCTCGAGCGAGATCACCTCGCGGGCCTGGTAGATCCCGTTGATGGTGAAGCGGATCGCCGCGACGTTGCCGGCCTCGATGACGCCCTTCGCGGTCGTGCGGTCCGTCGGCGTCACCCACTTCTCCCAGGTGGTGGTGATGTCGTCGAGCTCGATGCCGACCGCGTGCGCGATCATCGGCACCGTCGCGCCCCACGCCATGATCAGCAGGTCGGGGATCTCCAGCAGCGGGGTGAACTCCGGCGGCCGGCCGATGCCCATCTCGTCCTCGTAGTCACCCTCGTAGTCGGTGTAGTCGAGCAGCTCGGACGCGCGCACCGACGTGACCTCGCCGCACAGCCCCATCAGGGTCAGCGGGAAGAGGTCGTTGGCGAAGCCGGGGTCGATGCCGGTGGTGAAGCACGACGCGCCGCCCTCCTCGCACGCCTGCGTGATGGGGTCGATCCAGGCGGCGGGGTTCTGCTTCATCCCCGGCCACACCCACGGCGTCATGGCGGTCGAGCAGACGTCGATGCCGGCGCGGAGGAAGGCGCTCATGACCCGGATGTTGTCGTCGGCGTGCTGCGCCGTCGGGCCGTAGTGCACCAGCGCGTCCGGTGCCAGCGCGACGAGCTCGTCCACCGAGTCCGTGGCGAGGACGCCGGTGGGGGAGATGCCGCACAGCTCGCCGGCGTCCTTGCCGACCTTGACCGGGTTGCTCACCCCGACACCGACCAGCTCGAACGCCGGGCTCCTCATGATCTCGGCGATCACCATGGTGCCGACGACACCGGTGCCCCAGACGACGACGCGCTTCATGTGGTGGTCCCTATCGGTCGAAGGCGGTGTGGACCTGGGCCTCGGTGAGGCCGTAGTCCGCGAGGTCGTAGCGGTGCGAGGGCTTGGCGGAGCCCGACTTGGACTCGCGGTCGATGTCGGTGATCGCGGCCTCCGCCTCAGGCGTCCAGTCCATGCCGAACTGCTCGTAGATGCCGCGCATCGTCGCCACCGGCTCCGACACGAGGTCGCGGAAGGCGACGTCCGCGAACTGCGCCTGGTCGTAGGCCGGGCGCGCGTCGTGGAAGGCATGGAACGAGCGCGACCAGAGGTCGAGCTGGGTCTGACCGATGACGTCGCCGACGTACGTCGTGGAGTGACCGGCGGTCGTCTCGGCCGACAGCGAGCACGACGAGGCGATGCAGACCACGGGGTCGCGGTGGGTGTAGACCACCAGCGCGTCGGGATAGACCGTCATGAGTGCGTCGAGGGCCGTCATGTGCGACGGGTTCTTCAGCACCCAGCGCTTCTCGGGGTCGTTGAGCCCGATCAGCTGGAGGTTCTGCTTGTGGCGGGCGTAGGCGTCGGTCCAGTCCTGC
This sequence comes from Nocardioides sp., assembly GCF_031397825.1. Classification (GTDB taxonomy): domain Bacteria; phylum Actinomycetota; class Actinomycetes; order Propionibacteriales; family Nocardioidaceae; genus Nocardioides. The sequence goes on from NZ_JANNML010000183.1 coordinate 17,418, forward strand.
TGCGCCAGCCACGTCGTGTAGCGCGGCACGTTGGCCAGCGACTCGTAGGAGTTGGACTTGCCGGTCTGGCGCAGCAGCCTCCAGCACTCCTCGACCGAGGTGGCATCCATGTAGTGGATCCCCATGAACTCGGGGGACTCCACGTGGTGTGCGGAGAACGCCTGCTGCATGGCGTTGAAGATCGGGTCGCTCTCCCAGGTGTCCCGCGGCGGGCGCGGCTGGGGGAACTGGGTGATCCACATCTCGAGGCCCTGCGCGACGGGGTCGGCGTGCAGGAGCCGGTGCAGCGCGGTGGTGCCCGTGCGCGGCAGGCCCATCACGAAGACCGGTCGCTGGATCGCGACGTCGGCGTGCTCGGGCCGCTCGTTGAACTTCGCCTGGGTGAGCAGACGGCCGACGACCGCGCTCTTGACCTCCGAGCGCTGGAAGTAGTTGCCCAGCGGGGTGAGCCCGGCCTCCGGCGAGGACAGGTCCTCGACCAGCGTCCGCAGGCCCTCCTCGTGGGAGTCGCCGCCGGTGTCGGTCATGCCCGTGGTGCGCGTGGCGGCGGCCACGATGTCGTCGTAGGAACCGACGTCCGGCCGGGTCCGTGCCATGACGTTGTCAGTCATGGAACTCCCCGCAGTCGACCGTGAGCATCTGCCCCGTGACCGCGGAGGCCAGGTCGCTGGCGAGGAAGAGCGTCGCGCGGGCGACCTCCTCCGACGACGCGAGCCGCTTGAGGTCGGTGGGCGCGGCCTTCTCGGCGTAGACGTCCTCGTGGGTCTTCTCCTCGACGGCCGCGAGGAAGTCGAAGTAGCCGCGGTTGACGTCCTCGTAGATGTAGGACGGCGCGACGCTGTTGACGCGGATCCCGCGCGGGCCCAGCTCGGTGGCGAGCGACGAGGCGAGGTGCTCGAGCGCGCCCTTGGACAGCTTGTAGCCGGCGAACTCGGGCTGGGAGGAGAACGAGACGCAGGAGTTGAGCATGATGATCGAGCCCTTGCTCTCGGCCAGCGCGTCGGCGAAGAGCGCCGACAGCCGCAGCGGGGCGAAGACGTTGGTCTCGTTGACCTTCGCGAGCGCGCGCGGGCTGATCTGGGTGATCGGGTCCATCGGCGGGATGGTGAACGCGTTGTTGATGACGCAGTCGACGCGGCCGAACGCCTCGAGGGTCTTGTCGCGCAGGTTGACCCTGGACTCCTCGTCGGTCACGTCGGTGACCACGCTGACGACCTTGCCGCCGTGGTCCTCGAGCTCGGCCTGGAGCGCGAGGAGCCGGGACTCGGTGCGGCTCGCGATCACCAGGTCGGCGCCCATCCGGGCCGCCTCCTCGGCGAGCGACCGGCCGAGGCCGGGGCCGATGCCGGAGATGACGACCACCTTGCCCTGGAGCAGGGGGACCGGGGTGTAACGCTCCTCGATCGAGGTGTCGTGCGCGGCCGCGAGTCCGAGTGCGGGGGAGTCCTGGCTCAACTGATCATCCTTCGGGCAACGGAGCGCTGGCGCGCGGCGATGCGCGCGGCGTACTCCTCGGTGGTGAGGGGGGTGAGGTGCGGGAGCAGGTCGGGCACGTCGGTGACCTTGACGACCTGGATCGTGGGGCCGTCGTCGGCCGAGAGGTCGCGCTCGAGGCGCTGCCAGCGCAGCATCATCGAGCCGGTGCGGTGCCCGGTGGTCTCGAGCCAGTTGGCGACGGGGGCGCCGTCGGCCGGGGGCCGCTCGGAGACGACGAAGCGCATCACGCCGTCGGGGTCGGTGTCGGCCTGGGCCTTGGTGAGCGAGGTCTGGTGGGTCTCGTAGTCGGTCGAGGCGTACCAGTCCGAGCCGATCTGGATCGCCTGGTAGGCGCAGTCGTCGCAGCGCGGCACCGAGACGATCATC